>NZ_JBHVIN010000045.1:0-1009 GCF_042799575.1 Streptomyces sp. NPDC057682 | reverse complement strand
TAGGCACTGTTTCTCGGATCTCCTGACGTGCGTGGGGTGTTGGGGGCAGGCTGCTTTTATGGGCCGTGGTGATCTGACGAATGCGGAGTGGGACCGGCTGGAGTCGCTCTTGCCTCCTGGTGGGGCGCGCGGGGGCCGGTGGAGTGACCACCGTCGGGTGATCAACGGGGTTCTCTACCGAGTCCGGACGGGCGTGCAGTGGAGGGACCTGCCGGAGAGGTTCGGGCCGTGGGAGACCGTCTACAAACGCCATCGTCGCTGGTCAGCGGATGGAACATGGACGATGCTGCTGTCGCGGATCCAGGCGGCCGAGGACGCCGCGGGCCAGATCGACTGGGACGTATCGGTGGACTCGACAGCTGTGCGGGCCCACCAGCACGCCGCCGGCGCGCGGAAGGCACCGGCGGTCGCGGTCCCTCAAAAGGGGATCGCCAGGGGGACGAACCAGGTCGATCCGGTGTTGAGGAAACTGGCCGCCCGGTTGGAGGACGTGGTCAGATCGGCGAGTGTCTGGGACGTTCCCGCGGCGGATTCACCACCAAAATCCACCTTGCCGCCGACGGGCGATGCCGGCCCCTCGCCCTCGTCCTGACCCCCGGACACTACGGTGACGGCCCTCAACTCGAGCGAGTGCTGGAGCAGCTCTCCGTGCCCCGCATCGGAGTCGGCCGACCCCGGACCCGGCCCGACCATGTCCTGGCGGACAAGGCCTACACCTCCCGGAAGAACCGCCGCTACCTGCGACGACGCGGCATCCGGCACACGATCCCCGAACGCCTCGACCAGCAAAGACACCGCAAGAACCGAGGCTCCCGAGGCGGCCGCCCCACCGACTTCGACAGCGAGCGATACAAGAAGCGCAACACCGTCGAACGCACCATCAACCGCCTGAAAGGCTTCCGCGCCGTCGCCACCCGCTACGAGAAACGCGCCTACATCTACCTCGGCACCGTCACACTCGCAGCCCTCGTCATCTGGCTCAGAACATGATCCGAGAAACAGTGCCTAG
>NZ_JBHVIN010000044.1:0-1292 GCF_042799575.1 Streptomyces sp. NPDC057682 | reverse complement strand
AATGTGCTGCTCATAACCACTCGTTGATGGCTGCGCCGAGGACGGTCGCCTCGTAGCGGACCGCGAGTTTGTCGTAGCGCGTCGCCACGGCGCGGTGTCTTTTGAGCCGGTTGATCCCGCACTCGACCGCGTGCCGAGCCTTGTAGTCCTCGGCGTCGAACTTGGGCGGCCGGCCACCGCGAGAGCGGCGCTTCTTGCGGTGGGCCGCCTGGTCAGCCTTGTCCGGGATGGTGCATCGGATTCCGCGTCGCCGCAGGTAGGCGCGGTTCTTACGGGACGCGTACGCCTTGTCTGCCCGGACCCGGTTGGGCCGGGTCCGGGGCCGTCCGGCGTCCGGGCGGGCGACACGGACCTTCTTCAAGACAGGTTCGAACTGCGGGGAGTCACCGCGCTGTCCGGCCGTGATCACGACGGCCATCAGCTTCTGGCCCTGCTCGACGGCCAGGTGCAGCTTGGTGGTCAGACCGCCGCGCGAGCGCCCAAGGCCGTGGTCGTCCGGCTCGACGGTGATCCCGCCGGGCGGCTCGGCCTGTAGGTCCCCCTTTTCCGCGCTCCGGCGGCGTGCTGGTGAGCCCGGCATACGGTGGAATCGATGTTGAGATCCCAGGTGATGAGATCCTTGGCGTCGGCCTGAACCTGCAGTTCGCTGAAGATCCGCTGCCAGGTGCCGTCCCGCTGCCAACGGCGGAACAGGTCATACGACCCGGCCCAGGGCCCGTATCGCTCCGGCACATCCCGCCACGGGACACCGGTCCGGGTACGGAACCGTATGCCGTCGACCAACTGCCGCCGACTCCATCTCGGTGGACGTCCGGGTTTCCTGCCCCTGGGCAACAATGACTCCAGCCGGGCCCACTGCGTATCCGTCAGATCTCCACGTGCCATCCGGTGATCATCACAGACCGTGATCTACTTCTGGTCATCGAGTCGAACACCGGAAAGCCAAGGTCATGACCAACCACTGCTGCGAAGCGATGAGCCGCTGCGTGAACGTGCGCTGCGACCAGCACGACGACCCCTTCGCCTGCCCGGACGCACTGATCGATTTCAGCGCCAAGTTCCAGGAGTACGGGCTGATCATCCACGACGGCGGCACGTCGAGCATCACCATCGACTTCTGTCCCTGGTGCGGACGACGCCTCCCCGAGTCACAGCGGGACCGATGGTTCGACGAACTGGAACGCCGCGGGATCGATCCTGGGGAGGACGAAGTCCCCGCCGAATTCCAGGACGACCGCTGGCTCGCCGCCCTGCCTCAGGACTGACGAACCAACAGCCTCCCAAGCCACTTC
>NZ_JBHVIN010000043.1:0-1468 GCF_042799575.1 Streptomyces sp. NPDC057682 | reverse complement strand
CTTGCTGCATCAGTGCAGGTCAGCGGCTCGGGCGTCGCGGCGGCGCAAGTCGCTGACCTGCGGTGACGCCTATCGTGCACGAGGTCGTTAGGGCGTGTTGCGAAAGTGGATCTTGGTCGTAGATGATCACGCTCTGTGGGGCGTGGTGACCTGACGAACAGCCAGTGGGCCCGGCTTGAGCCGTTGCTCCCGGGGGTATCAAGCCGGGCCGTCCGCCGGTGTGGACGCGGCGGCAGCTGATAGACGGCATACGGTGGCGGACCCGAACCGGCGCCCCATAGCGAGACATTCCCGAAAGGTACGGGCCGTGGGACCGGGCCTACAACCTGTTCCGCCGCTGGCAGCGGGACGGCACCTGGGCCCGGATCGTCACCCAGCTCCAGGCCGAGGCGGACGCGAAGGGCCTGATCATCTGGACGTGAACGTCGACTCCACGGTCTGCCGGGCCCACCAGCACGCCGCCGGGGCAGCGAAAGGGGGGATCTCCAGAAGGAGCCGCCCGGCGGGGTCTTCAACGAGCCAGCCGATCACGGGCTCGGTCGGTCTCGGGGCGGACTGACCAGCAAAATCCACCTGGCGGTCGAGCAGGGCCAGAAGCCCCTGTCGGTGGTGATCACGGCCGGACAACGCGGAGATTCACCGCAGTTTCGAGCCGGTCCTGGAAGCGATCGGGGTTCCCCGGCTCGGCCTGGGACGGCCGCGCAAGCGCCGGGACCGGGTGCGGGCCGACAAGGCGTACGACTCCCGCAAAAAAACCGCGCCTACCTGCGCCGACGCGGGATCAAGGCAACGATCCCCGTCCCGGCGGACCGGGTCCGCAACCGCAAGAATCTCGGCTCTCGCGGCGGTCGGCCGCCGACGTTCGACAAGACCGACTACCGCGAACGCCACGCGGTCGAATGCGGGATCAATCGTCTCAAGCGCCACCGTGCGGTGGCCACCCGCTATACAAGTTGGCCGTCCGCTACGAGGTCACCGTGCTGGTCGCGGTCCTCAACGAATGGCTATGAGCACCAGCGGAATCGTCCTCGTCGGTCACCTTGTAGCCGGGGACAGAAGGCCAGCGGACCGTCAGAACCACGGACTCTTCCTCCGCGAACCAGGAGTGATCGACGCCCTGGCCCCACACGACATAGTCCCCCTGCTCAGCCAGGAGAACACTGCGCCCGGGCAGCTCCACTCGGAAGCGCCCGCTGATGAGGACCAGCAGGGCGGTGCGCTCTTCGCCGGTCACCCACTGAGCCCGCTCATCGCCCTGCGGGTGGACGCCCCATTTGATCTCCACGTCCTCGCTGTGACGAGGATCGGAAGCCTCCTTGAAATGTCCCAGCAGCCACCCCCGGTCCAGTGCCGCGTCCCTGCCAGCATTGCCCACATACATGCTGTCGCCCATGGCTCCGGAAGGTAGCAGCCAGCCGCATCAGCACTCACAGCAGCAACATCATCCACTTTCACAACAGACCCTAGC
>NZ_JBHVIN010000042.1:0-1751 GCF_042799575.1 Streptomyces sp. NPDC057682 | reverse complement strand
CCGGTGAACGTCTCCACCCACAACGGCTCAGCCCGCAACACCCCACCCATACAAGAGGAATGCCCTAACCCAGACGTTCTGCAACAACCTTTAGAGCGGTGTCTCCTTGATCTGCTCGTCGGTTGATCGGGTGTGTCTGTCCGGTGGGGTGATCACTGATGCGATGTGGGACGGGATCGAGCCGTTGATGCCGGCAGATCCGGCCCGTGGTCGGCGATGGGCCGACCATCGTCGAACCCTTGAGGCCATCGCGTGGAAGTACCGCACCGGCTCGCCCTGGCGGGACCTGCCCGACGAGCTCGGCTCATTCCAGACCGCTCACAAACGGCTGATCAGGTGGGCCGTGGACGGCACCTGGGAACGCATCCTCGCCACGCTCCTGGCAGCGGCCGATGGTGCTGACGACATCGGTTGGACCGTGTCGGTGGACTCCACCGTCTGCCGGGCTCACCAGCATGCTGTCGGAGCCAGGAAAAAGGGGCTCCGGATCAGGCTGAGCCCGATGACCACGCGCTCGGACGTTCCCGCGGCGGCCTGAGCACGAAGGTCCACCTCGCCAGCGACAGCCACGCACGACCCTTGACCCTCCGCGTCACCGCAGGCCAAGCGGGCGACGCCCCGGCCTTCGAGACCGTCATGGCCAGCATCCGTGTTCCGCGAAGCGGACCCGGAAGGCCAAGGACCCGCCCGGACGTCGTCCTGGCCGACCGCGCGTATTCATCCCGCGCGATCCGTGAGCATCTCCGGCGGCGAGGGATCCGTGCCGTGATCCCGCAGCCCGCCGACCAGGTCGGACACCGACTGCGGCGAGGTCGCGCCGGTGGTCGCCCGCCCGGCTTCGACGCCGAGGCATACAAACAGCGCAACGCCGTCGAACGATGCATCAATCGCCTCAAGCAGTGGCGGGGTCTGGCCACGCGCACCGACAAGCTCGCCATCGCCTACCAGGCCGCACTGCACCTCGCTGCGATTCTCATGTGGACACGGCCTTGACCGAGGGTCAGAGCTTAGGACAGCGGCCGACCGCCAAGGCCGGTCCGTCTGACGCCGCGGGGTGAGAACGTCATCGGTCCTATCCAGCCCTGGCGGACGATGGCGATCTGAGAGGGCAGCGGTGACACCGGGTCGAGCGCCCTCCCGCGCGCCCAGTTCTTGAACATCCCCTCGGTCGTCTCGACGGCGGACACCACCATGGTCACCTTCAGGTCCCCGTCGCTCCAGGTGTTCCACAGTGCCCAGCCCTCCGGCCTGGGTTCGACGCCGATCCGTGCACACACCTCCTCGTATGCTTCCTCCTCGCCAGCCGGCATGGCCCCGGGCTTCAACACCGAGGCTCCGGCGAGGCGGACCAGGGGCCGGTCCTCCTCCAGGCAGCCATCGCCTTCTAAGTGGTAGTGGCGCAGAGCCCGAGCAAGCACGTTCACGCTGCGCTGGAGTGGTGTCGCCTCTTCCGGGTCTGTCTGCAACGAGAGCCATCCTTCGTTGGATGCCTCCACACTGACGCGGTTGGCGAGGCGCTCGATCTCCCGGAGATAGTCCAGGTCACTGAGCTCGGGTGAGGTCATGGCCCGAAGTTTCGCACCATGCCGCCGACGCTGACACAGGTTATCGATCCAGCCCGCAGTACCGTGCGCACCGCACTTCCAAGAGACAGGTCCTAAAGGTTGTTGCAGAAGGGTGGGTGTGGGCAGGTCAAGTGGTGTTTGACCTGTTGGTTCAGCCGGTCATGGTGAGGTTGTGCATGGTGGCGA
>NZ_JBHVIN010000041.1:0-2093 GCF_042799575.1 Streptomyces sp. NPDC057682 | reverse complement strand
CCCGGTGAACGTCTCCACCCACAACGGCTCAGCCCGCAACACCCCACCCATACAAGAGGAATGCCCTAACCCAGACGTTCTGCAACAACCTTTAGAACCAGTTGCGCTGCCCGCCGACCTGCGCCAGCCACTGGTTCAGATACGCCGCCCAGTCGGTCCCCTGGAAGTCGTGCAGTCCGACCTTGAACGAGCGGTACGAGTCGCTGCCCTCGCTGAACAGCCCCGGCTTCTTGTCCATCTCCAGGATCACGTCCATCTCGCGGTCGTCCGCGACGAAGGAAAGCTCGACCTGGTTCAGCCCGCGGTACTGCGACGGCGGGTGGAACTCGATCTCCTGGTAGAAGGGCAGCCGCTGCCGCGTCCCGCGGATGTGCCCGCGCTCCATGTCGGCGCTGCGGAAGCGGAAGCCGAGCTGCCCGAAGGCGTCCAGGATGGCCTGCTGGGCCGGGAGCGGGTGCACGTTGATGGGGTCGAGGTCGCCCGAGTCGAGCGCCCGCGCGATCTCCAGCTCCGTGGTGACCCCGATGTTCATGCCGTGCAGATGCTGCCCGGCGAACATCGTGATCGGGGTCTCCCAGGGGATCTCCAGCCCGAACGGCACCACGTGCACCGCACCGGCCCGCACCTCGAAGGCGCCGCCCAGCCTGAGCTTCGTGAACTCGATGTCCTGCTTGTACTCCTGGTCCTGCCCCTCGACCTCGACGCGGGCCTGAAGCCCGACCGAGAGTCCCTCGATCTGCTGGTCCACGGAACCGCCCTGGATCCGCACCTCGCCCTGGACGATCCCGCCGGGCACGACGTTGACCTCGGTCAGCTCCGTCTCCACCGAGGCACCGCCGGCACCCATGCTCGCGAGCAGCCGCTTGAAGCCCATGTTTCTCCTCCTAGGTCCTGACCCCTACATACGCGCGAGGACCGTACCCGGTTCCCGGTAACGTCGACGGGCATGAACGTCGATCTCCTCTCCCGTCCCGCCGAAGAGGTCGCCCCCGAACTCCTCGGCGCGGTGCTCACCTGCACCACCCCCGAGGGGACGGTGAGCATCGCCATCACGGAGACGGAGGCGTACTCGGGCGCGGCCGACCCGGCCTCGCACGCCTACCGGGGCCGCACTTCACGCAACGCCGTCATGTTCGGCCCGGCCGGGCATCTGTACGTCTACCGCTCCCACGGCCTCCACTGGTGCGCCAACGTCGTCACCGGCGTGGACGGCATCGCGTCCGCCGTCCTCGTCCGGGCCGGCCGGATCGTCACGGGGGAGGAGCTGGCGCGGGAGCGCAGGGGTGCGGGGATCGACGCCCCGCGTCTCGCCCGGGGGCCGGGGAACTTCTGCCGGGCGCTCGGCATCACCTCGGAACACATCGGCGCCGATCTCCTGGCCGGCCCCGAAGTGACGCTGACCGACGGTGACCCCGTCCCCGCCGCACGCATCCGGGTGGGCCCTCGCGTGGGGGTGAGCAAGGCCCACGACTGGCAGCACCGGTTCTTCGTGGCCGGTGATCCCACCGTCTCGGCCTACCGGCTCAGTCCGCGCGCCAAGCCGTCCACCCCGGCCTGAGCCGTCGGCCCGGCCCCCGTCGGAGCAACTTGACTCTCTCTTGGTGGACCCCTAAAGTAGACCGAGTCGCTTGACACGGGTTCGTCCTTGGTTCGGTCCATCGGATCGCACACCGGACTCCCGAGGCGGCCAACCACTACCTACGATTCACCCTCATCGGGTGCGTATTTTGGCGTGCCGAAATACAGCCCCGGGACTCGATTATGAGTAACCGAGGAAATCCGCTAACGTAGTGGACACGCCGAAAGGGAAAACGCGAAAGCGAATTCCTGAAAGGCAAAAGCTGGACCCGCTTCGACCGGGAATCGGACACGAAAGAGTCTGATAGAGTCGGAAACGCAAGACCGAAGGGAAGCGCCCGGAGGAAAGCCCGAGAGGGTAAGTACAAAGGAAGCGTCCGTTCCTTGAGAACTCAACAGCGTGCCAAAAGTCAACGCCATATATGTTGATACCCCGACCTGCCGAAGGCAGGTTCGAGGTTCCTTTGAAAGTCCCACGAGGCTCCTTGAGTCTGGTGGGCAATGCACAGCGAGGA
>NZ_JBHVIN010000040.1:1293-2666 GCF_042799575.1 Streptomyces sp. NPDC057682 | reverse complement strand
GTCCTTCGGTTGCCGGCCCCAGTGAACTCGCCGAGTGTGGCGGGGTGGTGGGTGGCTGGTCGTTGTTTGAGAACTGCACAGTGGACGCGAGCATCTGTGGCCAAGTTTTTAAGGGCGCACGGTGGATGCCTTGGCACCAGGAACCGATGAAGGACGTGGGAGGCCACGATAGGCCCCGGGGAGCTGTCAACCGAGCTTTGATCCGGGGGTGTCCGAATGGGGAAACCCGGCAGTCGTCATGGGCTGTCACCCGCTGCTGAACACATAGGCAGTGTGGAGGGAACGAGGGGAAGTGAAACATCTCAGTACCCTCAGGAAGAGAAAACAACCGTGATTCCGGGAGTAGTGGCGAGCGAAACTGGATCAGGCCAAACCGTATGCGTGTGATACCCGGCAGGGGTTGCGCATGTGGGGTTGTGGGATCTCTTTTTCATAGTCTGCCGGCTGTGAGACGAGTCAGAAACCGTTGATGTAGGCGAAGGACATGCGAAAGGTCCGGCGTAGAGGGTAAGACCCCCGTAGCTGAAACATCAGCGGCTCGTTTAAGAGACACCCAAGTAGCACGGGGCCCGAGAAATCCCGTGTGAATCTGGCGGGACCACCCGTTAAGCCTAAATATTCCCTGGTGACCGATAGCGGATAGTACCGTGAGGGAATGGTGAAAAGTACCGCGGGAGCGGAGTGAAATAGTACCTGAAACCGTGTGCCTACAAGCCGTGGGAGCGTCGCGCATCGAGCTTGCTCGGTGCGTCGTGACTGCGTGCCTTTTGAAGAATGAGCCTGCGAGTTTGCGGTGTGTTGCGAGGTTAACCCGTGTGGGGAAGCCGTAGCGAAAGCGAGTCCGAACAGGGCGTTTCAGTAGCACGCTCAAGACCCGAAGCGGAGTGATCTAGCCATGGGCAGGTTGAAGCGGAGGTAAGACTTCGTGGAGGACCGAACCCACCAGGGTTGAAAACCTGGGGGATGACCTGTGGTTAGGGGTGAAAGGCCAATCAAACTCCGTGATAGCTGGTTCTCCCCGAAATGCATTTAGGTGCAGCGTCGTGTGTTTCTTGCCGGAGGTAGAGCACTGGATAGGCGATGGGCCCTACCGGGTTACTGACCTTAGCCAAACTCCGAATGCCGGTAAGTGAGAGCGCGGCAGTGAGACTGTGGGGGATAAGCTCCATGGTCGAGAGGGAAACAGCCCAGAGCATCGACTAAGGCCCCTAAGCGTACGCTAAGTGGGAAAGGATGTGGAGTCGCAGAGACAACCAGGAGGTTGGCTTAGAAGCAGCCACCCTTGAAAGAGTGCGTAATAGCTCACTGGTCAAGTGATTCCGCGCCGACAATGTAGCGGGGCTCAAGCGTACCGCCGAAGTCGTGTCATTCCA
>NZ_JBHVIN010000040.1:0-1196 GCF_042799575.1 Streptomyces sp. NPDC057682 | reverse complement strand
GTGAGCTGGGGGTGGCCGCAGAGACCAGCGAGAAGCGACTGTTTACTAAAAACACAGGTCCGTGCGAAGCCGTAAGGCGATGTATACGGACTGACGCCTGCCCGGTGCTGGAACGTTAAGGGGACCGGTTAGCTGCTCTTCGGGGTGGCGAAGCTGAGAACTTAAGCGCCAGTAAACGGCGGTGGTAACTATAACCATCCTAAGGTAGCGAAATTCCTTGTCGGGTAAGTTCCGACCTGCACGAATGGCGTAACGACTTCTCGACTGTCTCAACCATAGGCCCGGTGAAATTGCACTACGAGTAAAGATGCTCGTTTCGCGCAGCAGGACGGAAAGACCCCGGGACCTTTACTATAGTTTGATATTGGTGTTCGGTTCGGCTTGTGTAGGATAGGTGGGAGACTTTGAAGCGGCCACGCCAGTGGTTGTGGAGTCGTCGTTGAAATACCACTCTGGTCGTGCTGGATGTCTAACCTGGGTCCGTGATCCGGATCAGGGACAGTGTCTGATGGGTAGTTTAACTGGGGCGGTTGCCTCCTAAAGAGTAACGGAGGCGCCCAAAGGTTCCCTCAGCCTGGTTGGCAATCAGGTGTTGAGTGTAAGTGCACAAGGGAGCTTGACTGTGAGACCGACGGGTCGAGCAGGGACGAAAGTCGGGACTAGTGATCCGGCAGTGGCTTGTGGAAGCGCTGTCGCTCAACGGATAAAAGGTACCCCGGGGATAACAGGCTGATCTTCCCCAAGAGTCCATATCGACGGGATGGTTTGGCACCTCGATGTCGGCTCGTCGCATCCTGGGGCTGGAGTCGGTCCCAAGGGTTGGGCTGTTCGCCCATTAAAGCGGTACGCGAGCTGGGTTTAGAACGTCGTGAGACAGTTCGGTCCCTATCCGCTGTGCGCGTAGGAATATTGAGAAGGGCTGTCCCTAGTACGAGAGGACCGGGACGGACGAACCTCTGGTGTGCCAGTTGTTCTGCCAAGGGCATGGCTGGTTGGCTACGTTCGGAAAGGATAACCGCTGAAAGCATCTAAGCGGGAAGCCTGCTTCGAGATGAGTATTCCCACCAACTTGATTGGTTAAGGCTCCCAGTAGACGACTGGGTTGATAGGCCAGATGTGGAAGCCCGGTAACGGGTGGAGCTGACTGGTACTAATAGGCCGAGGGCTTGTCCTCAGTTGCTCGCGTCCACTGTGTT
>NZ_JBHVIN010000039.1:0-6075 GCF_042799575.1 Streptomyces sp. NPDC057682 | reverse complement strand
GAGCGGGCTATGCCCCGACAAGTCGGGGCATAGAGAACGAATTGCGCAAGCGCAATTCGGATTCCCGCGCAAGCGCGGGAATGGAATTCCGTAAGCGGAATTCTTGACGGAATACAATTCGCGCAAGCGCGAATTGGAGGCGACCGCGCAAGCGCGATCACCCGGGCTGGCTACGAGGGGTGCATCAGGCGCGGGCCTGTGTAAGGCTTGGGGTTTCCACCCACCACGCCCGCAACGAGGGTGACGGACCGTCGGCCCGATCGGGTGCCGGCCCCACCGCAGTGACGGGCTCCGCTGCGCTCCACCCTGACCACTTCCCCACCCTCGAAACCGGCTGCTCACGTTCACGAATACCCCGCCAGCATACTCTATGAACCGTACGTGTGGGGCGAGATTCATCCAAGTATCAGCCTACAGGGGAAGCTGTCGCGTGGGTGATGCATCACGGTGCTGAGTGTGTAGAGTCTGGGATCAGACACATCACCCCGACCCGCCAGTCACCGCGCCGGACTCTCATTCCTATTTACGCGCCGCATTCCACAAGAAAGGAGAACGCGGGAATGTCCGTGAAACTTCGTGAACACCAGATTGAGGCCGTAGTCACCATCGTGCGCGGCCTCGATATCCCGCCGGGCGGCATTCCCTGGAATGGTCTGCGTGGGCAGGTGCACGCCGCGTGCGGAACGGGAAAGACCATCATCGCGGCGGCTTCCGCGAAGCGGATTGTGCCCAAGGGCCGCATTCTCGTGGTGGTGCCGACCCTGGATCTCCTGGCGCAGACCGTGAAGGCGTGGCACGGTGCCGGGCCCAAGGGGCCGGCCGTGATGGTGTGCTCGCCGCTGGACGACCCGGAGCTGTGGCACCTGGGGGTGCGGTCCACCACGAACCCCGTGCAGCTGGCCCTGTGGCACAGCGCCGGGCCGGTGACCATCTACGCCACCTACGCCTCGCTGGGCGTGCTCGTGGAGGCGTTTGAGGGCGCCTACGGGCAGAAGCTCGCGCCGGTGGACCTGGCGGTGGTCGATGAGGCGCACCGGACCAGTGGGTCGATGGGTAAGGCGTGGGCGGACATCCATGACCAGATGAAGATCCCGGCGCGTCGCCGGCTGTACCTGACGGCCACACCGCGGATCTGGGAGGAGCGGTTGAACCGCGAGGTCGCCGAAGGGGTGCGTGACCCGCTGCCGCGCGAGATGGCGGCCTCCATGGACGACGAGAAGGTCTTCGGCCCGGTCCTCTACAAGCTCTCGCTCGCATCGGCCGTGTCGCGGAAGCTGCTGGCGCGGTACCAGATCATCGTCCTGGAGCTCCAGGACCCGGTCGTCACACCCGAGAAGCTGATGGGCGAGGAGCGGCACACCGAGGAGGTCCGCGGGCAGCGCCTCGGCGCGCTCCAGGCCGCGTTGCTCCACACGATGGAGCAGCACAACCTGTCGACGTGCATCACCTTCCACCACCGGACCATAGAGGCTGCGGCGTACGCGGAGGGCCTTCAGCGCGTGGCCAAGCGGCTGCACGCCGACCAGCCCGAGAAGTACCCGTCCGAGATCTGGGCGGACTGGCTGTGCGGCGAGCACGTCCCCGAGCGCCGGCGCGACGTCCTGGGCAAGTTCGGGACCACCGCCCGGCGGGCCGTGCTCTCCAACTGCCGCGTCCTCGGGGAGGGCGTGGACATTCGGGCCGTGGACTCCGTGGCGCTCCTGGACCCCAAGGGCGCCCCGCACGACATCGTCCAGGCCATCGGCCGCGCACTGCGGCAGAAGCCCGGACAGGGAAAGCTCGCTTCTCTGATCGTGCCAGTATTCCTCCAGCCCGACGAAAGCCCGGAGGACATGTTCACTTCCGGTTCGTACAAGCCGCTGGTGAAGGTTCTTGAGGGTCTACGGGCTCACGACGAAGAGGCCGTCGAATTGCTGGCCATTCCGCAGGAGCCGCAGAAGAACGTCGCGCAGCCCTCCGAATACATCGGCACCGCGCCCGCCGATAACGAGGAAGAAACCCGCCTGCTGCTCCGCTTTGCGGCTCCGCGTGATCCGGTGATGGTCGCGAACTGGGTGTCCTTCAACGTGATCGACACGGAGCGGCAGGACTGGGCGCGGGGCTGGGCGAAGCTCAAGGAGTACGTGGAGCGCGAGGGCCACGCCCGGGTGCCGTACGAGCGCAAGGAGGGCGCGTTCCCGCTCGGGCAGTGGGTCGCGGAGCAGCGGCGTGCGTTCGGGGCGGGGCAGATGAGTGGCCGGCGGGCGGCGCGGCTGGAGAAGCTGGGCATGGCCTGGTCGGCGGCCGACGCGCGGTTCCAGGAGAACCTGGCGGCGGCCCGGGTGTACTACCAAGAGCACTGGACGCTGTGTGCTCCAAGGTCGGCGGCCGCGCTCGACAGGCCGATCGGGCAGTGGCTGTCCAACCTCCGCCGTCCCGGTGCGCTGGACGGCCACCCTGAATGGGAGGCCGCGCTACGGGCGATCGACGAGGACTGGAACCCCTCGTGGCCGGCGGAATGGCAGCGGCACTACGCCGTCGTGCGCGAGATGCTGGCCGAGGAGACGATCCTCGGCTACGTCGAACCCGGGGTCACCGTGCACGGCATGGACATCGGGAAGTGGCTGGCCCGGCAGCGCCAGCCCGAGGTGTGGGCGGCCCTGGCCGATGGGCAGCGGGCGCGTCTGGAAGCCATCGGCGTCGTACCCCACGTCCAGGAGCTCGGAATGCCTGCCGGAGCGGAGGCGTCCACGGCGCCCGTGAGCACCTTCGAGAGGGGCGTAGCCGCCCTGGCGCAGTACCAAGAACCGCACGGGCACGCTGACCGTCCCCAGAGCCCACGTAGAGGTGCTGCCGGACGGGTCGGAGGTCAAGCTCGGGGTATTCCTCAGCAACAGCAAAACCAGACGGGCCAAGCTCACCGCCGACAAACTCGCCGCGTTGGCCAGCCTCGGGCTGGAGTGGGCGGCTGCAACGTAGCTGCATCGCACTACATGAACGGTTGCAGCGCTTGGGCTGCAACCGTTCTGACCAGCCCAGACATTGGCCTTCCTGGTTAATCAACGGGGCTGGAGACTAGCTTGCTGGCACCGGAGCACCCGCTTGAGCAACCCTGCTGGGATCGTCGTGAGAGAGCATCCCGGCAGGGTCAATGAGCGGAACGATCACCGGGTAGAGGTCTTCTCCTGCGGGGGTGAGGTGTCCAGCGTGGCGCTTGGCCACGGCGAACCCTGCACCAGCAACCAGGTCGGCCAGCTGCAGAGACGGATGATGGCTTGACTTGCCGCGCAAGAGCTCACCCAGGCTCACATCCCGTGAAAGGTAGCGGAACTCAGGATGCCCCAGGCCACGAGCGTCGTCGGCGATGCTGTCCAGGTGCTGGTCGGTCAGCGTGCGTTGGTCGTCAGTAAGGATGTTGACCCGGCCCATCCGACGGGACCAGTTCCCCGTTACTGCGGCCACAGCTGGGATCAGAGGTTCCAGCGCGGCAAGAAGTGATGCGTCTGGCCCGAAGGCGTCATTGAGGTACTCGCGGGCCTCCGCCCGGGTGGTACGCAGCAGTTCCAGGAGAGAGGTTACGTTTCGCCGGGATGAGCGTGCCCACGCTTCTTCGACGACGTCGTAGAAGTCGTCGACGCTGACCTGTTGGTCGCGGTTCTTATACGAGGCGAAGGCGACCGTGGCGGCGAGCAGCCGGTTGAAGAGTGCTGGCCCGAGGGCTCTCGGGCCCTCACTGAATAGGTCCCGGGCCATTTTGCGGGCGATGCCGGTGTTCCGGATATCCAGGCCCTGCTTGTACGTCTGCTCCTCGACAAAGAGGTCGATGAGCTTTCCCACGATGAAGTAATGCTTGTCCAGGACATACACGGATGCTCTCCCCTCGAGGGCGCCGCCAGGGCCGAGCAGCTCGGCGAGAGCCTTGCGTCGTTGGGTCTGCCCGTCCTTGGCGAAGGAGGTGCTGAACTTCAGTTCAGGGGCCTGGATCCGTGCGATTCGGCGGAGGCCATCGACCAGGTCGGCGGCGTCTTCGTCGCTGATGGCCACAGATCCGATGGTCAGGTAGCGGCTACGGTCTTCGCCATGGAGCTGATCTCCATCCCATCCAGACTCGTCCAGGGCTATCCACCGCCCCACCGGCTCGCCATCCCGGGTGGCTTGCGGACAGTTTCGGCGGCTGTAGTGCTCGCCGAGAAGGCCAGTGCCGTCATTTGGCTGTCGAAGCGATGTATTCACAGGGATGAGCATCCTGCCCCAGGACGTGCAGTAGCAAGGCATATGCCTGCATGTGACGGCCGTCTGCGGCGTACGCAACCGGTTCCCATCCAGGGGTCAGTGGCATCGCCCAAGGTCCTACACGCACTGGGGTGCGATGCCCGGAGGGTCTGAGCTGCGGCATCGCGCTGGCGTGCGTGTAGGCCCCGGGATCTTCGGGCCGCTCCCCCGGCGAACTAGGCGGTGGCCGGGGCGGATTCGGTGAGGCGGTCCAGCCGGGTGTAGAGGGCCTGTACGCGGCGGGCGCGGTTCTGGACGCAGCGGGCGGTGCCCTGGAGCGGGGCGGACAGGCGACCGTCGGCTTCGCAAAGGATGACTTCGGCGAGGGCGCCGCGGCCGTCGCTCTTGGGCAGGGCGGCGGCGAGACGTCGGACGTCGGCGGCGAGGGCGCGGGCGTGTCCGGTGAGCTGGAGGGCGATCTACTCGTAGTCGCGGGGAGCGAGGTCCGGGTCCTTCCACGCGAGGACGGCGGTGATGAGGGCCTCGTGCGGGGCGCGGTCCAAGGGCAGTTCGGCGTCTAGCAGGCCCTCGGGATCGTGGAGCACGGCGTAGGTCCCGCTCACCGCAGGCCCGCCGCGTCGTCGGCCTGGCCGTGGTCGCCCCTGTCGGCGTCCGGGTCCGGGTCGGCGAGGAAGCGGGCGTAGCCGCGTACGGCACGCTCCAGCAGCGCGGGGGAAGGCCGACCAAAGTCGGGCCGCTGGAGGCCGGGGCCGTTCCCGGAGACCCGGGCGGCTCGGGAACTCGCAGATGTACGACCATGGTCCTGTGTCCGTGCCGCCTGCTCTGCATCCGATCCGCCTGTTCCGCCACGATGCCGGGGGCTTCGCCCACCGCCCCGATCTCTTGGACGAGCCGCTGTTCTGGTGGCAGCACCTGAGCGCCTGCCTCCGCGAGGGGATACCCCGCTCCTGGCTGGGACCCCGCGACCCCCGCGTCGCCCGGGCGTTCTCGCGTGGACTATGGGCTGGGGCCGACCGGCCGGTGTTCACCGTTCCACTCGCCGGCGGCCTCCGCCTGCACGTGGTCTACCAGAACGACGACAAGGACGCCGCCGTCGACTACCTGATCCACCACCCCGCCTGGGCGCAAGCCGAACCCCTCGCGCGGGACGCCGGGCACTGGCGGGGGCCGGGGCTGTCCTGGGACGAACTGGCCGGCGCGGCCGACAACGGCCTGCCCGGCGGCACCACCACCGACCCCGGTCTCCGGATGCTTCTGCTGCTGCCCGCGCTCGGCGACCACGAGCCGCCGTCCCGCGCGGGCGAACGGCTCGCGGTCGTCCTACGCGACCGCCTCGGCGTCCCCGAACCTGGTCGGCTGGCCGCGGCCGTACTGCGCCGCCAGGGCGTGGCTGGCCCGTCCCGGTGGAGCACCGACGCCCGCGGCGTCCGCACCGACGACGGCGGCCACTCCTTCCGCAACCCGGCCAACCGGGACGCCCTGCCCGACTGCCGCCTTGCCCAGATCTCCGCGGCCCTCACTGACCGCCGAGCTGTCCCCCACCGCGATCACCGGCTGGCCGACTGCCGGCCCGACGGCTGCCCAGCCACCCCCCGCTCCACCGCCGACTGCCCCCGCCGGGCCGCATATACGGCCTGGCTCACTGCCCTGACGGCGGATCCGGCACCCCCCTTCTAAAGGTTGTTGCAGAAGGGTGGGTGTGGGCAGGTCAAAGTGGTGTGTTTGACCTGTTGGTTCAGCCGGTCATGGTGAGGTTGTGCATGGTGGCGACGGCGTGGTGGAGGCCGTCTCCTTTCTGGCGGCAGTCGCGGAGGATTTTCCAGTTCTTCATGCGGGCGAAGGTGTGCTCGACGCGGGCGCGGA
>NZ_JBHVIN010000038.1:0-11174 GCF_042799575.1 Streptomyces sp. NPDC057682 | reverse complement strand
CTTACGAGGTGCCCGCACGTTCGTCGTTCGAGGAGTCGCCCCGGAGGGACCCCGGACCCCACACGACGAACAGAAGGCGCCCCTGCGGGGAACCCCGCACCCATCAGCCCGTCCGGCGATTGAGGACGGAACCCCGAGCCCAGAGCACCCCGCACACAGCGCACCCCGCACCCCCCGTACGGCACACTGGACGTTTGGCCACCCCCGCCGCCCCCCGGCGGCCCCGCAGAAAGGGCCGAAGCGCGTGAACGGACCCCTCATCGTCCAGAGCGACAAGACGCTGCTCCTGGAAGTCGACCACGAACAGGCCGACGCCTGCCGCCGGGCGATCGCCCCGTTCGCCGAGCTGGAGCGCGCGCCGGAGCACATCCACACGTACCGGCTGACCCCGCTCGGGCTGTGGAACGCCCGCGCCGCGGGCCACGACGCCGAGCAGGTCGTGGACGCGCTCGTGACGTACTCCCGCTACCCCGTCCCGCACGCGCTGCTCGTCGACATCGCCGAGACGATGGACCGGTACGGGCGGCTGACGCTGTCCAAGCACCCGGTGCACGGGCTGGTGCTGACGACGACGGACCGGCCGGTGCTGGAGGAGATCCTGCGGTCGAAGAAGGTCCAGCCGCTGGTGGGGGCCCGGATCGACCCGGACACCGTGGCGGTGCACCCCTCGGAGCGGGGGCAGGTCAAGCAGACGCTGCTGAAGCTCGGCTGGCCGGCCGAGGACCTCGCCGGGTACGTGGACGGCGAGGCGCACCCGATCGATCTGGCCGAGGACGGCTGGGCGCTGCGGCCGTACCAGCAGCAGGCCGTCGAGGGGTTCTGGCACGGCGGTTCCGGGGTCGTGGTGCTGCCCTGCGGGGCCGGGAAGACGCTGGTCGGGGCGGGCGCGATGGCGCAGGCCAAGGCGACGACGCTGATCCTGGTGACGAACACCGTGTCGGCCCGGCAGTGGAAGCACGAGCTGGTGAAGCGGACCTCGCTGACCGAGGACGAGATCGGCGAGTACAGCGGGACCCGCAAGGAGATCAGGCCCGTCACCATCGCGACGTACCAGGTGCTGACGACCCGGCGGAAGGGCGTCTATCCGCATCTGGAGCTGTTCGACTCCCGTGACTGGGGGCTGGTGATCTACGACGAGGTGCATCTGCTGCCGGCGCCGGTGTTCAAGTTCACCGCGGATCTCCAGGCGCGGCGGCGGCTCGGGCTCACGGCGACGCTGGTGCGGGAGGACGGCCGCGAGTCGGACGTGTTCTCGCTGATCGGGCCGAAGCGGTTCGACGCCCCGTGGAAGGAGATCGAGGCGCAGGGGTACATCGCCCCGGCGGACTGTGTCGAGGTGCGGGTCAATCTGACGGACTCGGAGCGGCTCGCGTACGCGACGGCCGAGGCGGAGGAGAAGTACCGGTTCTGCGCGACGACGGCGACGAAGCGGAAGGTCACCGAGGCGCTGGTGCGCAAGCACAAGGGCGAGCAGACGCTGGTGATCGGGCAGTACATCGACCAGCTCGACGAGCTGGGTGAGCATCTGGGCGCCCCGGTGATCAAGGGCGAGACGACGAACGCCCAGCGGGAGAAGCTGTTCGACGCCTTCCGGCAGGGCGAGCTGAGCGTGCTGGTGGTGTCGAAGGTGGCGAACTTCTCCATCGACCTGCCCGAGGCGACCGTCGCCATCCAGGTGTCGGGGACCTTCGGCTCGCGCCAGGAGGAGGCGCAGCGGCTGGGCCGGGTGCTGCGTCCCAAGGCGGACGGGCACGAGGCGCGGTTCTACTCGGTGGTCGCGCGGGACACGATCGACCAGGACTTCGCGGCGCACCGCCAGCGCTTCCTGGCCGAGCAGGGGTACGCGTACCGGATCGTGGACGCGGACGAGCTGCTGTCGGAGGGCTGAGGCCCCGGGGCCTCACGAGGGTGAGCCGTCAGTGGGCGCGGCGGCGGACCCCCGCCTCCTCCGCGTACTCGCCGAGGACGACGACGCCGAACGCGGCGCGGGCGTACACGGTGAGGGCGCGGACCGCGTCTCCGGCGCGGTGGCGGCGGGGGTGACCGGTGGCCGCGGTCGCGCCGTGCGCGGGGCCGGTCCTGCGGGGGTTCAGGGTGACGGTGCTCATGGATCCATGGTGCTCCGAACGGGTGTACCACCGCGTCGGCCGGGAGTCGGAAGCGCGTCGGCGGCCGCGTAGGCCTGGGGTCGCACGCCGTCCCCTACGGGACGGATCCCCTCCCCCGATATTCGTTCGCGCCCGGGACGAGGGGTGGCTACAATCTCCGGTCTGCCCGCCTCCCGCACCGTGGTACCGGCCGTCCGCGAGGACATGTGCCGGCAGCCGGGGGAGCGCCGCCGACCGGACGGAAACCGGCCGACATCCGTACGCGCTCCCCGCGCGTACCCGTGATCGATCCCCGAGCGGACCGCATCGCCCCGCGCACCGGCCGGGACGGGCTGCGGTCCGTCGTCCTGCGTTGAATGCCGGAGGCAACACCGTGCCCGCGCACGCACACGAGAGCGACACCACGACCACCGATCCCCTCGCGCACGAACGCGCCCATCTCGCGGCCTCGCGGGCCGCGCTGCGCGCCATGCGGGAGGACGCCCAGGCCCTCGACATCCGCGATGTCACGGCGAACTGGGTGAACGCCGCGATCCTCCAGGCGCAGATCACCGAGCGCATCAAGTCGCTCGCCGATCTGTCGCACACCCCGCTGTTCTTCGGGCGGCTCGACTATCTGCACGTGGTCGGGGCCGCCGAGGCGGAGGGCGCGGAGGGCGAGCAGTTCTACATCGGGCGCCGCCACGTCCACGACGCCGACGGCGACCCGATGGTCATCGACTGGCGCGCCCCGGTCTCCCAGCCGTTCTACCGGGCTTCCCGCAAGGACCCGCTGGACGTGCGCCAACGGCGCCGTTTCGGGTACACGGGCGGCGAGCTGACCGCGTACGAGGACGAGCATCTGACCGACCCCGCGGAGGCGGCGCAGACCAGCAGGCTGCTCCAGGCGGAGATCGAGCGGCCGCGTGTCGGGCCGATGCGGGACATCGTCGCGACGATCCAGCCGGAGCAGGACGAGATCGTCCGCAGCGGGCTCGGCGGCACGGTGTGCGTGCAGGGGGGTCCCGGCACCGGGAAGACGGCCGTGGGCCTGCACCGGGTGGCGTATCTGCTGTACGCGCACCGGGAGCGGCTGGCCCGTACGGGCACCCTGGTCATCGGGCCGAACCGGTCGTTCCTGCACTACATCGAGCAGGTGCTCCCGGCCCTCGGTGAGCTGGAGGTGAAGCAGGCGACCGTCGAGGACCTGGTGGCCGCGCGGGTCGAGGTCCGGGGGACGGACGAGGCGGCGGCGGCCGTGGTGAAGGGCGACGCCCGCATGGCGGAGGTGCTGCGGCGGGCGCTGCGTTCGCATGTGACGATGCCCGTCGAGCCGGTCATGGTGGTGCGCGGTTCGCGGCGCTGGCGGGTGCCGGCGTACGAGATCGAGGAGATGGTCCGGGAGCTGCTGGACCGGGACATGCGGTACGGGGCGGCGCACGAGGCACTGCCGCAGCGCATCGCGCACGCCGTGCTCGTGCGGATGGAGGAGGCGGGCGAGGCGCCCGACGACCGGGTGCAGAACGCGGTGGCGCGGACCCCGGCGGTGAAGGCGGCCGTGAAGGCGGTCTGGCCGGCGGTCGATCCGTCGAAGCTGGTGCTGCGGCTGCTGTCGGACCCGGAGTTCCTGGCCGCGCACGCGGAGGGGCTGCTGGGCGAGGACGAGCAGAAGGCGATCCTGTGGGCGAAGCCGGCCCGCAGTGTGAAGTCGGCGAAGTGGTCGGCGGCGGACGCGGTGCTGATCGACGAGGCGACCGACCTGGTGGAGCGCACGCACTCGCTGGGCCATGTGGTGGTCGACGAGGCGCAGGACCTGTCCCCCATGCAGTACCGGGCGGTGGGGCGGCGCTGTTCGACGGGGTCGGCGACGGTGCTCGGGGATCTCGCGCAGGGCACGACGCCGTGGTCGACGCGGAGCTGGGAGCAGGCGCTGCACCATCTGGGGAAGCCGGACGCGGTGGTGGAGGAGCTGACGGCGGGCTTCCGTGTGCCGCGCGAGGTGATCGCGTACGCCTCGCGGCTGCTGCCGGTGATCTCACCGGGTCTGACGGCGGTGGAGTCGGTGCGTGAGTCGCCCGGTTCGCTGTCCGTACGGGAGGTGGCGGAGGCCGGGGCGCTGGACGCGGCGGTCGTCGCGGCGTGCGAGGAGTCGCTGGAGCAGGAGGGGTCGACGGGTCTGATCGCCGCGGACGCCCGGATTCCGGCGCTGGAGGCGGCCCTGGAGGCGGCGGGCCACAGCTGGCTCTCGCCGGGCGAGGAGACGACGGCCGAGTCCCGGCTGACGCTGGTCCCGGCCTCGCTGGCCAAGGGTCTGGAGTACGACTACGTGGTGCTGGACGAACCGGCGGCGGTGGTCGACGGCGAGCCGGACGAGCGGACGGGACTGCGCCGGCTGTATGTGGCGCTGACGCGTGCGGTGTCCGGGCTGATCGTCCTTCACGCGGCGGCGCTGCCGGAGGAGTTGGGGTGAGGGGGAGGCGGTGTGCGGAGGCCCGCACACCGCCCCGGTTCAGCCGGCCGTGCACGCCCTCCCGTTCAGTTTGACGGTTCCGGGGTCGAGGGCCGCGCCGGTGACGCTGCTGTTGAACCCGAAGTCGACGCTCGCGCCGGGTGCGAGGGTGCGGTTCCAGGAGAGCGGGGCGGCGGTCACCGTCCGCCCGTACTGGGTGAGTTCGGCGCTCCAGGTGTGGCTGAGCCGCTGGTCACCGGGGAGCAGCCAGGTGAGCGACCAGGGGGTGACGGCCTCGGTGCCGGTGTTCTTCACCGTGACCGTGGTGGTCGAGCCGGTGCTCCAGGGGTGCGAGGAGTACGTGACGCGGCAGGAGCGGACCGGTCCGGCGCCGTCGCCGGCGTCGTCCAGGTAGGACGCGATGTAGGCGAGCGGGGCGTTCCAGTTGATGGCGACCTCGTTGGTGGCGTAGGAGCCGTTGTCGTCGAGGTAGCACATCGCGGCGGCGCAGCCGGTGAGCTTGGCCGCGGCCTCGGGGTCGCCGGAGGTGGGGGCGGTGAGGTTGGGGCCGCCCGCGAGGGAGCCGGCGGGCGGGTGCGGCAGGGCGGGGTCGCTCTGATGGGCCCAGACCCGGTGGTGCTGGTTCTGGGAGCTGCGTTCGCCGTAGCCCGTGACGTAGGACTGGTTGAGGGGGTTGCGGCCGAGGAGGTAGTCGGTGCCGCGCAGGACGGCGTCGCGGTAGCGGTCCGTGCCGGTGAGGTCGGCGGCGGTGGCCAGCACGATCATGTTGTTGAGGACCTGGCTGTTGGAGCCCCAGACGTAGTTCTGGCCGTTGGGGGCGTACGGCACGCCGTACAGCTGGTCCTCGGTCTGGGCGGCGTAGCGGTCGGCGGCCGTGGTCACCACGGAGCGGACCCCGGCGAGCTGGTCGTCGGTCAGGCCGTTGGGGACGGTGGCCAGGGTGAGGACGCCGAGCCCGGCGGTGCCGCCCCACCACATGCCGCCGTCGGCGGGGAAGACGGCGTCGGTGTCGCCGTGCAGGGGCGAGTCCAGGAGGGCCTGACGGTAGGTCTCCTTGCCGGTGGTGGTGAAGAGTTCGGCGGCGGCCCAGTAGAACTCGTCGGATACGTCGTCGTCGCTGTACGTGCCGCCGCCGGTGCCGTCGGCGGGGTCGGCGAGCACGTCCGGGTGGGCCTTCGCCGCGGTCCAGGCGGTTTCGGCGGCGGTGCGGCAGCGGGTGGCGAACTCGGCGTCGTACGGGGCGTAGAGCCGGGCGCACTGGGCGGCGGCCGCGGCCAGGTTGAGGGTGGCGGCGGTGGACGGCGGGTGGAGTTCGCGCTGCTGGGGATCCTGGTCGGGCATCATCGGCAGGCCGGTCCACTGGGCGTCGTGGATCTTGTGGTGGACCATGCCGGCGAGGGGCTGTCCGGCGGGGACCTGCATGCGGAGCATGAAGTCGAGTTCCCAGCGGGCCTCGTCGAGGATGTCCGGCACGCCGTTGCCGTGTTCGGGCACGGCCAGGGCGCCGTCGCCGAGTTCGGCGGACTCGGCCCCGTCGGCGGTCAGGGTGCGCTCGTAGGTGTCCATGAGTTCGGCGACCGCGATGCCGCCGTTGACGACGTACTTGCCCTGGTCGCCGGCGTCGTACCAGCCGCCGCGCACGTCGAGCCGGTAGTCGCAGACGCCGGGCTGGCAGGGCACGTCCGTGTCGCCCTTGTTCGGGGCGACGCCGAGGTGTCCGGCGGGCCGGGCGTACTGCTCGCCGACGAGGTCGCCGTCGATCTCGATGCCGCTGCGGTTCTGGTAGAAGTACGCGAGCGAGTCGCGGCGCAGCGTGTCGTAGAGGTCGGAGCGGATCGAGAAGGGCTCGCTGACCTGGCCGTCGGCCTCGACGGTGTAGCCGTCGCCGGGGGTGGTGACGGTGCTGAAGTCGAAGGTGTGGACGTTCTGCCGGGACGTCGGGTCGGTGCCGCCGGGGACGGTGGTGCCGGTGGCGGCGGCGGTGCCGTCGGCGGCGCGCAGGGTCCAGGTCAGGGGCTCGGCCGCGTCGGTGACGAGGGTGCCGTTCTTGGGGCCGCGCGGGAGGTAGCCGACCTGGTTGACGCGGACCGGGGAGCCGGTGTCGGGCTCGTACACGGGCGGTTCGGCGCCGCCGCGCAGGGAGACGTCGTCGAGGCAGAACGTGCCCGCCGCGCCGCCGCCGATCTGGAAGGCGACCTGGGCCGCGTCGCGGTCGGTCGTCGCGGTGAAGACATGGGTGACCGGGACGGCCTCGGTGCCGATGGTGTCGGTGGCCGAGAGGTCGGTGGTGTACGGGTCGGTGGCCATCTGGACGTTGGTGTGGATGGCCAGCGGGGCGGTGGAGGTGGCCGTGTAGGTGAGGGTGTACGACTCCCCCGCGACGAGCGGGATGTCGTTCTGCCCGATGATCACGTCCCAGGGGTTGGCGGTCCCGGCCGGCACGTCCGCGCAGAGGCGGCCGTCGGTGACGGCCGCGGTGGTGTTGGCGGTCCACCACCAGGGGGCGGTTCCGGCGGCGAAGTCGCCGTTGGTGATCTGTTCGGGGGCCGGGTCGCCGTCCTCGGCGGCGGCTCCGGGGGCGGTGAGGGCGCCGCCGGCGAGCGCGGCGAGGGCCAGCGCGGCGAGGACGCGGCGCCTGCGGCGTGCGCGGGTGCGGCCCGTGGGGGGCGGGGGCGTGGAGGCGTTCACCGGGAGCCTTTCGGTAGGGGTGGGGGCACGTTCCGGCAACACGACAAACCCAGCGATGTGGGAACGCTCCCACAGCATGCGAGCAGCGCCGGGGAGGCACTGTGGGAGCGTTCCCACACCGCCGTGACGCCATTGTGAACGCCGGGGCGTTTATTGCGCCAGGGTCATGACAGGAACGGCTCACGGGACCCGGGTGCGCCTGATGTTCGTCGCGTGGGGGGCCCGGTCCCTCCGGGGCGACTCCTCGAACGACGAACGTGCGGGCCGACGTATGCGTACCCGGGTCTGTGTTCGTCGTTCTGCGGGGACGCCCCTGCACGCCCCCGGCCCCGGCCGTCGTGCGTCCGCGACAGCGTGATCGACAGTCCGCGGCAGCCGGTCCCACCGGCGTGCGGACGCACAACCGGCCCGGGTGGGGGCGCGCAGGGGTGTCCCCGCAGGAAATGGCGTACGACCCGGGTCCGTTACGCACCGGGGTGAACACGCCATTCCCGAGGAGTCACCCCGGAGGGACCCCCCCCCACCCAGCAGAGGCGCACCCCGCACCCCCGAAGGGCTACGCGTCGAGCACGTCGCGCCATTCGCGTACCGCCGCCGTGTCGACCGGCCCCGACCAGCCGCCCCGGCGGGCCGCGCCGCCGATGTGGAAGGCGTCGATACCGGCGTCCAGCAGCTCCGGCAGGTGCTCAAGACGCAGTCCGCCGCCGACGAGGATCTGCGGTTCGTACCCGGGCTCACCCTTGCGCGCCGCCTCGACCACGAGCGTCGGGATGCCCTCGTCGACCCCGGCGGCCGAACCGGCGGTGAGGTACGTGTCCAGGCCGGGCAGGTCCGCCAGGTCCTTGCGCAGCGCGTCCCGGTCGGCGGCGCGGTCGATCGCGCGGTGGAAGGTCCAGTGACAGCCGTCCAGCTCCGCCACGATCCGCTCGACGGCGACCAGGTCGGGGCGCCCCTCCGCGTCCAGGAAGCCCAGCACGAACTCGTTCGCGCCCTCCGCCCGCAGCTCGCGCGCCTTGCGCACGAGGACGTCGATGTCGCCGGCCGCGAAGCCGTCGGCCACCCTGAGCATCACCCGCAGCGGAATGTCCACCGCGGCGCGGATCGCCGCGAAGGTGGCACAGGACGGGGTGAGGCCGTCGGCCGCCATGTCGGTGACCAGCTCAAGCCGGTCCGCACCACCCGCCTGGGCGGCGACCGCGTCCTCCGCGTCGAGAGCGATCACCTCCAGGACTGCACGGTTGCTCATGGGAACCCAATCTTCCAGGAAGCAGCTATAGGTCTAGTCCAATGCCAGCCTACGGGGCGGTAGGCCCGGGGCGCAGCCTCACCGCGAACGTGAAGATACGCGAGGCCGGACGCCCGACCGGCGACCGGACGCGCGCGACCCCGGATTCCCCCGCGGATCACCCTTGCGTTTACATAGGGGGAGGGGGTATACCTGAAGACGTAAGAGATACCCCCCAGGGGTATGAACGACCGAGCGGGAGAAGGCCGGGACGACACCCCGGTCCGGAAACGGCCCGGTCGGGAAGGTCCCTACGAGCAAGGAGGCACCGTGTCCGCGCAGACCGCAGACACCATCGGCGTCACCGCCCCCGGTGACACCGCAGGTACCGGCGTCGCGACAGAGGTCGAACTCGCCATCGGCGGAATGACCTGTGCCTCGTGCGCGGCCCGGATCGAGAAGAAGCTCAACCGGATGGACGGGGTCGAGGCCACCGTCAACTACGCCACCGAGAAGGCCAAGGTCAGCTACCGGGGCGCGGACCTCACCGTCGAGGACCTGATCGCCACGGTCGAGAAGACCGGCTACACCGCCCACCGGCCCGCTCCCCCGGCCGCCCGGACCGCCTCCGCGGACGCGGCGCCGGCCCCGGACGCGGACGGGACGGACGAGCTGCGCCCGCTGCGGCAGCGGCTGATCACGGCGGTGCTGCTCGCGGTGCCGGTGATCGCCATGTCGATGATCCCCGCGCTCCAGTTCGACAACTGGCAGTGGCTCTCCCTCACCCTGACCGCCCCGGTCGTCACCTACGCCGCCTGGCCGTTCCACCGGGCCGCGTGGACCAACGCCCGGCACGGCGCGGCCACCATGGACACGCTGATCTCGGTCGGCACCTCGGCCGCGTTCCTCTGGTCCCTGTGGGCGCTGTTCTTCGGGACGGCCGGGATGACCGGCATGACCCACCCCTTCGAGCTGACGATCGGCCGCAGCGACGGCTCCGGGAACATCTATCTGGAGGCCGCCGCCGGCGTCACCGCGTTCATCCTGGCCGGGCGCTACTTCGAGGCCCGTTCCAAGCGGAAGGCGGGCGCCGCGCTGAAGGCCCTGCTCGAACTGGGCGCGAAGGAGGTCACCGTCCTGCGCGACGGCCGCGAGGTCACCGTGGACACGGCGGACCTGGTGGTCGGGGACCGCTTCCTGGTCCGGCCGGGCGAGAAGATCGCCACGGACGGCACGGTGGTGGAGGGCAGCTCGGCGGTCGACGCCTCGATGCTGACCGGTGAGTCCGTGCCCGTCGAGGTCGGCGTCGGCGACCAGGTGACCGGAGCGACGCTGAACGCGGGCGGCCGGCTGGTCGTGGAGGCGACCCGGGTCGGCGCCGACACCCAGCTCGCCCGGATGGCCAAGCTGGTCGAGGACGCGCAGAACGGCAAGGCCTCGGCACAGCGGCTGGCCGACCGGATCTCGGCGGTCTTCGTCCCGGTCGTCATCGCGCTCGCCCTCGGCACGCTGGGCTACTGGCTGGGCACCGGGGAGGGTCTGACGGCCGCGTTCACGGCGGCGGTCGCCGTCCTGATCATCGCCTGCCCCTGCGCCCTGGGC
The DNA here is from genome assembly GCF_042799575.1 of Streptomyces sp. NPDC057682. Classification (NCBI taxonomy): domain Bacteria; kingdom Bacillati; phylum Actinomycetota; class Actinomycetes; order Kitasatosporales; family Streptomycetaceae; genus Streptomyces; species Streptomyces sp. NPDC057682. The sequence goes on along the minus strand of NZ_JBHVIN010000038.1, from coordinate 1,102 downwards.
CTCGCCACCCCGACCGCCCTCATGGTCGGCACCGGACGCGGCGCCCAGCTCGGCATCCTCATCAAGGGCCCCGAAGTCCTGGAGACCACCCGCCGCGTCGACACCATCGTCCTCGACAAGACCGGCACCGTCACCACCGGCCGCATGACCCTCCAGACCGTCCACACCGCCCCCGGCACCACCGAAACCGACGTCCTGCGCCTCGCCGGAGCCCTGGAACACGCCTCCGAACACCCCATCGCCCAGGCCGTCGCCACCGGAGCCACCGAACGCACCGGAGCCCCGCTCCCCACCCCCGAGGACTTCGCGAACGTCCCCGGGCTGGGTGTTCAGGGTGTCGTCGAGGGCCACGCCGTCCTCGTCGGCCGGGAGCAGTTGCTGGCCGAGTGGGAGATCCGGCTGCCGGAGGAACTCGCGCTCCGCAAGGCGGAAGCGGAGAAGGCGGGCCGGACCGCCATCGCGGTCGCCTGGGACGGCGAGGCGCGCGCGGTCGTCGAGGTCGCCGACGCGGTCAAGGAGACGAGCGCCGAGGCCATCGGGCGGCTGCGCCGCCTGGGGCTGAAGCCGATCCTGCTGACCGGGGACAACCGGGCGGTCGCGGAGTCGGTCGCCGCCGAGGTCGGCATCGACGAGGTATACGCCGAGGTCATGCCGCAGGACAAGGTCGATGTCGTCAAGCGCCTCCAGGAGGAGGGCCGTTCGGTCGCGATGGTCGGGGACGGCGTCAACGACGCCGCCGCGCTCGCCCAGGCCGATCTGGGCCTGGCGATGGGCACCGGCACGGACGCGGCCATCGAGGCCGGTGACCTGACCCTGGTGCGCGGGGACCTGCGGGCCGCCGCGGACGCGATCCGGCTCTCGCGCCGGACGCTCGGCACCATCCGGACCAACCTGTTCTGGGCCTTCGCGTACAACGTGGCGGCGCTGCCGCTGGCCGCGATGGGGCTGCTGAACCCGATGATCGCGGGTGCGGCGATGGCCTTCTCGTCGGTGTTCGTCGTCGGCAACTCGCTGCGGCTGCGGGGGTTCCGCGCGGGCTCGTAGCACCTGAGCAACGGCTTCACCGCGTACGACGGCCGGGCCCGGCTCCTCCAGGGGAGCC
>NZ_JBHVIN010000037.1:0-15272 GCF_042799575.1 Streptomyces sp. NPDC057682 | reverse complement strand
GGCCAAGCTCCTGCAGGCCGGTGAGCTGATCGGCTTCCACTACGCCAGCCGCAACCAGGACCCGGCCGAGCTGTTGACCTGCGACGTGACCCTCCACCCGCGCGGCCTGGTCATCGCCATGCTTGTCGGCAAGACCAAGCACTCGGTGTGCAATGCGAAGATCCGCTATGCCGACGAGGCCGAGATCTGCCCGGTGCGCGCGTACATTGCGTACCGCACCCGGCTGGTCGCCGAGCACGGCGAACAGTGGGCCGACCCGTCCACGCCGGCGTTCGTCGGCATCGACCAGTGGGGCCACGTCACCGGCGGGATGGTGCCCGACTCCGTCACCCGCGCCATCAGACGGATCTCGACGCGGGCCGGGGTGCCGATCGCATGGACCGGGCACTCCCTGCGCATTGGCTTGGCCTCCGTCGGAAGGAAGAAGGGCAAGGACGGTCAGCGCGTGCTGTCCGCCGCATCCCGACCGGGGCTCGAAGCGCCGAGTCCGGTTTCGGATGACACGTCCCCAGGGAGCGCCGGCTGGCCAAGCCTCGGACGTCATCGCACGGAACTGACGCACCAGTGAATGTCAGCAAACTCGGTGGCACCACAGGCCGCTTGCGTCATACTCGTGGTCGTTTGAGGGCGTGGCGCCACCCTCAAGCCGTAAGGCCGCACGACCCAAAACACCTACATCCAAGGAGTCTCAGGTCATGACACGGCTTCGACGTATCAAGGCTGCGGTCGCACTCGCCTCCGCCAGCGCCGCGCTCGTAGTGCTTCCCGGGCACGCGAGCGCTGCGTCACCCCAGGTTCAGCAGCCCTCGGCCGCACAGACGGCCGCTGCCGCAGCCGCGTGCGCCACCGGATACGTGTGCTTCTGGACCGGCACCAATTACACCGGCTCCAAGTGCACGTGGCTGAACGGTGACCCCGACTGGTACAGCGGGGACATCAAGTGCACCTGGGCAGCGAACGGAAGCCTGGCCCGCTCCGTCTACAACGCAGGTACCAGCAGCTCCAAGACGGGCGTCGCGTACTACTCCGGAGCCAACTACGCCAACCGCGTGGGCTGTACCCCCCAGGGGCGAGGGGGCAATTTCACTCAGGCACGAGCCCTGCGGTCGCACCAGTGGATCAGTACGGCTTGCGGCTGACAGTGATTGTGCGGACGGTCAGCGCGGCCTGCACCGGCCTGTGATGCCCGGTCGCTTCCCTGGACCATGCCCGATCTGAGAGCTGACTCCACCACACCCGAAGCTCCGGACAGCCATGCGATAGACAAGCCGATGGGCTCGGGTGGAAGCGGGGGTACGAGCTTGGCCCGCCAGCGCGCTGGCGGGCCAAGCAGTGTCCCACCCACGGCCGCGCACTACCGACGCGGCCGCAGCATCATCGTCAGGGCCGTGCTCTGCACGCGGACGTCACCCCGCTGCCCAGCAAGCTGCGCACGGACGGTGAACGAGCACAGGCGCAGACTCGCAGAAATCGATCACGATCAATTGTGTACGCCGAAGCCTGAGCTGGCGGGGAGCAGGTCGCCCTGCCGAAGGTGGTGGCGGTTCCCGGGGGGCTGGTCAGCTCGTGGTGTCCGCCGTGTCGCCCGCCTCGGTCTCAGTGGGCGGCGTGCGGTGGTCGCCCAATCGTCCACGTGCTGGGCAACGGCGTGCAGGAGCGCGGTCTCCGCGTCGGAGCTGCCAGGCGAGTCCAGCAGGGCGGGGGTAATGGCGTGGTCGGTGGGCGTGGCGATCCAGGTGGTGCCCTTGCCCTCTGTGACGCTGGTCTTCAGCCGCACCAGGGTGGTGTCGACCGGGTCCGCACGCCACGCGGTGAGGACGCCGGCGCGTCGGTTTCGGTGAGCCAGGTCCGCAGGACGTCGCACTCGTAGGCGTTGGACGCAAGGGGCGGGTCACGAGCGCAGCGATATCCTGAGACGGCTGTGGACAGCGGCTCTCAGGGGTCGATCAGTTCCCCGGTTGGTGAGCTCGATCGGGGTGCCGCGGCATGGCTCCGTGTTGGGATCAGCGGCTTTCGATGATGCGCCTCAGACCCCTGAGAGCGCGCACCGAAGCGTCCCGCGCAGCCATCGCACTCACTAGTTCGTTGCCATCCAGCAGGCCAGCCATTCTCAGGTCCTTAGCGTGTCGCGGTCGGGAAACGTGGCATCGGCTTCGCCTTGCTGCACGAGGCAGTCGACACCACCCCGGGCGGCCGGCCGTCTTCCATGTCTCCGGACCAGATGCACCGGCACCCGCGCCGCCGCGCGGGCGGCGCGGTCCGGGCGGTGGGTCAGGCCCATGCGGGACTGGAGACGCTCGAAGTCGGGGCGGCCGTCCGTGCCCGGCGCGATGATCTCCCCATCCAGCACCGTCGACCGGCCGCCGAACCCCGCGGGCAAGCCGTGCAGCTCGGGGTAGCCGGAGTGATCTCGTGCCCGCCCCGGGCGCGGACCGAGACCGACCTGGCTACGTAGGTCAGAACGAAGAGCACTTGTCGGTGGGAGCTGGGAACAGATGGCTGCTGCTGGGCCGTCGAATGTTGATAAGAATCAGCAACGGTCCTTGGCCACGGAATCGTGATGTCGTCAACGTGTCGACGTCCGTATCCTTCGGCGGATGAGTCTGATCGAGGTGGGGCCAGGGCAAGCTGAGCTCGTCGTGCGGGGGCCGGGGGCGCTGGCGACCTCTGTCCGGTTGTTCGACTGGTCGCGTGCGGATGAGTACGAGTCCGTCTTCGCGGTGGAGGCCGTTGCTGATGGTGTGCGTGCACGGCTCGAGAATGTGACCGTCACCGTCTGGGATGACATGAGTGAGTTCTTCGACGGCCTCGCGCGCGACTTTCGTGGCTGGGAGGGGGAGCGGGTCTGGATCAACAACCACCTGGTCGTGACGGCGACCTTCGCCTCGGGTGGTCATGTGTATCTGGACTGGACGCTTCGGTCCGGCTTCTTTCCCAGTGAGTGGAAGTGCACGGTGACGACCGTGATCGAAGCCGGTGAAGGGATGACGGCTGTAGCTGCGGACCTGCGGGAATTTCTGCGCCAGGGGTAGGTCGCCCACGTCGCCCGGCAGGCACTCCCGCGTCCGGTTCAGCCGACGGCCTGCTGCTCTGCGCGGGCGCGGGTGGTGGCGAGGCGGTAGGAGTCGGTGCCGGTCTCGATGATGGTGTCGTTGAAGGTGAGGCGGTCGACGATGGCCGCGCAGAGGCGGGGGTCGGTGAAGGTCTTGGTCCAGCCATCTGGGGCTGGCATATGTTCCTTTTCATGGATCGCCGCTGCCACCGGCCCGTATCCATCTTCTGCTGTCCTCGTTGGCCTTCATGGTGGTGCCCGGATTCTCCAGGTGTTGCCTTGATCGGTCAGGTGCGAGGAAGGTGTGCTGGTGGCATCCCAGTTGAGGGTGGTGCAGGGTGGTGCCGTTCTACTGGAGCCGGTGACCGCCGATCCGTGGGAGTTCCAGGCCGACTGTGTTGAGGCGTTTGTCGCCTCGTGGCGGGCCCGCGGGTTCAGTCCGGTGACGGTCGAGAACGACATCGGACTGCTGGAACGGACGCTCACCGCGCTGGGCCGGCCCGCCTGGGACGTCACTCCCGAAGACATCGACCGTGTCGTCGGTGACCTGGCCCTTGCCGGGCGGGCCGCCTCGACCCGCCGCGAGTACGTGCAGATCTTTAAGGGCTTCCACCGGTTCCTGCAGGTCCGCAAGGCTGTCGAGATCGAAGCGGGGTTCGGCGTCCGCCTGGTTTGCCCGGTCGATGAGTTCAACGCGTCCCGGCACGTCGGGGATGAGTCCCCAGCTCAGCTGCCGCCGCCGACCCCCGAGCGGGTCGCGGAGTTCTTCGACTTCCTCAAGGACCGGATCGCCACCGCCCGCAAGTACGCACCCGCCGCCCGGGACTATGCGATGTTCCGGACCCTTTATCACTCCGGCCTGCGCTCGGAAGAGGCGTCGCTTCTGGACCGCCCGGACCTCCACTTCACGCGGGGACCGTTCGGAAACTCCACGTTCGGTTCGGCAAAGGCGCCCGCACCTCCGGGCCCCGACCGCGTTGGGTACCGATGCTGGACGGGCTCGACCTCGTTCTGCGCTGGTTCCTCGACGACGTCCGCGGGAAGTTCCCCGACTCCCCGGTGCTGTTTGCGGACGAGTCCGGCGGAAGTCTGCATCGCGGGACGATCCGCAACCGTTTGCGGTATCTGATGGAACTCGAAGGCCGCCCGGCAACCGACCGTTTCAGTCCGCATGCTTTGCGGAGGGCCTGCGCGACCCACAACTACGAGCGTGGTGTGGATTTGATGGCTATCCAGCAGCTCCTTGGTCACTGGACGGTCAGCTCAACCATGAGATACGTCCGTTCCTCCGCGACGTTCATCGAGGATGCCTATCGCCGCGCGGTGACCACCACGCTCGGCGAGCTGACCGCCGAGGGGGACAGCTCCGCATGAAGATCCGATGGCGCCTGCGGATGGCCGCCGCCCAGCGCGAGGTCTGGACCGGCACCCAGCTGCAGCGGCTGCTGGCCGAACGCGCGGGGCTGCAAATGTCCTCCGCCTCGGTGTCTGCACTGTTCAGCAAAGAGCCCTCCCAGGTGAAGATGTCCACTCTGATCGCGTTGTGCACCGCGCTGGACTGCACCCCCAACGACCTCTTCGAGGTCGACACCACCCCCGTCGAACGTCCCGCGGCCTCGATTCGGCCGGTCGCCGACCTGCCGAAGGCAGTCTCCGCGCGGGGCCGTTCGATGCCGCCTTTGTGACCCGAGGAGGGCGGAATCGTGGGCGTCAAACAGAGCGACTGCATCGGCTGCGGAGCCCCGGTCGGGTTCATCGACCGGCACTACTGCTGCCGCTGCACTGCCCAGCAGAAGGAGGCTGCGGCCCGGGCCGCTTGTCCCCGGTGCGACCAGCAGCGCGTCCTCCAGGCCGACACCGGCCGGTGCATCACCTGCTCTCGCGTATGCACCGGATGCGGCAACCCGGTGCGGAGTAAATCCTCGGCACTCTGCCGCACTTGCCTGCGAGAGGCCGAACGCGACGCCGCCAAGGCGCCATGCCCTCGCTGCAGCAGGCCCGGATATATCCGCAAGGACTCCCGCTGGTGCGGGCACTGCTCGCGTCCCCGGCAGGCCAAACAGCCGCCGCGTGCCTGTGAACAATGCGGCAGAGTACGGAAGCACGCAGGCCTGGGACTGTGCTCGGCCTGCTGGCAGGCGTCACCCCGACCGGCCCTTCGTCCGGGCCGAGCACCTCATCGCCGAACTCGACAATCCCCCCGACTGGCTGCAGGACTTCACTACAGATCTCACCGCCAAGTACTCCGTCGGCCGGGCCTGCACGATGATCACTTCCCTGGGGCGTCTTCTCCGGGACGGCCAGCCCAACCTCCCCAGTCCGTACTCGAACGCTCTCGCCGCCCGGGCCGCTCGATGGGCTCGCTCGCACGTGCCCTGGAGACCTTCTTCACCACTCGTGGTCTGGCCATGGCCACGGACCAGGCCGAGCGGCTCGCAGCCGGCCGACGACGACGTCGCATCCTCGCGGTCCCCGACCCCCTGCGGCCTTCGGTGGAGGCTTTCGCCGACTTCATGATCCGCTCGCGTGAGCGGTCCCGGCGTGCCGGAACACTGCCCCGCACCGATGCCACCATCGAAGCCGCACTGGCCATCGTGCGTGACCTCGCCCTGTTCCTCGCCGGTGAGCGCGGCAAGCGGGACTGGGCGCTGACCGACGTGCACGATCTCGAGGCGTTCCTGGCCAGCTCGCCCAAGGCCCGTAAGCGTCGCCTGGTCGTGCTCGGACAGTTCTTCCGCTTCGCGCGGTCCCAGAAGTTCGTTCTCGTCGATCCTGCCCACGGTCTGACCGCCCGAGGACCGAGCGGCTTCACGGGTGCGACGCTGACGCTTGACCAGCAACGTGTGCTGTTTCGCCGCTGGACAACGGATCCGGCCGTCCACCCGCACGAAGCCCTGCTGGGCATGCTCGCCCTGTTGCACGGTGCCTCAAGCCGCGAGGTCAAAATGCTCCAGGCCGTTGACCTCGACTTTCGTGCCCGGACCGCTCGGCTCGGCGACCGCCCGCATCCGGTTCCCTTTGATCCGGCGTCCTGGGCGGCAGTGGAGCGTTGCCTGGCCCATCGCGAAGCCCAGCGGACCGACAACCCGCATGTGATGGTTACCCGCCAGACGAAGTCCGGCCGGGGACCGGCGTCCACCGCCTATGTCAGTCACGTCCTCGATGCCTGAGGCTTCCCACCCCGCATGATCCGCTGCACTCGACTGCTCGACCTGGTCAACACCATGGACCCTAAGCTCGTCGCCGGCGCGTTCGGCATGGGCCCCGAGGCCACCATGATCTATCTCGCCGACCACGTCGACCCCGGCCGCATGCCTGATGCGTGACCGACGCGATAAATTCGCTGGTCACGGCAGTGCTCGATCTGCAGAATCAATAAAATGTCGCGCTTCTTGTGTGACCACTGCCGACGCCCCCTCACCGGACCGGTCACCAAGGTGAAAGTGCCGCTTTTGGTGCCGATGTCGGAGATCCCGGGTGTCCGGACACGTCCGGCCCGCGTGCCCTGCGGAACCTATGCCCCGAATTTTCGGCTGAGCGAATTCAGCAACGACGTCCCGGGCTTCATCGTGCACCCCACCGACTTGATCGGCACCGAACAGCATCCCGACCTCATGCGATCAATCGGCTGCTGCCAAGGCCCTGCAGGCGGCGATGGCCTGAACCTAGTCTGCAGGGGCTGCGGAGCCGAAGTCGCCACCCGACAAGCGGACTGTTACACCCAGAACCAAGTAACTCTGGAGCCGACTGCGGTCTGTCTCTCCTTCTCCGACGACTGATCGCAGTACCCGGTAACACCGAACCCGTTGACTTTCGGCGCCGCCTCGCACACGTTCGCCGGAACATGTGCGCTTTGCCGAAGGACTCGTTGGAGGCGATGGCGACGCTGTTCTTCTCCTCGCGTTCCGTCAGCACGTGGAAGAGGAGTTCGGCGCCGGGGCAGTCGAGTTCCATGTAGCCGAGCTCGTCGATCTATGCCGATATCCGCATAGGTCGACCTATGCCGAGACGGCAACTATGCTGAAGGTGCAATCGAAATCGCTGGTCGGACCTTCAGGACGCGGACCCGTCATCGGCATAGTCCTGGGCCAGGTCGTACTCATCGACGTCGAGGACGGCGCCGGTGAGGTGGAGAAAGTCGAGCACGTCGCGGCCAAGATGCCAGCCGAACAGCTTCGGGGCCTCGGTCGGGGCGTCCCCGAGGTGATGCTCCTGCCGAACGGGTTCGTCGTTGAAGTAGCGCACAACCTCAAGGACGGCGCTCGGGCCTTGGGTGTCCTCGGCGTCCAGGCGCCGAGCGAGAGCGGCGATGGCGTCGATGTGCGGGGTGAGGCGCTCAAGAATGCGGGCGATCTGTTCGTCAACGGACAGCCCAGGTTCACGGCAGACGATCTTCCAGCGGTGCAGGACCGGGATCGCCTTGGGCTCGGAGATGCGGCTGCCACGGACGGCCGTTTCGTCGGGTTCCAGCCCGAGGACTTCGGTCATTTCCGCAGCGGAGGTGACGTGGCTGGACAACGCGAAGTAGACGTACTGATCGACGGACACGCAGGAAGGATAAGGACTCGGCTCGGTCCTGGGCTCGGCAATTTCGGCCCGATCCAGAGTTTCTGGATGCCCCTCACAGGCGGTCGAGGAAAGCGAGGACCTTGTCGCTGGGTTGGTAGCGTCCCGGGCGGGCGGTGACCGTAGCGGTCAGGGCCAGGGCCTTCTCCTTTGATGGTCATGTCGGCGTGGACGTAGGCGTCGGTGGAGCGGACGCCGGCATAGCCGAGCCAGAGCGCGATGACGGTGGTGTCGACGCCGGCCTGCAGCAGCGACATTGCGCAACTGTGCCGCAGGACGTGCGGGTGGATGCTCTTGTCCAGCAGGGACGGGCAGGCTCGTGCGGCGGCCTGCGCGTGGGTGCTCAGGCGTTGGGCGACGGCGTCGCGGCTGAGGCGCCGTCCGGTGCGGGTGCAGAACAAGGGGTCACCGCGGCGTCCGGCCCGTTCGTTCAACCAGGCGCCCAGTAGGTTCTGGACGGGGCGGTCGAGCGGGACGGTGCGCTGTTTGCGTCCCTTGCCCTCGCAGCGGACGGCGGCGCCTTCGCCCAGGGTGATGTCGTCGCAGTTCAGGCTGGTGAGTTCGGTGACGCGCAGGCCGGTCTGGACGGCCAGTGTCAGCATGGCCTTGTCTCGTCGTCCTTCCCAGCGTTTCGGATCCGGTGCCGCCAGCAGCGCGTCGACCTCCGGGCCGGTCAGGAACGTGACGGTCCTCTTGTCGAACCGCTTCGGCGGGATGTCCAGGACCCGCTGGATGAGCAGGGCGTGTTCGGGGTGCTGGAGCGCGGCATAGGAGAACAGGGAGCGGATAGCGGTCAGGCGGACGTTGCGGGTTCTGGTGCTGTTGCCGCGCTCATCTTCCAGGTGGTTCAGGAACGCGGAGATCACGTCCGCGTTCAGGTCGTTCCAGTCCAGCTTCGCCGGGGCGGTCCCGGTCCGCTGCTGGACGAAGCCGAGCAGGAGGCGGATCGCGTCGCGGTAGGCGGCGATGGTGCGCGGGCTGGCTTGGCACTGGCGGGCGAGCCGCTCGGTGAAGAACGCCTGCAGGGTGGGTGCGATCGGGGTCATGCGCGGGCCGCCTTCCGGATTCCGTCGCGGCGGGCCGCGGCCAGGGCGAGCAGTTCCGGGGCCGCCGACAAGTACCAGTAGGTGCAGGCTGGTTCGCGGTGTCCCATATAGGTCGACAGGGACGGGATCTTCGCCTGGACGTTGTCCTCGGTGCGATACCAGTGCAGCAGGGTTCGGACGGCGAAGGTGTGTCGCAGCTCGTGCAGCCGAGGCCGATGCGGGGCATCGAGGCCGACGTCGGCGGCGTCGACCAGGGCCCGGAACACCGGATGCACGCAGGCGTAGATCAGCCGCTTCGCGGTGAGGGAGATGAAGAACGCGGGGTCCTTGACCCTGGGCATCAGTTCGTCGCGCAGCCTGTCGTACTCGCGCAACGCGTTCGTGGTGCTGGCCTGCAGCGGGACCAGGCGGGACTTGCCGAACTTGGACTCGCGGATGTGCAGCACGCCCTCGGTCCAGTCAATGTCCTCGCGGTCCAGCTTGATGGCCTCGCCGATGCGCAGGCCGGACGCGGCCAGCAGCCCGATCAGCGTGTGATAGGTGGCTGCCCGCAGCGGCTGAGGGATCGTCTGCTTGGCCGCCGTCATGATCGCGGCGATGTCGGCATCGGAGTAGAGGAAGATCTGCCCCCGGCACCGGTTGTAGGGCACCAGTCCCAGCGGCGGCACCTCGGTCGCCGGGTCGATCCCGCTCAGGTAGCGGGCGAACCCGCGAACGGCGGTGATCCGTCGGGGACTGACCGTCGTGATCACCTCGGGCTCGCGGGTCCGCATCCAGTCCAGCGCGGCGGCGACGGTCACGGTCTGTTCGCCGTGGCTGTCCATGTAGCGCACGAAGTCCGGCAGCAGATAGGCCGCTTCGGCCATCTGGTGCCCCAGCGAACGGCGGAGCCGCAGGTAGTTGTCCACTGCTTGGCGAAGATCGGTCATGCCGCCTCCGTCCCCGGCCAGGGCTGGGCGACCGCGCGCAGGGCGATGAAGTCGACCTTCGCGTAGAGCGCGGTGGTGGCCAGGTCCTGTTGCCGGAGCACCTGCCCGATCGCGGTGAGCCCGGCGCCGTGGCGGAGCATGTCGGCGGCCAGGGCATGACGCAGTCGGTGTGGCCCGACCTTGAGCGTGCCGGCCCGGCGGCAGGCTCGTTCCACCACGTCGCCGACCAGGTCCGCCCGGATCGGACCGTGCGGAGCCTTGCAGGTCAGGAAGACGTGGCGGGCATCCAGGCGAGGCCTGGGGCCGGTCACGCAGGCGACCAGTGCCTCGCCGACGTCGGCCGGCAGGGGGAGCCGGTCCTCGCGGCGTCCCTTGTCGCGGACGACGATCTCGCCGCATCGCCAGTCGATGTCGTCCAGCAGCAGCCGGGCCACCTCGATCGAGCGCAGCCCAAGCCTGGCTACCAGCATCAAGATCGCGTAGTCGCGGAGGCCGACCATCCCGTTAGGCGGAGTGTGGTCCAGCAGGCGCTGGACGTCGCCAGCCGCCATCGTCGGCGGGGCGGAGGCGAAGCGCCAGCCGCCGACCGGGGGCACCGCGCCGCCGAGTTTCATCGGGATGACGCCTTGCAGGTGAAGGAACCGCATCAGCGACCGCAGTTCCGCCACCCGTCCCTTCGCCGAGCCCGCCGAGACCCTGGTGCATTCGCGCAGCAGGAACGCATTCAGGTCCTCCCCGGTCAGAGCGTCCGGCGCGAACTGGCCGTCGGTCACGGCTTGTTCGGCCAGGAAACGCCGGGCGGTGTTCTCGTAGCGCAGCATCGTCGACGCCGACAGGCCACGCTCGGACTCCATCCAGCGCTGGTACCGCTCCAGCAGAACCTCCGCCGGCGACGGTGGCACCTGCGGCGCTGGCACCACCCCGGTCTCCCGCAGGAACGTCAGCAGCGGGACCATGCCGCGTGGCCCGGCCACCCGGCGGCGACCCGACTTTCGCAGGTCAGCGAGGTGCTGTTTCAGCCGCTCTTCGTCCAGGTCGGCAGCTTCGAGGCCCTGCCTCGATAGCCACAGGCCAACCTGCCCCAGATCCTTGAGCATGTTCCTGGCGGTCAGGGCCGTGTATCCGCGTTCCGCCAGCCAGGCCCGGTAGCCCTTGACCTGCGGTGCCAGAGCCCCCGCCTTCCGACGCGTACTTCCGAACGGCATCGCAACCCCATCGCGGGAGCAACCTGCCCCATGCTCACGAGGCTGCCCGGCACGGAAACTATGCAGAGCCACGAACAGCCGAAACCCCACGAAGGAGCGGAACAACGCACACGGCATCGGCATAGTCGCAGTCTCGGCATAGGTCAATCTATGCCGATATCCGCATAGGTCGACGAACTCGGCTACATGGAACTCGACCGCCACGGCGCCGAACTCCTCTTCCACGTGCTGACGGAACGCGAGGAGAAGAACAGCGTCGCCATCGCCTCCAACGAGTCCTTCGGCGGCTGGACCAAGACCTTCACCGACCCCCGCCTCTGCGCGGCCATCGTCGACCGCCTCACCTTCAACGGCACCATCATCGAGACCGGCACCGACTCCTACCGCCTCGCCACCACCCGAGCACGAGCCGGAGAGCACGCCAACGTCAACTGACGTCCAACGACTCTGTCTCAACATTCGCCGCCCGCCCTGGGCGGCGAGCTGTCCGTCACGCTGGTGCATTCTCCGACGTCCTGAGTGACTACCTGTTGTCGCCGGAAAGGGGCAAAGTCCGGCGTCAAGTACCTGCAGCCGTCAACAATGTTCGTATGACCATCACCTCGCAGGCCCGCTCGTTCGACACGGCTGCCGCCAGCTACGCTGCGAACCGTCCTTCATACCCGTCCGAATTGCTCGACGCGATCGAGGAACTCATTGGCCGCCCATTGGAGGGCACTCGCGTCGCCGACGTCGGGGCCGGCACCGGACTGGCGACGATGCTTCTCCGGGCTCGCGGTGCGAACGTCATCGCTGTCGAGCCCGGCCCCGGGATGGCCTCCCAGTTCCGTCTCAGCCTGCCCGACGTCCCTCTTGTGATCGGGGACGGCAACAACCTGCCGCTGGCCTCCGCCTCCGTCGACGTCCTCACATATGCCCAAGCCTGGCACTGGACCGATCAGAGTAAATCCGTTCCGGAAGCTCTCCGAGTCCTACAGACCGGTGGTGCACTAGCCCTCTGGTGGAACGACTCAGACAGCACCATTCCGTGGATTGCCAACCAGGACGCGCGCTTGCGCCGGCTTTTCGGTGCCGACGACAGCCCTCACGACCCCATGGCCCGGTTCCGCGGACTGCCGTCCGAGCTCGGCTTCGTCCATCGGCACGTGCCATGGACCCGGAGCGTTCCACTTGACATGCACCTCGCCAACCTCGCCAGCTACTCCGACTTCCTCGTCCTCGGCAAGGAAGCAACGAACACCTTTATTGCCAAGGAGCACGACCTCCTGACTGAGGTCTTCCCGAACCGGATGGTCAAGGAGCACTACGTCGTCAGCTTGGCTGTCACCACCTTCTGACACGCTGCGACACGTTGGTGACCGCCAGCGGACAGAGGTGCCGTCAGTTCTCGGGTTCTGGCTCACTTTCCGTGGAGTATGCACTCTGAGTGACGATCGTCGGACGAGCGGGTCCGCGGGAAGATGCCCGGAATTGATCCGTACGGGGTGTGGTGTGGCTGACAGTTCGGCCCGTGGAAAAAGTGGTGCTCCGGCTGGAGGAGTTGTTGTTCCCGTCGATATCCGACGTGGTGATGCTGTCCGTGGCCGTGAACGACGAGGCGGTTCACATCGAGGCCCGAAGCACGGTGGCTGGGGCCATCTGTCCCGGATGCAGGGTCTGGTCACGGCGGATTCACAGCTCCTATCTGCGCTTTCCCGCTGATGTGCCCAGCGGAGGCAGACGGGTCGCTCTCTGTTTACGGGTCCGCCGGTTCCTCTGCCCGGTCGCCTCGTGCGGGCGGCGGACCTTCGCCGAACAGCTGCCGGGTTTGACTCGTCGGTACGGCCGGCGGACCGAGCGCCTGCGGTCGGCGCTGGCCGCCGTGGGCCTCGCGCTCGCCGGCCGGGCCGGTGGTCGCATGGCGAGAGTCTTCGGTGTGTCTGTCAGCCGGAGTACGGTGCTCAGGCTGGTCGAAGCGTTGCCCGACCCCGAAGTTCCAGCCCCGCGGGTGGTTGGCGTCGATGAGTACGCGACCCGCAAAGGCCGCCACTACGGGACCGTCCTGGTCGACGTCGAAAGCAGGCGTCCAGTGGATCTGCTGCCCGAGAGGGAGGCGTCCAGCCTCGCGGCTTGGCTCGCGAAACGGCCCGGGGTGGAGGTGGTCTGCCGCGATCGGGCACCGTTCTTCGCCGAAGGTGCCACGGCCGGGGCACCGCAGGCGGTGCAGGTCGCGGACAGGTGGCATCTTTGGCACAACCTGAGCGAGGCTGCAGAGCGGTGCGTCGCAGACCACCGCGTATGCCTGCAGGTCCTGGCGCCCAATCCAGCCCAGCCTGCCCCCGGCCCGGAGAAGTTCGAAGACCCCGCCGGCTCGCCCTGGCCGAGGGGACACCGTTTCGCCGACCGCACCCCGTCAACCACGCGACCGTCCACGAACTGCTGGCCGCTGGGCTCAGCCGGAGGGCGATCGGCCGCCAACTCCGGATGACCTCCCGCACCGTCAAGCTCTTGGCCGACGCAGCCACCCCGGAAGACCTGTTCCACGGGCAGTGGCAGGGCCGGCCATCCAAACTCGACGCCTTCAAGCCCTACCTGGATGACCGCTGGAACCAAGGCTGCACGAACGCCTGGAGGGTGTGGGAGGAGATCGTGCCGCTCGGCTATCAGGGCAGCTACCAGCGGGTTCGCGCCTACTTCCGAGAGAAGCGGCTCTCGCCAGGCCCCGTCACAGCTCGACCACCGTCACCCCGCGTCGTCGCCGGATGGATCCTTCGCCGGCCGGAGACCCTCACCGAGACGGAGCATCTTCGGCTCAAGGCCGTTCTGGTCCACTGCCCTGAGCTGGACGCCCTCACCGGCCACGTCCGCTCCTTCGGGCAGATGCTCACCGAGCGCCAGGGCGAGCGGCTGCCGCAGTGGCTCGATGCCGTCCGGCAAGATGACCTCCCCGGCCTCCATACCCTCGCCGCAGGCATCGACCGTGACCGCGGTGCAGTCATCGCCGGCCTCACGCTGCCCTGGAGCTCAGGCGTCGTCGAAGGCCACGTCAACCGGATCAAGATGCTCAAACGCCAGATGCTCGGCCGGGCCGGCTTTCGTCTTCTCCGCAAGCGTGTCCTGCTCTACTCGTGATGCGCAGGTCAGACCGCACCATCAAGGAGCCCGAAGCCTTCAGGAAACCCTTCCAGGAACTCCCGGCGTGCGGGGTCGGACTCGGCTTCGGCCATCGTCCCGAGCAGACCGATCAGTTCGCTCCGTTGCTCGCTCGACAGCTTGCTGACCAGGTCGTCGACACCCTCCAGCACCTTAACGGCGTCGTCCGGATCCATCTGCTCGTCTTCACTGCCCTCGATGAACCACAGGACATCGACCAAGGCCGCGGCCAGGGCGTGAGTAAGAGACGAGTACACGGGCATGAAGGCGGTCTCCCAGCAGGTCACGGCAACAGAGTCCGGCCATCCCACCACACACCACTGACATCACACTCAGTCAGCCCTCCACGGAAAGTGCGCCGGAACCGCTACTGCTCGATAAAGCCACCCCGGCGAGTTTGATGACCCGCACTGGTGGTGGCTCGCTGATCTGGAGCCAGGGCACGAAGCGCATGCATGGCAGAAGAGGTACTTCCAGCTCGTGAACAGCACCACGAGAGCCGCGGAGCCCCGCGAGCCTGCGCCCCCTGTGTCCATCGAGATACCAAAGGAGCAGCGCCGCTTTGCCAACGCCCTTCTCGAACTTGCGAAAGAGGTTGGCATCGAGGGGGACGACTGGGTTGAAAGCGGACCGATCTATCGTCAGATGGAGGTCTATTTGACGGGTAGACGGATCTCCGGTGACGCCTTCATCACTGACTTCATGGAGATCTGGGAACAGCTCGCCAAGGGGACGAAGCGCGACTACTTGGCAACCACCCAGCGCCTACACCGTCTTGCTGCAGCAGCACGTGCAGCACGGGCCGGAGCAGGCGAAGCTTCCTCCCAAGGCGCCGGGTAGACCGGCCATCCGATGAGCGGTGGGGGCGTAATCGGTCGTTCACGCCCCCCGGGGCCCGACCGGCCGATCCGATCAGTGACCAGCGGAAGCGTGGCCACGATCCGATCGACGCCGCTCCGCACTTGCGCCTCCTCTTTTCGCCCCCTTGGACGTCCGTGACGGCCAAGGGGGCGAGGGCGTTGAGATGCGCCTGGACCGCCGCGACGCCCAGAAGCTGGCTCGACTGACTTGCGCGTGGTGTCCAGCCGCTACGCGATCTGCTCCTGGGTCGCCCCGCTGGTCACGATCGTCTCGCAGCCCGCCCGTTCCTCCATCGACGCCTGCGCCAGGATTGTCCCAGCGTCTCGCGCAGTACGGTCTGCTGCTCCAGGCCGGGCGGCGGGGTTAGGTCCCATACGTCGTGATCGGCGTTGCAGGTGACCAGCGGGTCGCCCAGGGTCTCGCGCATCCGCCGCCGGTGCCCGGTTGCCCAGTCTCGGTAGGCGCCGCGGAAAAAAACAGG
>NZ_JBHVIN010000036.1:0-16031 GCF_042799575.1 Streptomyces sp. NPDC057682 | reverse complement strand
CGTCGCCACCATGCACAACCTCACCATGACCGGCTGAACCAACAGGTCAAACACCACTTGACCTGCCCACACCCACCCTTCTGCAACAACCTTTAGGGCCAGACCACCAGGTCGACCGAGTCGTTGAGCTCCGGCGGCTCCTGGAGGTGCTGGCCGGGGAAGACCGGGCGGGCGGGGCCGTCCTCGTCGATGAGGAGGGCGACGCTGTCGGTGTTGTTCACCCACGACGAGACGTTGTCGGCGGCGGTGCCGCCGCCCGCCATCGGCAGGTCGCGGAGGTTGACGTTGTAGCCGGCGCCGATGCCGTAGGCCGGGCCCCGGTTTCCGTAGTCGCGGTACAGGCACAGGGTCGCCGACGGGCACGGCTCGGAGTCGTTGAGCGGCACCACGCCCGGCGGCAGCGCGGCCCGGACGGCGGAGGCGGGAGTGGAGCCGGGAGTGGCGGCCTGCGCGGTGGTCGCGCCCAGCGACAGCACGGCGCCGCCGACGGCGCTCGCCACCAACGCGGTCACCCGGACCAGCCTCGCGCGGCGCCTGTTCTGAAGGGTCATGTGTGCGTTTCTCCTGTGCTGAGTACCCACGACGGCAGGGCGGCGACGGCCGCCCCGGTCACAGTTCTGACGCCACCGGTCTTCCAACCGCCGGGCCACCGCCACACCCGCGGGCACAGGAAGCCACGCACGTGGGCCAATTCCTCATATCACCAGGTCAGGAGGGTTCCAGGGACGACTGGACACCGGCCCACCGCGCACCGCTCCTCAGAGCCGCCGCAGCCCCTGGTCCATGAAGGTGATCATCCAGTCGAAGCTCTCGTCGACGTCGGTGCTCCAGCGGAAGCCGCCGGCCGCCTGGAGGGTGGCGAAACCGTGGAACTGGCTGCGCAGCATGCGCAGGGCGTGGGGCACGTCGGCGTCGGCGATCTCGTATCCGCGCAGGACGGCGGAGAAGACGGCGAGCAGGCGCCGGCTGCCGACGGCGAGCGGATCGTCGGGGCCGGACGGTTCCAGTCCGAGGGCGGCGGCGTACCGGCCGGGGTGCTCGACGACGAAGGTGCGGAAGGCACGGGCGGCGGCCGCGAGGGCGTCGCGGCCCGCGTATCCCTGGACGGCGCCGCCGACCGTCTCGGCGGCCTCCTCCAGCGCCAGGGCCGCGATGCGGCGGTTGAGGTCCTCCTGGCCGGCCACGTGCTTGTACAGGGACGGGGCGCGGACGCCCAGCCGCTGGGCCAGGGAGCCCATCGTCAGGTTCCCCGGGCCCACCTCGTCGGCGAGTGCGGCACCGGCCGCGACCACGGCCGCCGTGTCGAGACCGGCCCTAGGCACGGACGGCGTCCGATCCGAGGAAAGCGAGCATGAGCGAAACCACCTGGTCGGGGAACTGGTCGTGGGGGTAGTGCCCGGCGCCCTCGATCATGTCGAGGCGGCCGAGACCGGCCGGCAGATCGCCGACGACGGCCGAGCCCTCCGCGTGCGGGTCGGCCCAGTCGGGGTCGAGCGTACCCATCACGACCAGCACCGGGCAGCGGACGTTGCCCAGCTGCGCGCCCGCGTCGGTCGGCGCGGAACGGCCCATTCCCTGGAGCGCCTTCATCCGGCCGGGCTCGCTCAGCAGCTCCCCGACGCGGTCGAGCCGCTCGGTCCAGTCGGCCGGCTTCGTCCCGGGGTAGGCCACGTCCAGGTACGCCCGCCACAGCCGCACGCTGCCGAACAGCCCTGCCCCGAGGAGTCGCGTCATCCCGCGCCGCAGCCGCTTCACCCGCAGGTCGCCCAGGCGGACCGACTGCTTCCGGGTGAACGGCGCCAGCTCCACGACCGCGCTGACCAGCGACGGTTCCAGGGCGGCGGCGATCGTGGCCGCTCCGCCGGAGATCGAGTGGCCGACGACGACCGCCGGGCCGCCCAGGTGGCGTACGACCGCGATCAGATCGCCGGCGATGGCCGTACGGCTCCAGTCCGACCAGGCGGTGCTGGACTCGCCGCAGCCGCGCAGATCGACGGCCGCCACCCGGTACCCCGCCGCCACCAGCGACGGGACCATCGCCCGGTACGCGGCACGGCTGTCGCCCATGCCGTGCGCGAGCACGATCAGCGGACCGGCCCCGGCGACCTCGTACGCGATGGTGCCGCCGTCGACGGTGAGGTACTCGGTCATCACAACCCCCTGGTGGACGAAACCCGCCGGCCGGCGGTTCGCTCGCCCGCCGACCAGTGGCTAACTGGAATAGCTAAAAGCTAATACTCATAGCCACGGCTGTCAACAGACCGGAAGGACACCGGCAGCACGTCGGTTGTCGGACCCGCCCCGTACGCTCGGCCGCATGACCGCCTTCCGCGACTTCAACTTCAAGCTGCTCGTCATCGAGCGCCTCATGTACGACACCGAAGTGCTCACCCCGGCCTTCCGGATCGCCGACTGCCTGAAGGAGAAGGGGATCGACGACCCGCAGGGCCACGCCTACGCCAACGGGCTCGCGCACACCGTGCTCCCGGAGGCACGCGCGTACTTCGAGGCACTGGAGATCGGTCCCGAACTGCTCGCGACGGTGGACACCCTCGACGTCGACGGCGGACTGCGGGTCTACCAGGAGTGCTCACCGGTCTGGGACGGCGAGGATGAGCTCTACGACATCGCGTCCCTGGACGACCTGGACCTGCTGCCGAATCTGCGAATGATCGCGGGCGTCGAGAACTGCGGCATAGGCGCGTCCTTCGACACCGCCGTCCTGACCGCACGGGGCATCGACTTCGACTGAGGCTTGGGGCTTGAGGCTTGAGGCTTGAGGCTTGAGGCTTGAGGCTTCGGGCTTGGGACCTGAGGCCTGGGAACCGAGGCCTGGGAACCGAGGGTCGTGGGCGGGCCCCGCGCCGCGTACGTGTTCCGGCGACCCACCGCGGGCATGATCAAATGCATGAAAGCCGACAAGCAGGATGTCGCGAGCGGGGGCGCGCAGCACGGCGCCCGCGCACCCCAGCGCATAGCCGGCGGCAGCCCGGCCGCGGGCGCCGCCCGCGAGAGCTCCACGCACACCCCCCTGCACACCCCCGCGCACCGCCCGGGGCAGATCCTCCACTGGAACTTCTTCATCGGCGGCCACCTCAGCACCTCCGTCCCCGTACGCCTCGTCGAACGCACGCCCGAGGGCCAGCTGGTGTGGATGGAGACGGGCACCCCGATGTGGCGTACGGCGCTGCCGCGCGGCGCCACGCACCTGCGCGACATCGCCCCGGACGAGCGGCCGGCCGGGGGTTACCCGGTCGTCGCCGGACGCTGGCCGATGGGCGACGCCCTCTTCTACCAGCCGACCGGCGCCGCGCACTCCGTCCTCTGGCTCTTCGGTCGCAGACGGAAGTTCCGCGGCTGGTACGTCAATCTCGAACACCGGGTCCACCACGGCGACGACATCGACATCGCCGACCACGAACTCGACCTCAACGTGGCCCCGGACCGGACCTGGCACTGGAAGGACGAGGAGTCCTTCGCCGAGAAGACCGGGCACCCCGCGTACTGGACCGCCGAGCAAGCCGTCGCCATCAGGGCCGAGGGGGCCCGGGTGGCCCGGCTCGCCGAGGCCGGAACCTTTCCCTTCGACGGTTCCTGGTGCGATTTCCGGCCCCCGCCCGCCTGGCGCACCCCGCCGCGCCCCCTGATCCCCCGTCACCCGCTGCTCCACAGCCCCACACAAGGCCCCTGACCGGCGACCGGAGCAGCGCATCCCGTGTGCGGCACAGGTCTCGGCCAGGGTGGCGCGAGGGCAATCATTGCCCGGCGTCACCCACCGTGATACACAGAGTAACCATACGTATATAGCCCACACATCGATTCGATCCGCAGGTCAGAACCGCCAGACCGGTCAAATGTGCGAGATCCGGGTAAAGAGAGCCGACAAGTCGTCGTACGAGAGCAGTTTCATCAGCGAAGATAGAGGGTGACCCGCGCCGTGCGGCGCGGGCTCCGAACTACCCAACAGGGGCGGTGACTTACATGATCCTGGCAGCTGAAAAGGGCGACATCACCACCATCATCGGCGGAATCGCCCCGAACTGGGGGCCGTTCGGGACCCTGGGCAACGAGGCCCGCGTGATGATCGAGGTCGTGATGGCGATCGCGATCCTGCTCTGCCTCGGCATCGCGGTCTGGGGCGCGGCCAAGCAGCGCATCGGTGCCACCGCGCTGCGCGACACGTTCAGCGCGGAACAGGGCAAGGGCCTGATCGTCGCGGGCCTGACCGGTGTGTTCATCATCGGATCGCTGGGAACCTTGTTCACCATCGTCTACGGGATGGCGGTCTGACCGACCGCCGGCCGCCGGCCCCCCGGCCGGACCCGCCCCACCGGCCCCACCGTCCGCCATCCACCGTCATCCGCCCGTCGTGCCCACCGGCAGAGGTTGCGTCTCCCTGATGTCGAGTCACCACACCGCGTCCACGCGGGAACCAGCACGGCTACCGTCGTACCACGGCATGGTCCAGGCAACGGTTGAGGGGGCGTACGCGGCATGAGTCACGACGACGGCTACGGCAGCGACTCGGGGCGCACCGGCGACGGCTACAGCACGATCGGCGGCACCCGCCAGACCCGCACCCGCCTCCCCGACCGCGAGGGCGACCCCTACACCCCCCGCCGCCCCGCCCGCACCTCCCGCTCCCTCGTCACCGTCGTCGGCGTCGTCGTCGTCCTCCTCGGCGCCATCGCCTTCGCCAACATGGGCGGCGACGACACCGACAACAACGGCCCCTCCGGCACCAAGGACAAGAACACCACCTCGACCCCGACCTCCCCCACCGGCACGAAGCCGGTAACGGGGAAGAACGGGTCCATCCCGTCGGGCTTCGCACATGACGAGCAGGGGGCGCAGAGCGCGGCGGCGAACTATTCGGTGGTGCTCGTCTCCGCGGACATCCTGAAGCCCACCGAGCGTGCGCGCATCGTTCAGCAGGTCTTCGTCCCCGGTCGAATCGACGAACTCTCGTCGAAGTTCAATCAGGCGTATAGCAAGGACTTCCTCGACAAGGTCGGCCTCGACGAGAACGGCAACGCCGCCGACGGCATGATGTACGTCTCCAGAACCGCCCCTGTCGGAACCAAGGTGACCCAGTTCTCCGACACCTCCGCGACCGTGGAGGTCTGGTGCACGGGGGTCTTCGGTACGGCCGGTATCGGCTCCACCAACCCTGTGAGCAACGACTGGTTCACCATGACGTTGAAGCTCCAGTGGCAGGGCGGCGACTGGAAGGTCGACAGTTTCGCCCAGAAGGACGGCCCGGCACCGGTCAACACCGACCGTACGGCTTCCGATGCGGACGAGATCGCCAAGGCTGTCGAGGAGTACGGAGGCTTCACGTATGCCCGCTGAATCGCGCACCGCTTTCAAGCTCGGCATGACCCTGGCGAGCCTCCAAGCAACCCTTGTCATCCTCGCAACCCGCGCGGCAGCTGCCCCGTCGCCATCACCGTCCCCCGCGCCATCCTCGTCCGCCAACGGGGACTGTTCCCTCATCGTCGGCCCCGCCAAGGACTACTGCGAAGGCAGCAACGCCAGCTCCCCCAAATCCACGCCCCCCAACAGCACCGACCCCGCCCTCGACCCCCTCACCTCCCTCGGCCGAGGCTGCGCCGATGCCGCCGCGTGGATCGTGGGGAAGCTCAGCGACGCCGTCAAGAGCACCGCGAACGTCGACTTCACGAACACCCGCTTCCTCCAGCAGTACGCGATCGTCTTCGCCGCCTCCACCGTCCTGACGCTCGTCCTCTGGCTCCTCGCCGTCGCCAAGCGCGCGATCCGCGGCGTGCCGCTCACCACGGCACTGTCGGAGGCCATCGGCTTCCTGTGGCTCACGGTGCTCGCCTCGGCGTTCACCCCCCTGATCCTGTACACGATCGTGTCCGCCACCGACGGCGTCACGGAGGTCATCGCCTCCTCGTCCGGCGGACAGACCGACGTGTTCTTCGGGTCCTTCGCCGAGGCGCTCAAGAAGGACTCCGACATCGGCGGCGGCCCGATCATGCTGATCGTCGTCTCACTGGTGTCGATCCTCGCCGCGGGCATCCTCTGGCTGGAACTCGTGATCCGCGCCGCCCTGCTCTACGTCGGCGCCCTCCTCGGAACCGTCGTGTACGCAGGGCTCGTCGACAAGAACATGTGGGGACACGTACGCCGCTGGGCGGGCATCATGATCGCGGTGATCATGGTGAAACCGGTCATCGTCATCGTGCTCGGTCTGGCCGGCGCCCTGTCCTCCGACGGCGGCCCGGACGCCTTCTCCGCCGTCGTCTCCGGACTCGCCATCATCCTGCTGGCCATCTTCGCCTCCGGCATGATCTACCGCTTCGTCCCCGGCTTCGGCGACGAGATCCAGGGCGCCCGCACCAACCGCAAGCAGGCCACCGACGGCTCCCAGGCCGCCGCCCTGATCAGCTCCCCCGCCGCCCTCGTCTCCCAGGGCATCAAGACCCACAGCAGCCGCGGCGGCCAGGACAGCGGCTCCGGCGGCGCCCGCCCCGCCAACCCGGTCAGCGGCGGCGTCGCCGCACACAGCTCCCGCACCTCCGGAAGCGGGGCCGGCGGCGGCTCCGCACCCCCGCCCCGCAGCGGTTCGGGCCCCACCTCCGGCACCCCGCACGGCAGCCGCGGCACCGGCGGACCAGGCAGTTCAGGTAACAAGAGCACAGGAGGTGGCGGGCGTTGAGCACGCAGGCCCAGCCCATCACGCCCCGCCGTACGTATCTCATCGGCCGCGCCCGGCCGAACGCGATCGTCGGCAAGAACCGCGAGACCGGCGAGATCGCGCTGATCATCGGCGGAGCGTTCCTCGGCATGATGAGCGGGCTGCTCATCCCCGTCCTCTCCCTGCGGATCGTGCTGCTCACCGGCTTCCCGCTGCTCGCCCTGGCGATCGTCTACGTCCCGTACAAGCACCGCACGTTCTACAAGTGGTTCGAGATCAACCGCAGCTTCAAGCGCACCCTGCGCAGCGGCACCACCTACCGCTCCGCCGCCATGGAGGCGGGCGTCCGCGCCGACGGGCGCGAGGTCGAGATCGGCCCGCCCCCCGGCATCGGCCGCATCAGCTGGCTCGCCGCCCCCTTCGGCCCGGACGAGATCGCCGTCCTGCTGCACGCCGACCGCCGCACCGTCACCGCCGCCATCGAGATCGAGGGCCCCGGCGTCGGCCTCCGCGACAGCGAGGACCAGGAAGCCCTCGTCGACCGCTTCGGCACCCTCCTCAAGCACGTCGCCAACGGCGACGGCTTCGTCACCCGCATCCAGATGCTGGCCCGCACCCTCCCCGCCGACCCCGACGCCCATGCCAAGGACGTCGGCCAGCGCGGCGACCCCACCTCCCCGACCTGGCTCCAGGACTCCTACGACCAGCTCCAGTCCATGGTCTCCACCTCCAGCGAGCAGCACCGCGCCTACCTCGTCGCCTGCATGCACTACACCCGCGAGCTGGCCGCCGAGGCCCACGCCATGGCCCGCGCCGCCCGCCCCCAGGCCGGCCGCAAGCTCGACCGCGACGCCGGTCTCGCCGTCGTCATGGCCCGCGAGCTCACCGACATCTGCGCCCGCCTCGCCGAGGCCGACATCCGGGTCCGCCAGCCGCTCGGCCAGAGCCGCCTGGCCTCCCTCGTGCACTCGATGTACGACCCCGACCACCCCATCGACCACATCCAGGCCATGACCAAGCGCAACGCCTGGCCCGCCGAGCTCGACGCGCTCGAACCGACCTACCTCCAGGCCAAAACCCGCGAGTCCTCCACCCGCGCCCCCTGGTGCCACTCCACGGCCTGGGTGAAGGAGTGGCCGATGACCCCCGTCGGCGTCAACTTCCTCGCCCCGCTCCTCGTCCACACCCCCGACGTGATCCGCACGGTCGCGGTCTGCATGGACCTCGAACCCACCGAGGTCGCCATCGAGCGGATGCTCACCGAGAAGACCAACGACGAGGCCGAGGCCAGCCGCCAGGCCAAGATGAACCGCACCGTCGACCCCCGCGACATCGCCGCCCACGGCCGGCTCGACCAGCGGGGTGAAGATCTCGCCAGCGGCGCGGCCGGGGTCAACCTCGTGGGGTACATCACCGTGTCGTCGCGCTCCCCCGAATCCCTCGCCCGCGACAAGCGGACGATCCGCGCCTCGGCCGGCAAGTCCTATCTCAAGCTGGAGTGGTGCGACCGCGAGCACCACCGCGCGTTCGTCAACACCCTGCCGTTCGCCACCGGCATCCGCCGCTAACCGCCAGTCCGCGACACCGAGAGGGAGGTCAGTCACGCCATGCGAGATCCGCTGTCCGCGTTGTCGGACGCCTTTACCGCCTTCCTCTTCGGGAAGGTGGAGACGACCCGGCTGCCCGTCCGCACCTCGACCGGCCAGGCCCAGGCCGTCTATCTGCCCACCGCCGCGCCCGGACTCGGCGACTCCGGGGTGATCATCGGCCGCGAGGTCTACTCCGGCAAGGGCTACATCTACGACCCCTTCCAGCTGTACGGCCAGCAGCTCCCCGCCCCGCACTGGCTGGTCCTCGGCGAGTCCGGCAACGGCAAGTCCGCCCTGGAGAAGACCTACGTCCTGCGCCAGCTGCGCTTCCGCGACCGCCAGGTCGTCGTCCTGGACGCCCAGGGCGAGGACGGCGTCGGCGAGTGGAACCTGATCGCCCAGGAGCTGGGCCTCACCCCCATCCGCCTCGACCCCACCTCCGCCCTCAACGGCGGCATCCGCCTCAACCCGCTCGACCCGTCCATCACCAGCACCGGCCAGCTCGCCCTGCTCCGCACCATCATCGAAGTCGCCATGGGCCACGGCCTCGACGAACGCTCCGGCTTCGCCCTCAAGGTCGCCCACGCCTACGTCAACGAGACGACGACCGACCGCCAGCCCGTCCTCATGGACATCGTCGAACAGCTCCGCCACCCGGAGCCGGAGTCCGCCGAGGCGATGAACGTCGACATAGACGACGTACGGGCCTGGGGCCTGGACGTCGCCCTCGTCCTGGACCGGCTCGTCGACGGCGACCTGCGCGGCATGTTCGACGGACCGACCTCCGCCGGCATCGACCTCGACGCCCCGCTGATCGTCTTCGACCTCTCCCACATCGACCGCAACTCGATCGCCATGCCGATCCTGATGGCGATCGTCGGCGTCTGGCTGGAGCACACCTGGATCAGGCCCGACCGGAAGAAGCGCATCTTCCTGGTCGAGGAGGCCTGGCACATCATCAACTCCCCGTTCGTCGCCCAGCTCTTCCAGCGCCTGCTGAAGTTCGGCCGACGGCTCGGGCTCTCCTTCGTCGCCGTCGTCCACCACCTCAGCGACGTCGTCGACGGAGCCGCCGCACGGGAGGCCGCGGCCATCCTCAAGATGGCCTCCACCCGCACCATCTACGCCCAGAAGGCCGACGAGGCCAGAGCCACCGGCCGCGTCCTCGGCCTGCCCCGCTGGGCCGTCGAGATCATCCCCACGCTCACCCCCGGCATCGCCGTCTGGGACGTCAACGGAAACGTACAGGTCGTCAAACACCTGATCACCGAGGCCGAACGCCCCCTCGTTTTCACCGACCGCGCCATGACCGAGTCCTCCGCGAGCGGCCTCCTCCCCGACGACGTACGCGCCGCCGAACTGGAGGCGGAGGAGCGCGCGGCACGCATCGAGCACGGGCAGCGGCTCACCGAGTCGTCCGAGTCAACGGTGGCCTGACGTGGCGGGTACGGGGCAGGGCGACGTACGCGGACGGAGCGGCGGCAGCGGCGGAGGCATCCCCGACGGACTCCTCGTCGGGCTGATCGCCTTCCTCCTCGGCCTCACCCTGCTGGCCTGGACGGCGACCGGCCTGGCCGGCCTCCTCGCCCACGGGGCCTGGCCAACGGCCGTCTCCCTCGCCGAGACCCCGCTCGCCATGCGCCGCCTGGTCGCCGCCCCGCACGACCTGCCCGCCGCCTGGCCCGCCACCCCGCCCGGGGAACTCTCCGGGTACGGACTGTTCTGGGGCCTGTTCATCGGCGAACTCATGGTCCTGGTGGTGCTCACGGTCTTCGTGATGGGCGTCCTCGCCCGCTGGCGCGTCGTCCGCGCCCGCCAGCGGGCGGAACGCCTGGAGCAGCGGTCCGCGCACCGGCAGCAGAACAGGCACCGGTCCGAGCCCCACCACGACACCCCGCAGGAGTACGCGGACGAGGCACCCCCGGCCCGCACCACACCGCACCCCACCACAGAAGCGACACCGGCACCGTCCCCGGCACCCGCATCCGCATCCGCATCCGCACCGTCCCCGGCACCGGAGCCGACCCCCCACCCCGACCGAGCCGAAGCCCCCGACACCCGCGAGGCACCCCTCACCGCCCCGCCCACCGCCCCCCTCGCCCAGGCCGCCCCGGCCCCCCTCACCGAAGCACCCCCCACCGTCCCCGCACCCCGCACCCCCCTCGTCGTCTACGGCCCCGCCGCCACCCGCCGGCTCACCGCCGTACGGACGATCCGCGAGGCGGACGGCCCCGTGCTCGTCGTCACCTCGGACCCCGGGCTCTGGGCCGAGACCAAGGACGCACGGGCCAAGCTCGGTCCCGTCCTCGTCTACGACCCCGGCCACCTCTGCGACACCCCCGCCCGGCTCCACTGGTCCCCCACCAGCGGATGCGAACAGCCCGACCGCGCCGCGGCCCGCGCGACCGCGCTCCTCGCCCCCGTCCGCCCGCAGGCCCGCATCGACGCGGCGACGGCCGACACCGCGGAAACCCTGCTGCGCTGCTGGCTGCACGCCGCCGCGATCGACGGCCGCCCCTTCCGCCAGGTCCACCGCTGGGCCCTCGGCGGCAGCGGCCACGAACCGGTACGGCTGCTGCGCACCCACCCCAAGGCCGCCTCCGGACTCGCCGGACTCCTGGAATCCGCGCTCACCGCCCACCCGGAGCGCCGCGACATGGCCCAGGAACTGACCGTACGGGCCCTGGGCGCCCTCGGCTCCGTACACATCCGGGACGCCTGCACACCGAACCGGGCCGACACCCTCGCACGGGAGTCGTTCATGGCCGAGGGCGGCAGCCTCTACGTCGTCGGCGAACCGATCGAGAACCCCCGCTCAAGTCCCGGAACCATGCCCCTGCTCACCGCGCTCACCGCGGACGTGGTCGAGCACGCCCTCCGCACGGCTGCACGGTCGTCCGCCGGACGCCTCGACCCGCCCCTGACGCTCGTCCTCGACGACATCGCCGCCGTCGCCCCGCTGCCCGCCCTGCCGGACCTCCTCGCGTCCGGAGAGGAGAAGGGCCTGCCCACCGTCGCCCTGCTGCGCTCCCCCGAGCAGGCCCGCGCCCGCTGGGCGCGACAGCTGCGCACCCCGACGGCGCCCTGAGCCCCTACGGGCGCGCGACCGCGTACTCCAGCTCACGCGCCTGCGGATCGTTCGGCATCGGCACGCTCTCCCCGGTCGGCACGAAACCGATCCTGCGGTACAGGGCGGCCGCCCGGCCGTTGTCCTCGTGGACATGGAGCCGCACCCGTGCGACCGGCGGCCCCTCCAGCGACCACGCCCAGTCCATCCCGGCCCGGAACAGCTCCTCGGCCAGCCCCGCACCCCGCGCCTCCGGCCGCACGAACACCGCGACCACATGGGCCTGGTCGACCTCGGCCGCCTGACCGAACCGCACCTCGTCGTCCGGGCGCTCGATCAGCACGGTCACCGTCCCCGCCCAGCCGCCGTCCGGCGCCTCCGCGATGAACTGACGCACCCGGCCCTCGCCGTCCTCCGACGCGTTGCGCGTCCGGTCCCGCCAGAAGTCGTCGGCGGCCGCCGCGGCGTTCTCGTACGTCTCCAGGAACGCCAGGTGGGCGACCGGATCCCGCAGCGCGGCCAGCCGAAGCTCCTTCGCCCGCTGCCACTCGTCGGCCCGCACGGCCCGTATCACGTAGTCCATGGTCCGATCCTGACCCGCACCCGGTCACCCCCGCAATCGCATTCCCCGCAGGCCGGACCCCCTCCCGCACCCCGGCCGGCCCCGTCGTACCCCGGTACTACACCGCACCCCACGTCCCGCCCACGGTCCGACGCCCGCACCCCGCCCGCTCCCTAGCGTCGACCCCATGATCCGGGCATACGAACTCACCAAGCGCTACGGCTCCACCACCGTCGTCCAGGACCTCGACTTCACCGTGCGGCCCGGCACCGTCACCGGCTTCCTCGGCCCGAACGGCGCCGGCAAATCCACCACCATGCGCATGCTCCTCGGCCTGGACGCCCCCACCCGGGGCCGCTCCACCATCGGCGGACGCGCGTACGCCACCCACAGCGCACCCCTCACCGAGGTCGGCGCGCTCCTGGAGGCCCGCTCGGTCCACCCCGGACGCACCGCCTTCCACCACCTGATGGCCCTCGCCCACACCCACGGCATCCCCCGCCGCCGCGTCGAGCACGTCCTCGACCTCGCCGGACTGACCGCCGTCGCCCACACCCGCGTCAAGGGCTTCTCCCTCGGCATGGGCCAGCGACTCGGCATCGCCGCCGCCCTGCTCGGGGACCCGGCCACCCTGATCCTCGACGAACCGGTCAACGGCCTGGACCCCGAGGGCGTCCTCTGGATCCGCACCCTGCTGAAGTCCCTCGCCGAGCAGGGCCGCACCGTCCTCGTCTCCTCGCACCTGATGAGCGAAATGGCCCTCACCGCCGACCGCCTCGTCATCATCGGACGCGGCCGCCTCCTCGCCGACACCACGGTCACCGACTTCGTCGCCCGCGCCGGCGGCTCCACCGTCAAGGTCGTCACCCCGCAGGCCACCGCCCTCGCCGAACTCCTGCGCGCCCCCGGCATCCAGATCAGCGGCGGCGACGGCCGGGAGGAACTCGACGTACGGGGCACCGACGCCGCCCACATCGGCCGCCTCGCCGCCGCGCACGGCATTCCGCTGTACGAACTGACGCCGCGCACCGCCTCCCTGGAACAGGCCTTCATGGATCTCACCCACGCATCCGTCCAGTACCGGGTCAGCACTCCCGAAGCGACCGGGAGCCTCGAAGCGACCGCAACCCCCGAACCGACCGGAGCCCCCGCATGACCACCACCGCCACCGCGCCCGCGTCCGCCCCGTCCCCGTACCGCGTCACCCCGGCCCGCGTCCTGCGCTCCGAATGGCACAAGCTGCGCACCCTGCGCTCCACCTGGATCACCCTCGGCTCGGCCGCCGCGCTCGTCCTGGCCGTCGGCATCGTCATGGGCACCACGTACACCTCCGACGGCGGCGACTCCGACATCGACACCGTCGTCCTCGTCCTCTACGGGACCGTCCTCGGCAGCCTCTGCACCGTCGTCCTGGGCATCCTCGTCACCGCCGGCGAGTACTCCACCGGCATGATCCGCGCCTCGCTCACCGCCGTGCCCCGACGCGTCCCGGTGCTGTGGGCCAAGGCCGCCGTCTTCGCCGCCGCCGTGTTCGCGGTCATGCTGGCGACCTCGCTGATCACGTTCCCGGTCGCGCAGATCTTCCTCCGGGACACCGACCAGGCGGCCTCCCTGACCGACCCGGGCGTGCTGCGCGCCCTCGTCGGCAACGCGGCCGGGACCATGCTGCTGAGCCTGATCGCGCTCGGCCTGGGCGCCCTGCTCCGCTCGGTCCCGGGCGCCATCGGCGCCTTCATCGGGGGCGTGATGGTCCTGCCGGAAGTCCTCGCGATGCTCCCGTACGACGCTGTCGAGACGGCCGTACGCTACTTCCCCACCCAGTCCGCCGGCGTACTCGGCTCCGCCACCCCGCTCCCCGGCGCCGCCTCCCCCGCCGGGGGCCTGCTCGCCCTGGTCCTGTGGACCTCGGCGACACTGATCACGGCCGCGGTCCTCCTGCGGCGGCGCGACGCATGACACGGACGGGGGCCGGGCACGCGGTGGACGGACGGACGAGCGACGAACGGGCAGCGGACGGGCGGAAGGGCGACGAACGGCCGGCGGGCGGACGGGCGGCCGGCGACATCGGTGACCCACCCACCGGCCCCCGCACCGACGACCGGACCCCCACCCCGGGCGGCTTCCCGCTCACCGGCCCCCTCCAGCGCCTGACCCAGCGCGTCCGCGCCTTCGACCGCGCCCGTCCCCTGGCCTGGGACGGCCTGCTCACCGCCTTCTGGGTCCTGTTCGCCGTCCTCGACGTCTCCACCGGCGGCTGGCGTACGGTCGCCGTCGACCCGACCGTCTCCGGGCACCTGGTGCTCGCGATGAGCGCGGCGTTCTCCGCCCCACTGCTGTGGCGCCGCCGCCGGCCGCTGACCGTTCTGCTGGTCATGGCCCCGGTCTCGCTGGTCAACGTGTGGACGGGGGCGATGATCCAGGCCTCGTTCCTCCAGGAGATCGTGGTCTTCAACATCGCGGTACGCCAGCCCGTACGCACCCTGGCCTGGGCGGGCGGCATCGTCCTCGCCCCCCTGGTGATCGGCTCGCTGCGGTCCCCGGATCCCTGGAACACGCTCTTCGCCCCGCATCTGTACGCGCTCGCCTTCGCCGCGCTCGCCGGCATCGTCGTCCGCACCCGCAAGGAGTACACCGAGGCCCTCGTCGACCGCGCCGACCGGCTCGAACGCGAACGCGACCAGCAGGCCCGCCTCGCGGCGGCCGCCGAACGGACCCGGATCGCCCGCGAGATGCACGACATCATCGGCCACAACCTCTCGGTGATCACCGGCCTCGCGGACGGCGGTGCCTACGCGGCCGCCAAGAGCCCGGAACGTGCGGCCCAGGCCCTGGACGCCATCGGCACCACCAGCCGCCAGGCCCTCGCCGAACTCCGCCGGCTGCTGGGCGTCCTGCGCGATCCCCCGGCCGAGGCCGACCGCACCCCCCAGCCCACGCTGGACGACCTCGACGCCCTGCTGACCGGCGTACGCGCCGCCGGACTCCCCGTACGCCTCCACCGCCACGGCACACCACCCGCTCTCCCGCCCACCCCGGGACGGCAGCTGACGGTGTACCGGGTGGTGCAGGAGGCCCTGACGAACACCCTGAAGCACGCGTCCCCGGATCCCTCCCTGGCGGCCGAGGTCACCCTCGTCTACCGTTCCGGGGTACTGGAGGCCCTGATCTCGGACAACGGTGCGCCGAGATCGGACGACGACGCCTCGGCCGGCAGCGGCCAGGGCATCACGGGCATGCGCGAACGCGCCTCCCTGTACGACGGCACCCTCGAAGCGGGCCGGCCCGGCCCAGCCACCGGCTGGCGGGTACGGCTCCTCCTGCCCCTGGAGGATTCCCCCTCGTGACGACCGTGCTCATCGCGGACGACCTGCCCATGCAGCGCTTCGGATTCCGCATGCTGCTGGAGAGCCAGGACGACATGACCGTCGTCGGCGAGGCCTCCAACGGCCACGAAGCCCTCCAACTCGTGGCCCGGCACCAGCCGGACGTCGTCCTCATGGACATCCGCATGCCGCTCCTCGACGGCATCGAGGCCACCCGCCGCATCATCAGGACCGGTTCCCGTACGCGCGTCCTCATCGTCACCACCTTCGACCTGGACCGGTACGCGTACGACGGACTCCGCGCGGGCGCCAGCGGCTTCCTCATCAAGGACGCCCTCCCGGAAGAACTGCTCTCCGGCGTCCGGGCCGTGGCCAGTGGCGACGCCGTCGTCGCCCCGAGCCTGACGCGCCGTCTCCTGGACGCGTACGTCCAGCACTTGCCGGCCGCCCCCGGTGCCCCCGCCACCCCGGACGCCCGCATCGCGAAGCTGACCGAACGCGAGACGGAGATCCTCACCGTCATCGGCCAGGGCTGGACCAACTCGGAGATCGCGGAACGTCTCCACCTCGCCGAATCCACGGTGAAGACGCATGTCTCACGCATCCTCGCGAAGACCGGCGCCCGGGACCGGGTCCAGGCGGTCATCCTGGCGTACGACACCCACCTGGTGTCAGCGGGCTGAACCAACCGAGAACGCGAGCCGAGAACGCGAAAGGTCCTGAAAAGCAGGAAAGCCCCGTGCCAACGGCACGGGGCTTTCCCACAAAGATTGTTCGGCGGCGTCCTACTCTCCCACAGGGTCCCCCCTGCAGTACCATCGGCGCT
>NZ_JBHVIN010000035.1:0-33435 GCF_042799575.1 Streptomyces sp. NPDC057682 | reverse complement strand
TTGAAGACGCCGGTTCCGTCCTTGAACATGCCGACCATGAGTTCCTGGCGGTGGCTGCCGGTGGTGCCCTGGGAGCGGATGGGGCGGGCGACGGGGTGGCCGTTGCGCTGGGCGTAGACGGTGCCGTCGGCGGTGCGGAAGTACCGGAAGTGGGACTGGGCGTAGGTGGTGATGACTTCCCGGGCGGGGTTCTTCTCGTCCTCGGCCACGTCACATCCCCAGTCGGGCGGTGGCGTTGGCCCAGGCGGTGGTGCAGTGCCGGACGGACTCGCCCTTGGTCTGGGCGGCGGCGAACAGGCGCCCCACGTGGGCGTCGGTCAGGCAGCCGCACCGGCCGTGCGTGGACAGCACGGCCAGGAACGCCCGGTAGACGGTGGCGTGCACGGCGGTGGTGGCGGCGGTGATGCGCTGCTCGGCCATGGCGATGCCGCGCTCCAGGTAGGCCGGGGTGCGGTGCGGGCACGTCCCGCCACCGGCCGGCGCGGCCACCGCAACCGGCCGAGGGAGGGTCGGCTTCTGGGCGGTGAGGGCCCGGACGGTGTCGGGGAGGGCGGTGGTGGTGCCGGTGCCGGGGCCGAGCCACCGGGCGTAGGACATCGTGGACTTGATGTCCACGCCGGGCCGGACCGCGTTCGCGGACTGCATCACGCCCTGGTAGATCCAGTGCTCGCCCCGCGTCGTGGACACCGTGCGGGTCGCGGGCAGCGCCCGGCGGGCCCAGGCGATGGCGGCCTCGTTGTCGAGGTCGACGACGGTGACCCCGGCCCCGCCGGGGTGGTAGGCCACCGCACCGGCCTGCCGCCACGCCGCCGCCCACCCGGGACCGGACACGGTGGCGGGGTCGGTGGTCGCGGCGGCCCAGGCGTGGCACGGGCGGGCGCAGCCGCAGGGGCCGGGCGTCTTCATGTTCGGTCGGCCGCCGCAGGCGTTGTCGGCGCAGTGGGGGCAGTTCCCGACCGGGACCTTGCCCGCCCGCAGCGGCAGCACCGGCACACCGCGTGCGGCCAGGTCGAGGGCGGTGGTCAGGTGGGTGCTCATGCCGCTGCCTCCGGCCGCGTGGCCAGGAAGGCGGTGGCGATCCAGTGGGTGTAGGCGGGCGGGAGCGCTTCGCGCAGGTTGAAGTGATCGGTCGACCAGTCGATGCGTTTGGCCTGTTGGATCTCCTCGGTGGTGGCCTTCCCGCCGCCCTTGCCGTACGCGGCGACGTAGGGGCCGTCGAAGTACTGGCCGTGTCGCCAGCCGCGGACCCTGCCCCGGTGGGCGGGGTGGGCGGGCTGCGCGGTGGTCCAGGCGCCGAGTTCGAAGTAGCGGTGCATCAGCACGCCGAGCCCGAACTGTTCCCCGCACAGGCGCAGGTCCTTGCGGAGGTCGGCCCCCGCGACGTTCTCGATCACGTAGGGGCGGCCGACGGAGTTCAGGGCGGCCCGGGTGGGGGCGATGAGTCGGGGGTGGGTGTGCCCGGTGCGGGCGTTGCGGGCCGCGTTGGTGCCCTTGGTCGGGGCGCCTTCGCCCTGGCACGGGGGTGAGGTGTGGATGAAGTCGAACTCGTGGCCGTGCTCGCGGATGAACTCGATCGCGTCGCCCTGGTGGAAGGCGTCCCCGCAGTAGTCGGGCTGCGGGCGGACGTCGACGCCGGTGACGTGGCAGCCGGCCAACTGGTAGCCGCGCGCCGCACCACCGATGCAGCAGAACGCGTCCAGAACCCGCAGGATGCGGGCTCGCCGGATAAGGGTGGGTTGGGTCATGCTGGGTGTCTCCAGTTCTCTGATGTGGATGGCTGGACGAGGGCGGCCCCAGGCTTTGGCGAGACGGGGGCCGCCCTTGCTGTTACTGGGTGCGGGTGGTGGTGCGGATGATGTCGGCGTGGTCGAAGGCGAGCGGGGGCAGGGCGTTCAGGGGCCACCACTGGGCCTGGCGGGCGTCGGTGCTGGCTTCGATGGCCGTTCCGGGGAGGACGGTGAGGTGGTAGGCGACGGTGACGTACCTGCCGCGGGGGTCGCGGTCGGGCCGGTCGAAGGGGCCGATCCGGACCAGTTCCTGCGGCACGGCGTGGACGCCGGTTTCCTCGGCGAGTTCGCGGGCGGCGGCGGTGCGGCTGGTCTCGCCGGGGTCGACGTGCCCGCCGGGCAGCGCCCAGTGGCCCTCGTAGGGGGGCCAGCCGCGCTGGATGAGGAGGACGTGCCCGTGGGTGGTGGTGACGACGGTGTCGGCGGTGTAGCGGATGGTCTCGAACACCTCGGTGGTCTCGGTGGTCATGGCTTCCTCAGTGGTTGTTGGTGGTCTTGGTCCACACGCCCCGGGTGGTGGTGTGGGTGGTGCGGTGGTCCTGGGTGACGGGGCCGGTGTAGTGGTGGTGGTGTTCGGTGTGGGCGTCGGCCTTGGCGCGTCCGGCGGAGCGGAGCAGGGAGCCGGCGGCGAGGATCAGGGCGACGGGTCCGGCCGCGCCGACGGCGAGGGTGACCGGGTCGACCTGGCCGAGGGTGTAGAGGACGAGGGAGGTGGCCCCGCCGAGCGACAGGGCGGCGACGGATCCGGTGAGCATCAGGGCGCTGGCGTCCGTCGCTTTCTGGCTCATCGGGGGGCGGCCGGGCTGGGCGACGGGCGGAGTGGGCCCGTACGCGGGGAGCGGGGTGGTGTCGCGGTGCGCGGTCGGCGTCTCGTAGGCCGGCGCGTACGCCTCGTGGATGAGGCGGCGGGCCCGGAGGTCGGCTTCGGCGTCGGTGAGGGGGCGGGGGATCGGGGGCTGGTCGGGGCGGTTCATGGGGAGGGTCCTCCCGGACGGGCGGGGGCCCGGCGTCGGTGTGACGCCGGGCCCCGGCCGAGGGGTGCGGGTGGGTGTGACGGGGGTGTGACGGGCCGCGGTGATGGCGCGTCACACCCGCTCCCGCCTAGGGGTTTGGGTGTGACGGGCCCGTCACATGTGACGGCTGTCAGGCGGCGGCGAGAACGGGGACGATGCGCCACCGGCCGGTCTGGGAGGTCGGCTGGAGACGGCCCTCCATGGCGGCGTCCTTGAGCCGCTTGGACACCCAGGACCGGCCGAGGTTGTTGCGGTCGCACCAGTCCATGAAGTCCTTCGGACCGATGACCATCTGCCCGGCCGCCTCGAACTCGTCCAGCGCACGGGCGAACAGCTCCCGCGCTTCCTCCGGGGAGGGCTTGCGGCCGGTCTCCTGCCCGAACAGCGGGGCGTCGTCGCCCTGCTGCGGGGCGGGGAGGTCGGCCTCCGGGTCCATCGCGGCGTCCTCGGGATCCAGCAGGGTGCCGGTCCGGGTGCTGGTGTCGTCCTGGTCGGCCATGGCGGGCTCCGTGTCGTCGGCCGTGGTCCGGCCGGTGTAGGCGTTGCCGACGACCGCGCGCGCGGCCCCGGCGGTGACGGGGTCGGCGGTGGCGCCGTTGCGGAGCGCCCACTGGGCGAGCATTTCCATGACCGGCGCCGCATCCGCCGTGAACTGCCGGGTGCGGGCGGGGGACGCGTAGCGGTCGGGGTCGATGCCGCCCGCGACGACGTAGCAGTAGCCGGGCTTCCGGTTGCCCCACGCCCCCGGGTGGGCCCCGGCGTCGATGACCGAGTCCGGCAGGGAGAACCCCTCGTCCCTCGGGTCGCAGCCCAGCGCGATCACGGACGGGAGCGAGGCCCGGGTGCTGGTCGACATCTGGTCGTACGAGGGCCGCTGGAGCGAGACGACCAGGGAGCATCCGGCGGAGCGGGCCTCCTGTGCGATTCCGGTGAACGCGTCGTCGCCCAGGGCGCGGAGAGTGTTGGCGGCCTCCTCCATCCACGCGACCAGGTACGGCAGACCCTCGCACCCGCACGCGCCGGACGGCCGGCAGGAGTGTGCGGGGTCGGTCTGCCGCTCGGCGGCCTGCGGGGTCCACTGCCGGTAGGAGTGCTTGCCCAGCCACCCCGTCCGGGCGGGGATCACCTGCTGAAGGGCCTCCACCATGGCCTCGGTCCCGGAACCGCCCTCGACCGCCCAGTCGTACGCGGGCAGCAGCGGCCGGAAGTCCTGGAACGCCTTGGGGTCGGACAGCCACACGATGACGTCGCTCCGGGACAGGATCTCCGTCATCAGGTTGAGCGCAGTGTCGCCCTTGCCGGAGCCTGTTCCGCCCGCGATCAGGAAGTGCTGGGCGTTGCGGCCCTGGGCGGGGTCGCCGGGCAGCCACACCACCAGGGGTGATCCGTCGTCGTACCGGCCGATGATCAGCGGGTCCATGATCGAACCACCGGGCAGGGATGGGCCCTCCCACGGCTCGGCCTCGGTGAGCATGTCCTTGGGCACGATGACGAGGTCACCGCGCCGGGCGGAGTCCGGATCGGGCTGGAACCGCACGGCGCTCTGGGGAAGGTCCAGGGCGGACGCGATCCGGGCCAGGGCTTTGGCGACGTCGTCGGTGGTCTGCTCGCCGGGTTCCAGCGCGAGCGCGGCGGTGACCCGGTTCGGCTCGACCTGCGTCCGGCCGATCTTCGCCTTCGCGAGACCGACCTTCTCCAGCAGGCCCTTGTCCCCCGACCCGGACGGCGTGTCGTCCGAGGTGCGCAGGGCCATGCGGATGTTCCAGGACAGGGCGAGGACCGCCCCGCCCATCAGGTAGGCGTCGGGGAGGCTGCCGGCGAGCGGCCCGGCCAGGGCAGCCCCGGTCATCCACCCGGACCCGGCCGCGACGGTGATCGCGGAGTGCAGGCGCCGCTGCGGGCTGGTCTCCCGCCCCGCCCACCACGTCGCCCCGGTCAGGGCGACGGCGGACAGGGTGAGACCGACCCCGGCCCCGACCGAGTCCGCCCACATCAGATGCGCACCCGACCCGGCCACACCGATCCCCGCGACACCCAGCCACGGCGGCAGGTGCGGCTTGACCCGGTGCAGGAGGTAGGCGCCGACGCTCCCGCCGCCCGACGTGCTGTGTCCGTACTCGCCGCGGTTTCTCATCCGCCTTCCCATCCTTTCCAGCTCCCGGTCCATGTCGTGTCCGTCCTGGTCGATCAACCGGCGGCGGCTCACTGGGCGCCCCAGTTCATGCGGGGCTGCTGCGGCCGGGCGCGGTGGCGGTGGGCGTTCAGCTCGATCTCGTACTCCTGCTGGAACTGCGCGTACGTCGCGGCGGCGAGCTTCGCGGCGTTGCGCAGCTCGTCGGCGGCCCGCTGCATCTTGCGGGAGACCTTGAACGCCCGGATCTTGGAGGCGCCCACGAGGTTGTTCGGGGCCGGGACCGTTGCCAGGACGGCCTTGAGGATCTCGGCGCCCATCGCGACCTCGAACGACAGCATCACGGCCGCCGCGCGCAGGCTGTTGCAGTAGTCCCGAATCTGCGCGGGCGTCGAGAACTCCGGCGCGGGCAGCAGACTGTCCAGGCTCCGCACCGCCCCGTTGCCGGACGCGACCTTGGTGTTGTTGACGGTGACGTTGATCGGCGGGACGAAACCCCCGGCCGCCGCGCCGACGAAGTTCCCGGCGGCCGTCGCGGCGCCGGCCGCGAACTTCGCACCCTTCCCACCGGGATTCGACCCGCCACCGGTCCGGGGGCGGGGGGCGTGAAGCCTGTTCGTGCTGGTTGCCATGGTGCTCCCTTTCAGGCGGAGAGGAAGAGGGCCGCGACGACGAGCGCGGCGATATGGTCGGTCTGCCCGATCACGTGGTCCGCGAGGTTGTGTCCGACCGCGAGCACGGCCCACACCGAGCCGAACGTCGCCAGGGTGGCGATCTGATCGATGGAGGTCATCGGCGGCCTTCCTTCCAGCAGTCGGGGCAGATGTCGCGGCCGGGGCGGGGGCGGTGCCACCCACGCTGGTCACGGATCAGGCGGCGCAGTTCGGTGTGGTTCTCGACTCGCACGGGCCAGCTGGCCTCGGACCCGCAACGGCCGTCGGTCTCGGTGGCCTTGTCCGCGTCGCAGCGGATCACCAGATATGCGTCAGCCGTCACCGCTGATCACCCGCAAGAGGGAACTGCGATGCGAAGTGACGGCTCCCCGAGAACGCGACACCGGCGTCCAACGAGCGGGGACCGCCGAGACCGGCCCCGAGCCGGGGGACCGAGACACTCGACGTGGTGGACACGGCCTTCGCCGCGTTAAGCGGGTAGTCCGCGATCAGGTGGCCGACGTAGAGCAGGAACGCGATGTCAGCGAACACGGGGCGTCTCCTCGGCGGTACGGCCGTTGGCCGGGTTGTCGTGGCAGGGCACGCACACGCCGAGCGAGCGCGGGATGCAGTACCCCGCATCACGACGGCAGGCCGGACAGGTACGGCGCGCGGCCATCGCCGCAGCGAGCGCCGCCCGCCGTCCCGGGGTCATCGGCCGCACCGGCATGGCCCGGTCGACCCGGTACAGGTAGGCGACCAGCGGCCCGCGCCGGCGGCGGGGACGTTCGACCTGGGCGGCGACGTCCTGGCCGCCGGGCCGCAGTCCGAGCGCGCGGAGCTGACGGCGGGTGGCCAGGCCCTCGGGGGCCATGCGCCAGCGGTAGACGGGGGTGGATGCCATGGGCGTCACCCGGCCACGAGGAGGAGTCCGGGACCGTCCTCCGGGGAGTTGGCGAGGCGGCCGTAGACCTTGTGGACGTAGGAGGTGGACCGGGTGGATTTCACCGCAGCCTGACTGATCGTGTCGCCGTCGGTGTAGCACTGCCGGATGACCTCGGCGGCCTCCTCGGCGCTCAGCCGGGTCTCGCTCTGCGGCCCGTCGCCGTCCGGGGTGGACAGCGGGGGGACGGCCAGGGGATGCACCTGCTGTGCACCGCAGATGACCGGCAGGTTCACCACCGGGGCGGGCACCGGAACCGGAGGCGTCGGCGTGGTCGTGGCGGGGGTGGAGGCCGGGGTGGATGCGGGGTGGACGGGCGGGGCTTCCACTCGTTCCACCCTGGTGTCCACCTGTGCGCGCAGGGTGGCGATTCGATCAAGGATCGCGCGCCGGTAGAACGTGATCGCTTCGGCTAGAACGATCAGGAGGACCGGGGGGATGGAGTGGAGGACGAGACCGGCCGGGTCGACCTGACGGGGAACCCCGAAGTCGGTGCCGGCGGGCCAGAGCGAGGCCCAGCAGTTCATCAGCCACGTCCCCAGACCGGCGAACCAGCGAAGCCCGCTGGCCCAGCCGGAGGGCTGCACCCCGTGCTCGGACAGGCGGCCGTCCACGATCAGGACCGCCCCGAGCGCGACCGCGACCATCGGGTCCAGCAGCCACGCGATCCACACGCTGATGTGGTGGTCGATCGCGAACAGCGTCACGTTCGTCGCGGTGAACGCCAGCGCGACCACCGCGACCGCGACCAGAACCTTCGTCAGCCCCGACTGAAGCGACTGCAACGCCGCGATCTGCGAGGCGGGAGCGGTCCGCTTCATGCGGGCACCGCCGAACCGGCCGGCACCGTGGCGTCCTCGGAGCGTTCCACCAGGACGTGGCCGTACCCGATCAGCTCGACCGCAACGCCGTCCACGGTCGTCGTGACGCGCAGCCACATCAGCGGCCCGCCCCCCACCGCCACGTCCCTGTCCACCAGCCCGGGGGCGATGCCGAGGCCGCAGCGCCACCGCTCGAAGTTGTTCAGGCCGTTGGCGTCGTGGAACGACAGCTCCAGATGGTTCGGGAAGATCGGGGACACCCGGGCCTCAGCGGCCGGCAGCTCTGGGAACCGCTTCGTGAGCGACGCCAGAACCTCGACCACGGCCGTCAGGTCGTGCACCGTCCGCGTGCTCATGCCGCCACCGCCGTCCGGGCGGTGCAGCCGTCGGCCGGGCGGCGGACCGCGCGGCGCGGACGCCGGCCGGAGGGGTGCGGCTGCTTCAGCGGGATCGTCCGCAGCAGCGACTCGGCATACCGGGCGACCTCCGGGTCACTCTCCCGAAGCTCCGCGAGAACCGCGTGGGCCACGTCCAGCCGGGCCACCCGCTCCAGGGGCGACTCGATGGCCGGGCCGGTGAACAGCTCCAGGTCGATACCCAGGGCCAGCTCGACGAACTCGGCCGCGGTAACGGGCTCGCGACCAGCAACGATGGTCTTCATGGGTCGTTTTCTCCTAGCGGTAGACGGCCCGAAAAGGGCACCCCCGGAGCGGCTACTCCGGGGGTGCTGGCCGTTTGGGTGGAGGCCACCGGGTGGGTGGCAGCGCCCCGGGCCCGATTCGGTCGGGCGCCCTCGCGGCGTGAATGCCGGGGCTGAGGGTTCGGTTCTCGCGTTCGCGCGGCGCCGCTCGATCCGGGGAGATCCGAAGTCCCGGACGTCTGAGGGGGCGGCTTCAAGGTGTGCCGCGCGGTTCTTTCGAGTCGGTGGCGTGTCCCCCGTCTGGGGTGTCAGGCCCCGGTGTGACGGGGGCCCCTTCTCGGCCGACTGGTCTCCACTCGCCTCGGCCGGAACGGTCACGGCCGTCGTACTGCGGTGGATCACGCTGTGGAGTTTTGGCGTGACGGAGTCGGCCCCATCCGGGAGATTCCGGATCGGGCGACGGCCACAACAAGAGACTGGACCGGTGGACCGGTCCAGTCAAGTGATGGGGTTCCGGGTTGCTGTTGTGTTGCGGGTAAAAGTGCTGGTGAGGTGGCGTTTGGAGGCGCCAAAAAAAGCTGGACCGGTTCACCGGTCCAGCCCTCTCTGGTGTGCCTGCGATGCCTACATGGCGTAGGTGTCTACCTGCTCGAAGAGTGAGGACGGCGTCACGCCCTCCTCGCACACCAGCGGATTCCCCTGCTCGTCATACGCCGTGTGCAGAAGCACGGCCACCGGTGTGCCCTGGGGCACCCTCAAGCGGTCTGCCTCGATCTCGGATGCAAGGCGCACGGTGGTCACGTCCACGCCTTCGGTCGGGCCTCGGCCGGTCTGTCGACGGACGTAGCGCGTTGTGCCTTCGGCGATCGGGTTGGTGTCGGCGAGGCGTGGTGACGCATCCGCGATCTCTGGGGGGAACCACGCCTCAACACAGCTATTCGGGGTTCCGTCCGGGAGTTGAAGGATGCGAACGCGCCGAAGTGCCTTAACTCCCGGGGAGAGGCGGAGGGCGGTGGCGACGCGGGCGGGGGGTTCCGCCCAGTCAGGCGTGCCGACGCGCAGGAACGGCATACCGCCCAGCGTGCGCGCCGACCCTGCGCGGCGAGCGCCGGCAGGACGTGCCACGGGTGTTTCCGTGACGACGAAGCCGGTTCCCTGCTTGGCCACGAGCAGGCCATCGTTCCGCAGTACGTCGACGGCCTTGATGGCAGTAGCGCGTGACACCTCCCACTGCTCGGCCAGTTCGCGGCCCGACGGGATCGTGTCCCCAGGGGCGATCTCGCCGGCCGCGATGCGGGCGCGCAGGGACTCTGCGATCTCTTCGTACTTCAAAACTGCCATGGTTTCTCCTAAATCCCTGCGCTGGACTGGTCCACCGGTACACAGGATACTTCGACCATGTCGAATCTCGAATTGGCTCCTTCCGTGATGCAGTTCTATGGCGAGACGGTCAACGAGGACGGCCGCCTGCGCAGCTCGGCAGACGGTCGGATGGAACTGGTCAGAACCCAAGAACTCCTCCGACGCTTCCTGCCTCCCGCGCCAGCACGTGTGCTCGATGTGGGCGGGGGAACGGGGATTCATGCTGAGTGGCTGGTGAAGGACGGCTACGACGTCGCCCTGGTGGACCCTGTGCCTCGGCACGTTGAGGCCGCGTCGGCAGTGTGCTCAGCAACCGTTGGGGACGCGCGGGCCTTGTCCGAGCCGGACGACAGCTTCGACGTCGTGCAGCTCCTCGGGCCGCTGTACCACCTGCCCGACCCTGCCGACCGGCAGCAGGCACTCGCAGAGGCTTCCCGGGTCGTCAAGCCGGGCGGATTGATTGCCGCTGCCGCGATCAATCGCTACGCGTCGCTCTTCGAGCACGTGGCGTATGCCCACCTGCACACCGAACGCATCCAAGCGTCCGTCTCCAAGATCCTGGAGACGTCCGTCTATGACGGCGTTCGGGGATTCACCCTGTCGTACTTCCACCGAGCCGAAGAGCTTGTGGCGGAACTGGCCGCCGCAGGCCTCCAGGACGTTCAGGTCTTCGGTATCGAGGGGCCGGCGTGGTCTCTCGTGAAGGCGGCTGAGCAGCAGCCAGGCGACGGGCCGACGGATGACCTGATTGCCTCTGCCATGACGGCGGCGCGGATGGCGGAGCCGTACCCGGAGCTGCTCGCTGCCAGCTCTCACCTACTCGCCGTCGGCAGGGTGCCTGACGGCGGTCAGTGACGGCAACGTCGGCACGGCCGTATGGTCCCGTTGGTCGTGCCGACCGACGGCCCTGACCTGCGGATGGGGTCGTGGTGCCGGGCCGGTTGTGGGCCGGTAAACGACGACCAACGACGACCAACGACGACGAACGACGACAGGTAGCGAGAAGGCCCCGGGCACTCCGCCGCAGGTCACAGGCCCCTGAGGTACCCATTTCCGTCCGGGGATGGACGTCAGGCAAGATGGGGTGTATCTGCCCACACATCGATAGCCGGACGGTTTCTCTTGGCTGAGTACATCTACACCATGCGCAAGACGCGCAAGGCGCACGGCGACAAGGTGATCCTCGATGACGTCACCCTGAACTTCCTGCCCGGCGCGAAGATCGGTGTCGTGGGTCCCAACGGCGCCGGTAAGTCCACGGTGCTGAAGATCATGGCGGGGCTGGAGCAGCCGTCCAACGGTGACGCGTTCCTGTCGCCCGGGTTCACCGTCGGCATCCTCATGCAGGAGCCGGAGCTCGACGAGACCAAGACCGTCCTGGAGAACGTCCAGGACGGGGCCGCCGAGATCATGGGCAAGCTCAAGCGGTTCAACGAGGTCGCCGAGCTGATGGCGACCGACTACTCGGACGCGCTGATGGAGGAGATGGGCAAGCTCCAGGAGGACCTGGACCACGCCAACGCGTGGGATCTGGACGCCCAGCTGGAGCAGGCCATGGACGCCCTGGGCTGCCCGCCCGGCGACTGGCCGGTCGTCAACCTGTCCGGTGGTGAGAAGCGCCGCGTCGCGCTCTGCAAGCTCCTCATCGAGGCCCCCGACCTGCTGCTGCTCGACGAGCCCACCAACCACCTCGACGCCGAGTCGGTCAACTGGCTGGAGCAGCACCTCTCCAAGTACGCCGGCGCCGTCGTCGCGGTCACCCACGACCGCTACTTCCTGAACAACGTCGCCGAGTGGATCCTCGAACTGGACCGCGGCCGCGCGCACCCGTACGAGGGCAACTACTCCACCTACCTCGACAAGAAGGCCGCCCGCCTCAAGGTCGAGGGCCGCAAGGACGAGAAGCGCGCCAAGCGGCTCAAGGAAGAGCTGGAGTGGGTGCGGTCCAACGCCAAGGGCCGCCAGACCAAGTCCAAGGCCCGTCTCGCCCGGTACGAGGAGATGGCGGCCGAGGCCGACAAGATGCGGAAGCTGGACTTCGAGGAGATCCAGATCCCGCCGGGGCCGCGCCTCGGTTCCATCGTCGTCGAGGTCGAGCACCTCTCGAAGGCCTTCGGCGACAAGGTCCTCATCGACGACCTGTCGTTCACGCTGCCGCGCAACGGCATCGTCGGCGTCATCGGTCCGAACGGCGCGGGCAAGACCACGCTGTTCAAGATGATCCAGGGCCTGGAGACCCCCGACTCCGGATCGATCAAGATCGGTGAGACGGTCAAGATCTCCTACGTCGACCAGTCCCGCGCCAACATCGACCCGAAGAAGACCCTCTGGGCCGTCGTCTCGGACGAGCTGGACTACATCAACGTCGGCCAGGTCGAGATGCCGTCCCGTGCCTATGTGTCCGCGTTCGGCTTCAAGGGCCCGGACCAGCAGAAGCCGGCCGGGGTGCTCTCCGGCGGTGAGCGCAACCGCCTCAACCTGGCGCTGACGCTCAAGGAGGGCGGCAACCTGCTGCTCCTCGACGAGCCCACCAACGACCTGGACGTCGAGACCCTCTCCTCGCTGGAGAACGCCCTGCTGGAGTTCCCGGGCGCGGCCGTGGTCATCTCCCACGACCGCTGGTTCCTGGACCGCGTCGCCACGCACATCCTGGCGTACGAGGGCGACTCCAAGTGGTACTGGTTCGAGGGCAACTTCGAGTCGTACGAGAAGAACAAGGTCGAGCGGCTCGGCGCGGACGCGGCCCGTCCGCACCGCGCCACGTACAAGAAGCTCACGCGAGGCTGATCGTCTTGGCTCGTCATCTCTACAGCTGCCCGCTGCGCTGGTCGGACATGGATGCCTTCGGCCACGTGAACAACGTGGTCTTCCTCCGCTATCTGGAGGAGGCGCGCATCGACTTCATGTTCCGGCTGGCGCCGGGGGACGGCTCGCCGTCCTTCGCGGGCGGTTCCGTCGTGGCCCGGCACGAGATCGACTACGTGCGCCCGCTGGTCCACCGGCACGCGCCGGTGACCGTCGAGTCCTGGGTCACGAAGATCGGTGCCGCGTCGCTCACGATCGCGTACGAGATCAAGGACCCCGAGCAGGTC
Source organism: Streptomyces sp. NPDC057682 (assembly GCF_042799575.1). Taxonomy (NCBI): domain Bacteria; kingdom Bacillati; phylum Actinomycetota; class Actinomycetes; order Kitasatosporales; family Streptomycetaceae; genus Streptomyces; species Streptomyces sp. NPDC057682. Next base: position 20,993 of record NZ_JBHVIN010000035.1, on the reverse strand, counting down.
TACGTCCGTGCGTCGACGATCGTCGTCCCGTACGACCTGGCCGCGGAGCGGCCCCGGCGGATCACCGCCGAGGAGCGGCTCTTCCTCCAGGAGTACCTGGCCGAGGAGCCCGCGGCGGCATGACCGCACCCGTGCAGTCCCTGCTGTTCGCCGACCCGAGGGAGGCCGCGGATCTCGCGGCCTTCCTCGGCCGGCTGCTCCACTACGACCGGGGCGCGGCCGTACGGCTCCAGGCGTCCGGCGGCGCGCTGGCCGTGTTCGGCCGGCCGCCGTCGTTCGAGGTGCTCGCGGTCCGCGCGGTACGGCTGGACGGCAGCCATGACCTCGATGTCACGGTGTCGGCCGGCGAACTGCTCGAATCGCTGGACACCGAAGGCCCCTCCGCCGGTACGGGCGGGCTGCCCGCGCCGGTGACCGGGCCGCCCTGGACCGGGGTGCTGCCTCCGCGCGGCGGCTGGCACGAGGCGCCGCCCGGCACCCTGCCCGGCCCCCTCGACCTCCGCGCCGCGCTGACCGCCGCCGTGACCGAGTTCCGCCGCCGCGACGAGGCCCTGCCCGAGGAACGGCGCACGCGCGCGGAGCGGGACCTCATCGGACGCGAGATCTGGTCGCGCACCGTCGGGGACACCGAGCTGCCGCTGCGTGCCGTCCACGCCGCCCAGGCGCTCGGCTTCCTGCGCGCAGCCCCGGACTTCTCCGTCGCCCTGCTCACGGCCGGGACCTGGCTGCGGCTGCGCACCCCCTTCGGCTCGATCGCCGTCCGGCGTGCCGGTGCGGGCGGCGGGCTCGGGGGCCTCGCCGTCTCGGTCGGCGGCTGACGGCTGCCCGTACACGCCCCGAGCGCTACCAGCGCATATGGACGTCCTCGGCCCAGCCCAGCAGACCCTCCACCGGGATCTCCTCGCCCTCGTCGGTGCGGACGCGCCCGTCGTAGTGGCCGAAGCACTGGTCCGTGCGGTTGGCGATCAGTCCCGCGTCCGTACGGGTGCTGCGGTTGTGGAACGGGGTGAACGTCAGGTCGACCTGGTCGGACGACGGCGTACGGACGGTCCAGGGGGCGAGCGGGTCGGTCGCCGACCAGCGCCACTCCAGCTCCTCGCCGATCTTGCTGAGCCGGCCGTCCACGCACAGGCCGTTCTCCGTGGAGCCGGTGCCCCGGGTCCAGCGGCCGCCGAACTGGAGGCCCACCGTGCGGCCCCCGGTGCGGCCGGAGGCGGCGCCCCAGTTCCAGTCGACGGTGCGCGGCCAGCGGCCGCGGCCGTGGTCCAGGACCGCCCAGGTGTCGTCCCCGTCGAAGTCCAGGAAGGCGTCACCGACGCGGACCCGGCCGGAGGCGGGGAGCGCGGTCTGCTTGGAGGTGTACTGGAAGCGCCGGTCGTTCCACGGCACCACGACGGAGAGCGATTCGTGCCCCGTCGGCCGGGCGACCAGGAGATCGACCTCCAGCGGTACGCGTTCCGGGGTGAGACAGCGGGCCCTGAGGCGGGTGCCGCCGGGCTCGTCGCGGATCTCGATCCGGACCTTGCCCGAGGACGGCCGCTCCGGGCCCACCACCACGGGCGGAACACCGGGCGCGCCCGCCACCGCGTCGGGCAGGTGGACGCCGAAGCCGCCGGGGACGATGGCGGAGCGTTCCGTCTCCAGCCCGCCCGGCGCGTACTCCAGCAGATAGACCGTGTTCAGGGCCAGGAAGTCGAGATCGCTGACGGTCAGCGCCACCAGATGGGTGGGCGTCGTCACGCACCAGTACTCCCACCGCTTGGTGCGGCCCCAGCCGGGCAGCCGGGTCCGGTGCAGCGGCCGCCGGGACCAGCCGACGGCGTCCGGGTTCAGCCGCCCGTCGGGCAGACAGAGGTCGACCGGCTCGGTGATCTCGCGTTCGGACGTCGTCATGCGCGGATCCTATAGCCGGTACGGAGCCGGTCCGGAGACGACCCCGAGCCGGCCCGGACCGGGTCCGGAGCCGGTCCGGAGGTGGTCATTCCGGCTTGGGGCCGTCCGGCCACACGCCGATGTGGTCCTGCTCCAGCTCCAGCATCACCCGGTGCTCCATGCCCAGCGCCTCCGTGTAGTCCGCGGGCAGCTGGAGCCGGCCGGCCCGGTCGAGCATCGCGTACTCGCGCGCCACCTGGGACTCCTGGCCGGTCGCCGCGTCCACCTCGGTACGCCGCAGCACCTCGAACGACGTACGGCCGTCCCGGATGGCGACCGTACGGCGGACCTCGTTGGCGACCGCCTGGTCGTGGGTGACGATCACGATCGTCGTGCCAAGCTCCTCGTTGGCCCGGCGGAACGCGGCGAAGACCTGCTCGCCGGTGGCCGAGTCCAGCTCACCGGTCGGCTCGTCCGCGAGGAGCACCGAGGGGGAGTTGGCCAGTGAGACGGCGATCGCCACCCGCTGCTGCTGACCGCCCGACATCTGCTGCGGGCGCTTGTCCCGGCAGTCCTCGACCTCCAGCATCTTCAGCAGCGACTCGGCGCGCGCGGTGCGCTCGCGGGTGCGGCCCCGGCCGCGCAACTGCATCGGCAGGGTGACGTTCTGGACCGCCGTCAGGTACGGCAGGAGGTTGCGGGCGGTCTGCTGCCAGACGAAGCCGACGATGTCCCGGCGGTAGCGCAGCCGTTCCTTCTGCCCCATGGACAGCAGATCGCAGCCCGCGACCTTCGCCGCCCCGGCGGTCGGCTCGTCGAGACCGGCCAGGATGTTCATCAGGGTCGACTTGCCGCTGCCGGACGCGCCGACCAGCGCCAGCAGCTCGCCCTCGGCGACCAGCAGGTCCAGCCCCTGGAGGGCCTGCACCTCCACCCCGTCCGTGGTGAAGATGCGGACCAGCCGGTCGCAGGCGATCAGCGCGTCGTGCCCGTAGGAGGGCCGGTCGCGGCGGGCGGTCGCCCGCTGTTCGAGCTCGGCGAGCGTGGAATCGGTCGACGGAGTCGTCATCGGGAGTCTCCTGCCCTGAGTTCGGTGATCGATCCGCGGCGCCCGGCCCACCAGGCCTGCACGCCCGCCACCGCCCCGGTCAGGACGATGACGCCGAGCGCCGGGAGGACCAGCGACCACGGATCGGTACGCAGCGGTGCGGTGTCGAGCAGGCCCGCGCCGGGCCCGGACGAGAGGGCCAGGCGCACCAGGTCGATGCCCGGGGCCAGCAGGGCGATGGTCGCCCAGCCGACGAGGAGCCCGCCGCCGGCCGCCAGCAGCGCCTGCGGCAGGGCCTCGAAGCCCAGCAGCCGGCCGCCCTGGCGGGAGGTCAGCCCCATGGTCCGCAGCCGGGCGAGCAGCGTGGTGCGCTCCGGCGCGGTCTGGAGCAGCGAGAGCAGGACGGCGAGCAGGGCGTACCCGGCACCGGCGACGATCGCCGCCAGGTAGATCCGCTCCGCGCCGGACTGCATCGGGGTGTCGACGTAGGTGGCGCGTTCCTCGGCGCGCAGCTGTACGGCGAAGGTCTGGCCCGAGTCCCGGGCCGCCGCGCGCAGCGCCTTGGCGTCCAGCGCGGAGCCGGTCAGCAGCAGGGTCGTGGTCTTCCGGTGGGTGAGCTGGGCCGAGTCCACGACGATGAAGGAGCTGCCGTCGACGGCGGGCGTCCGCGTCACCGTGCCGGCGACCTCCACCCTGAAGTCCCCGGCCAGCGACTGGAGGTCGCGCGGCTTCTCGCCGAGGCGTTCGGCGACGGACGGCGAGACCAGGGCCGGCACGATCCGGTCCTTGGGCGGCAGCGTCCCCTCGGGCACCGCCGGGCCCTTCCCCTTCAGCCGGCCGGCGGAGAAGGAGCCGAGCCCGGTGGAGCGGGCCAGCGCGGCGTACGTCTCCGGGTCGACGCCGATCAGGGTGGTGCCCTTGGCGTCCTCGATGCCGTTCTCCGCGGGCGGCAGCGCCACCCCGTACTCCACCTGGATCCGGGCGACGCCCCGCACCCCGGCGGTCTTCTCCACCGCCCGGATCAGCCCGTCCGACAGCGGGACGGAGTCGGCCTCGCCGCTGACCCGGGCGTCCGCGCCGGTGGCCCGGACCGCGGCCGAGTCGCGGGCGTCCGCGACCCCCGCCAGGACCGAACCGCCGAAGGCCGCCGTGGTCAGCGCGACCAGCAGGGCGAGCAGCGGCAGGGTGCCGGTGGCCGAGGTGCGTCCGGCGCGGGCCAGCGCCAGGAAGCCGACCGCCCCGCGCAGCCGGGACACCGACCGCAGGGCCAGCCGCAGCGGCAGCGGGTAGAGCCGGACCAGCACCACCGCGGCGATTAGCCCGACCAGCACCGGTGCGGCGCTGACCAGCAGATCGGTGCCGCCCTCGGCGCCGGTGCCGCGGCGGCGCAGCGCGGCGACGGCGCCGACGGCCAGGACCATGAGGGTCAGTTCGGCGACGGTGCGCCGGCGGGACGGGCGGGCGGTCGCCAGATCGTCCCGGTCGACATGGGTCTGCGGGGTGCGGTGCAGCAGGGCCGTGCGCAGCGGGAGCGCGGCGCAGACGAGGACGACGACCGCCCCGGCGCCGATCGCCGCCGGCCACAGCCGGGCCTCGCCGACGGTGACCACGGCGAGGAGCAGCCCGAGCGCCCCGGCGGGCACGGCGGTGACGGCGGTCTCCGCGAGGAGCCGGCCGCCGATGCCCTTCAGCGAGCCGCCGCGGGCCCGCAGCAGGGCGAGTTCGGAGTGCCGGCGGCTCGCCAGCAGCCCGCCCGTCATCAGCAGCACCACGACGGCCACCGCGCCGATGCCGACGGCGGCGACGGTGACGACCGGCTGGATCGCGGACCGCATCCCGTCGTACGCGGTCAGGACCTCGTCCAGGTCCGTCGCCACGGTCGCCGTGGAACCGGCCACGTCACGCACGGCCAGCAGCCCGGGGCCGCCCTCCAGCGAGGCCACGGAGGTCCGCAACTCCGGCACGTCCAGCGCGGTCAGCCGTGAGCCGTCGGGCGCGATCCGCCAGTACACCTCGGGCTGCCCGGTGGTGGAGAGCAGGGCGGGTCCGGCGTCCGGCGGGAGCAGCAGCGCGGCGATCCAGTAGTAGCGCGGCGTCTCCTTGGTGGGCTTGGCCACCAGCGAGGGCGTCCGCAGCAGCGGTTCGGCCGACCAGTAGGAACCCCCGGGGTTCTTGGGGGCGACGATGCCGGTGATCCGTACGGTCAGGATGTCGTCGCCCCGGGTGGGGACGGCGATCGTCGCGCCGGCCTTGATCCGCAGCGCCTTCGCGGTCGCCTCGGTGACGGCCGCCTCGACCTCCCGGCTCTCCAGGGTCACCCGGCCGTGCACGGCCGGCCAGGTGCCGGTGCGCAGGGTGGCGTGGTCGGAGAGACCGGACTGGGTGACGTACGTCAGCTCCGGGTCCAGACCGTACGGACGAGGGAACCACGGCTCGTGCGCCCCGATCGGCGTCGAGGTGCGCATCCCGTACGCCGACTCGGCGGTGTCGGCGCGCACCGGATCGGGCAGCCGCTTCAGGATCTCGCCGTGGACGGTGGCCAGCGTGTCCTGGCGCACCGCGGCCTCGCGGGACTCCGGGCGCAGCTCCAGTCCGGGCTGGGGGGCGCTCACCTCCAGCACGCTGCGCGCCGGGGTGACGGCGCCCAGGTCGTGGCGGAGCCCCTTGGTCTCGTAGGCGTCGACGGACCGGGGGAAGGCGGCGGCGAGGAACGCGGTCACCAGCACCAGCAGGGCGAACGCGCAGGCGGTTCCGGGAGCCGTGCGCAGCCGGGTGCGGACCCAGGGGGCGCAGGCGGTCGCGGCGCGGGGGAGTCTCGGTCGGGCGCTCATGTCAGTTGTCCCCCTGGGTGCGCAGCGATATCGCGGGGTCGGGGCGGCGCAGTGCCAGGGCCGCGACGATGAGCAGCGGTGCGACGGCGACCCCGGCCAGCAGCGCCGCGACCTGTCCGGCCGGCAGCTGCACCAGCACCGGCGGCACCGGCTGGGCGGCCTGCCCGGTCAGCACGATCAACGGCACGACCGCCCGGGTCAGCAGGGCCCCGAGCAGCGCCCCGACCAGCAGCGCGATCGCGATGAGCACGCCCTGTTCGGCGGCGGTCATCCGGGCCAGCTGGCGGCGCGGCGTCCCCAGCGCCCGCAGCACGGCGAACTCGGCGGACCGCTCCCGCTGCGAGCCGACCGCGGCCACCGCGAAGCCGACCGCGGCCAGGGCGGCGGCGATCACCGCGACCGCGAGGAGCGCGGACTGCGGCCCGGCCCCCAGCGGGTCGCTGACCAGGTCGTCGGCGATCTCGTCGCGCACCAGGACCTGGGCGGGGTCGGTGTCGGGCAGTTTGCGCAGCGCGGCGGCCACCTCCGCCGTCCGGCCGGGCTCGGTGCTCAGCCACCACTCGGTGGCGGTCAGCCGGGCGGTCGGGCGGTCGGCGAAGGCCCGGCCGAGGGAGCGCAGGTCCAGCAGGAGCGCCCCGCCGTCCCTGGCCCGCTGGGACTCGGCCGAGGCCGCGGAGGAGCCCGAGCCGGGACCGGTGGTGGGCAGCCGGTCCACGACACGGGTGAGCGTCACCCGGACCGTCTCGCCGGCCAGGGTCACATCGATCTCCTGGCCGGCCTTCGCCCCGGTCGCCTTCAGATAGGCGGTCGTGGCCACGGCGTTGAGGGCCGGTGCCTTGGGCCGGGCCGCGGTGAGCCGCACCCCGAGCACGGGCACCGAGTACACCGCCTCTTCGGCACCGACCGATCCGGTGGAGTAGGTGACGGCGAGCGGGGCGTCGGCCGAGGCGGTCGGGACGATCGCGGCTCCCGGCTTCACGTCGCCGAAGGAGTCCGCGGTCACCGCGCCCTGCCAGCGGAAGCCGTCCGGGACCGGGACCGGGTGCTCGGTGCCGTCGGCCGCGGTGGTACGCAGCGCGCTCACGGTCAGCCGGTGCGACTCCGGGCGGGCCACCGGCTGCTTGTCGCTCAGTTCGATCCCGGTGACGGCGAAGCCGCCGGCCGGGGCCACGGCGAGGGAGACCGGGTGCGCCTTCCCGTCCACCGGGACGGACCCGACCGCGATGCGGTAGGGCAGCCCGTAGCGGTCCTCCAGGGAGACCGAGAGAACGGGCGTCATCCCGGACGGCGAGGCCTTCCCGGGGGCATCGTCGGCGGATATCCGTACGTCGAAGAGGAGGCGGGTGCTGTCCTTCGGCAGGACCAGCCCGGTGCGGGCGGCCTTCGGCGGGGTCAGGGTGCCGAAGAGCCCGTCCACCGTGCCGTTGGCCAGGTCGCCGCGCATCATGAGGTGCTCGTCGGCGTGCGCGGTGTCCAGGGCGAGGACCTCGGCGGTGCGCTCGCCGGACAGGTCCACCGTGGTGCGGAAGGCGGGCGCCGCGTCCCGGACACCGGGCAGCGAGCCGTACGCCCCGGCCTTCGCCGGGTCCCCGCTCACCGCTCCGGTCATCCGGACCGAGGCACCGGCCCGGAAGTCCGCCTGGTCGCTCTGCGAACGGTTCCACGAGGCGCTCTGGCCGATCGCCAGCATGCCCATGGCCACCGCGAGGACCAGCAGCAGCACCGGACCGGCTCCGCGCAGCGGGCGGCGGCTGAACTGCCAGCCGGCCAGTGCCGTGGCCAGGCCCCGGCCGCCCGCGGCGCGGCGTTCGGCGAGCTTCGCGGCCGGCGGCAGCAGCCGCAGTGTCAGCACGGTCCCGGCGAGCAGGGCCAGGGCGGGCGCCGCCACCAGCAGCGGATCGACGCCGAGGTTGCCCTCGCGGTCGCCGCTCAGCGCGCCGCCGCCCGACCCCTTGGTCTGCCGGTCCAGCTGCCAGTACGCCACGGCCGCGATCAGCAGCAGGGCCACGTCCGCGCCGGCCCGCACCGGTCCGGGCAGCGCGGCGGCGCGGGTGGAGCGGCGGGTCCCGGCGCTGGCCGCGAGGGCCGGGGCGACCACGGCCAGCGCGCAGGCGAGCGCGGTGACGGCGGCGGTCAGCCACACCTGGCCGGTGACCCCGGAGTCCAGCCGCAGCCCGATCCGGGAGAGGTCGCTGCGGTCCGCGAGGAGCCGGGTCAGCGGGCCGGAGAGCAGCGGGGCGACGACAGCGGCCGGCAGCGCGAGCAGCAGTGCCTCGATCGCCGCCAGCGAGGTGATCCGGGCCCGCGATCCGCCGCGCGCCCGCAGGAGTTCGGTCTCGCCGCCGCGCTCGCTGCTGAGCAGCCGGGCCACCAGCAGCAGCGCGTAACCGGCGAGCAGGACCAGCTGCACCGCCACGATCGTCAGCGTCGAACGGGAGACCAGCAGCGAGCGGTCGATCTGCTCCAGGACGGTGGGCAGAGAGGTCTGCGCGGTGGCCCCGGTGCGGAACTCGGGCGAGGCCAGCAGCTTCTTGGGCCCGGAGGTCGCCGCGTCGTGCAGCGCGTCCATCCGGTCGGTGGTGACGGTACGGAAGTCGGCGGTGGCCAGCCAGGACGTCTCGCCGGTGCTGAGCCGGCCGGAGGCGAGCTGCGCCGGATCGGTGAGCAGCGGGCCGTAGGTCGTGAAGACGACCTTGCGGACCCCGCGCCCGCCGAGATCGTCGAGCTGCCAGTACGGATCGGACTGGTCGGCGGCCCTGTAGAGGCCGGTGACCAGGATCTCGGCGGGCGGGCCGCTCAGCCGGTCGGTGAGCTCGATCCGGGCGCCGGGCTTCAGCCCGAGGGCGTCGGCGGCGGCGACGGGCAGCGCCACCTCGACGGGGGCCCCGGCCTTCCCGGTACCGGCCGCGGGCAGCCGGCCCCCGGCCAGCCGGATCCGGCTGCGGTCCAGCGCGGCGAAGTGCGTGAGGTCGGGGTCGCCCCGGCGGGCGGCGGGGTCCTGGAGGCTGCGCGGCAGCGCGTACGGGCCGGTGGACTCCAGGGTCCGTACGGTGACCGGGAGCCCGTCGAAGGTGGTGCGGGCGGTGCGGCGCGCGGTCGCGTCGGCGGCGTCCCGCTCGGCGGGCTCCACCGGCGCCGAGACGGTCAGCGTGGCGGAGGCGGCGGAGCGGTGGGTGAGCGTGTGGCGCAGCGCGGCGTCACCGATGGAGCCGGAGAAGGCGGTGAGCGCCGCCAGCACCGAGGTGGTGAGCAGGACGGCCAGGACGGCGGCTGCCAGCAGGAGCCGGTGGGCCCTCACCCGCAGAAAGACGAACCCCGTCACCTGGCCCCCTTGTCAGCACTCGCAGCGCACTCACCCGCCCCCCGGCGCGTCGTACGGATGCTGTCAGACGGCGGTCCGTCCGGGAAACCGCTTACGTGCGGACCTGGGTAGACCTTGATGGGATTGTGATCGATATCCGACTGCGGAGCACCGCATTCCGCACACGCGTGACCGCCCCGCACGCTGAGTGAGGGATTCCGGTCTCAGCCCTCGGTGTTGACCATTGAGGCGGCCGCGTAGGTCAGGTAGTCCCACAGCTGCCGCTCGTGCTCCGGGGCGAGCCCCAGCTCGTCCAGCGCCACCCGCATATGGCCCAGCCAGGCGTCGTGCGCGGCCCGGTCCACCCGGAACGGAGCGTGCCGCATCCGCAGCCGGGGGTGGCCCCGCCGCTCGCTGTAGGTGCGCGGGCCGCCCCAGTACTGCATGAGGAACAGCGCGAACCGCTCCTCGGCCGGGCCCAGGTCCTCCTCCGGATACATCGGCCGCAGCAACGGGTCCCCGGCCACCCCCTGGTAGAAGCGGTGGACCAGGCGGCGGAACGTCTCCTCGCCGCCGACCTGCTCGTAGAAGGTCAGCTCCTGCAGCGTGTCGCGCGGATTCTCAGTCACCCGTCCATGGTCGCAGACGCCGCCGCCGGACACGGGGGCCCGGGGAGGATCCCCCGCACAGCACGGCGGCCGGTACGGGAGCTCTCCTCCCGTACCGGCCGCCCAGGTGTGCCCGCCGTCAGTCCCGGCGGATCCTGATCGTCGTCCACGCCCCGACGTGCACCTGGTCGCCGTCCTGGAGCGGAACGGGGACATAGGGCTGGATCGGGTCCTCGGCACCGTTCAGCGTGGTGCCGTTGGTGGAGTTCTGGTCCACCACGGCCCAGCTGCCGTCCGGCTGCTGCACCAGCACCGCGTGCTGGTGCGAGACGCCCGGGTCCTCCGGCGGCACCGACAGGTCGATGTCCGGGGACTCGCCCGTGCTGTGCCGGCGGCGGCCGATGGTGACCTGGGTGCCGGTGAGCGGCAGCTGCTGCTCGGGGGAGTACGCCGGCAGGTTCAGCCCGGTGGCCTCCGGGCCGCTGCGCTGCATCATCGCCAGGAAGTACTCACGGTCCGGGGCGATGACCGCCGTCCAGTTCATGGACTGCGGGGCCGGCGGCTGCACCGGTCCCTGGCCCGCGCCCTGGTGCGGGCCCTGGTTCGGGCCGGGGCCCTGGTGCGGCCCCTGGTTCGGGCCTGGGAACGGCGGCTGCTGCGGGCCCTGCGCCTGCGAGGGCGGCGAGAGCAGCCAGTCGTCACCGCCGGCCTGCGGGGCCTGCGGCTGCGGCGGGGCCGGCGGGCCGGGCTGCTCGAAGACCGGGGGGGCCGTCTGCTGCTGGAACGCGGGAGCCGCGGCCTGCTGCTGGAACGGCGGCGGGGGCGAGCCCTGCGGCGAGTTCTGCTGCTGGGCGTGCTGCTGCCCCTGCGGGAATCCGGGCGGCGCGCCCTGCGGACCGCCCTGCGGCCCCTGCTGCTGGAACGGCGGCGGAGGCGGCGGCCCCTGCTGGCCCTGCGGCTGGAACGGACCCGGACCCGGTCCCGGACCCTGCGGACCGGGGCGGTCGGGACCCGAGGAGAGCGGCTCGGCCGGCCGGTTCATCTGCGAGGGCCGCGAGCTCTGGTAGTCGAAGGGGTCGCGCTGCTGCGGCGGGCCCGGAGGCTGCTGGGCCTGGAAGCCCGGCGGGAGGTTGAGCCCGGGGACCGGACCTGCTCCCGGGGCGCCCGGCTGCGGCGCCAGCGGGGTGTACGACGTGGCCGTGTTCGTCAGGAAGTTCCAGCGGCACTCCTCGCAGAACGGGGCCATGGCCTCGCGCGGGGTGCGGCACTGGGGGCAGAGTTCGGCCTGCTGGGTCGCGTCGGGCCCCTGGGGCTGCGGATATCCGTAGCCGGGCGCGGGCGGCGGGGGAGGCGGCGGGGGCACCGCGCCCGCGGGCGCGCCCGGTCCGGCCATGCGGTGGCCGCAGACCTCGCACCAGTCCTCGGAACCCGACTGGTGTCCGTTCGGGCAGGTCGGCATGTCGGCGCTTCCCTCCTTCCTCGTCCGGCCGCGGGGGCCGTCATTTTTCTTCGTGCGCAGCCGCCCGGACCTCGTCGGCCGGGCGGCTCGTCGGTGCCGGTGGCGGGATTACTTCTTGACGCGAACGGTCTTGGTGGAGCGCGTTTCGAGGGTCATCTCGTCCGCTTCCGCGACCTTCGCCTTCAGTCGCACAGTACCCGTCGCCGCGTCGACGACGTCTACCACCTTCGAAAGCAGTTTCGCAGTGTCCTCGTTCCCGGACGCCGATGCCAACTGCACCGCGCGGCCGAGTTTGGCCGTCGCCCCGTCGAAGTCTCCCGACTTGCGGGCATCGAGACCCTGCTGGATCACTTGTGCCAGTTCCGCCTGACCCGTGTAGTGCGCCACCTGCGGATTGATGGAGGTCGAGGCCGCCATGTCGTCCGTCCACACCGCCCGTACCAGCCCCTGCGAGAGCGTCTGCGGCGTTCCGCCGGCGGGGTCGGGAAGGATGAGCGAGACCCGGGCCGCCAGCATCTCCTGGCCGATGCCGGCCTCCGGGACCCGTACGCAGACGTGGTAGTCGCGGGACTCGTCGCCCCAGGAACCGGTGGGGTAGTCGCCCGCCCGCGGCCCCGCCTCGGTGCGGCGGTCGGTCAGTTCGGCGACCGTCGGCGCGACCTGCTTGACGAACTTGATCTCCACGCCGACCGGGGTCCAGAGCCGCAGCGCCACGTCCGCGACCTCCTTGCCCATCGCGTTCTCCATCATCCGCGTGAAGTCCGCGGCGAGTCCCGAGGGATCGGCCACGATGTCGGCGGTGCCCAGCATCGCGGAGGCGATCCCTGTGACCTCTTTCACTTCCCAGTCGGTGCCGACACCGCGCGCGTCACAGGTGAACCGGCCGGCGCAGGAGTCGAGCGCGGCCTTCAGGTCCTCGGGCGACTCGTGCTCGTTGCGCCCGTCGGTCAGCAGGATCCCGTGCCGGATCTCCACGTCCGCGGCGCCCAACAGCCGGTCGGCCAGCCGCAGCCAGGTACCGATCGCCGTGCCGCCGCCCGCGCTGAGCCGGCGCAGCGCCTCCTTGGCCTGGGCCCGGGTCGTGGCGTCCGCGACCGCCAGGCGGCCGTTGCCCGGGTAGACCTCCTTGGCCACGTGCGTCCCGCCGACCACGGCGAAGGAGGTGCCGTCGCGCAGGGTGTCGATCGCCGCGGCCGTCGCGTCCCGGGCGTTGCGCATCTTCGTCGGCGGATAGTCCATGGACCCCGAGCAGTCGACCATGATCACCACCGCCGCCCCGGCCGCGCCGCCCGTCAGCGGAACACCGCCCGTGGTGCCGCCACCGGTGGAGGTGACGGTGATGATCCCGTTGACCTCGCGGCCGCCCTCGGGCAGGTACTCGTTCTGGTACACCTCGACGGAGAACTGCGGCACGTTCGACTTGGAGAAGTTGGCCATCTGATCGGCTCCTTGAGGCTCCACTCGTCACGTGGAGGCCGTTTTACGGACAAAAGACGTCGTGGGGGCGTGGCCGGCGCTGCCGCCGGGCGCGGACGGAACGGGACTCACCCCCTGCTGTAGGCGGATCCTGCCCCCTGCGCCGGTACGGCGAACGGCACCAGGGCCACTGTTACGTTGTCGTGGCCCCCGCCGTCGAGCGCGTGGCCCACCAGCACCTGAGCACCGTGCAGCGGTCGTTCGTACGCCTCGGCGGGCATCGCGGCGGCCATCTCGGCGGCCCCCTCCGCGTAGTTCCACAGCCCGTCCGTGCAGACCACGACCACGCCCGGCCGGTCCGGTTTGAACGAGGCGGTGTGCGGCTCCAGTTCATAGGCGTCCGCGCCGAGCCAGCCGGTGATGGCGTGGGCACGTTCGTCCGCGTACGCCTCCGCCTCGTTCATCAGCCCGGCCGCGACCATCTGCGCGGCCCACGAGTCGTCCTCGGTGAGCCGGGCCGGCGGGCCGGTGCGGTCGGCGGGCACCCAGTACACCCGGCTGTCGCCGACCCAGCCCACGACCAGCAGCCCGTTGGCCACGACCGCGCCGACCAGGGTGCACGCCGGAGCGTTCTGGTGGCGGTGCGGCTCGTGCTCCGGCGCCCCGGACGGGTCCAGGGCCAGCACGTTGACCGCCTCGGCGGCGGCGACGATCGCCTCGTGCATCGCCTGCTGCGGGTGTGTGCCGCGCGGCAGCGCCTCCAGCAGCGACTCGTTGGCCGCGGTCGCGGCGGCGGCCGAGGCCTCGTCGGGGCGGCTCGCCGACGACACCCCGTCGCAGACGATCGCGACGACGGCCGGGGTGCCGTCCGGCAGCGCGGTGGTCGACACCGCGAAGGAGTCCTCGTTGCGGTGGTGGCGCAGCCCCCGGTCGCTGACCGCCGCGACCGAACCGAGCTCCAGCTCCATGTGGTCGCGCTCGCGCGGCTGGGCGTGGCCGCAGTTCTCGCAGTAGCCGTCGTCGTCGACCCGGCCGGCCCGGCAGGCCACGCAGACCTTGCCGCCGGCCGCCGGGGCGGGCGACGGATCGGTCCGCGGATCGGCCGTCGGGGCGGCCGGTGCGGCGGGCACGGGCGGCGCGGCGGGCGCGGCCAGCTCGAAGTCGCCCGAGTCCGCCGCCCCTTCGGGCGCGTTCGCCGGCGCGGCCGGGGGCGCCGCCGGGCCCGGCGTGGTGATGGCGACGGTCGGACGGTCCGGCGGCGGCTCGGGGACGGCCGAGAGGTCGTACCCGCACGCACCGCAGAACAGGTCACCCGGTTCCAGCGGCTCCGCGCAGCCGGGGCACATCGACAGGGCGGACGCCTGGTGGTTCTGCTCCATGTTCACACCCACGTTCGGGGGCGGAAACGGTTGGCCCGCTCCACCAGTTCGATCCTCTCGTCGCCGGGCTCCGCAAGCCGGGCGAGCATCCGGTACGAACGCTCCAGCCCGAAACGCAGGCCGCGCTCGTCCACCTCACTGCCGAGCAGCGTCCTCGGCCCCTGCGCCCCGGCGTACGGAGCGGACTGCGGGTCCGGGGCACGGGCCGCGGGACTCCCGGAGAGTACCCAGTCCAGGGCGGTGCCCAGCACCTCGGCCGACAGCCGCTCCCGGCGCACCGCGTCGAGTCCCAGCCCGGCCAGCCCCGACACCTGGTCCGAGGCCGCCGTCAGATCCGCCATCAGCGGCTCGTCCGGGGCCCGCTCCCGCAGTCTCGCCCGCACCGCGGCCACCCGGGCCGCCGTGTAGTGGATCGACGCCTCCGGCACCGACTCCAGCGTCCGCACCGCACCCGGCCGGTCCCCGGCGGCCAGCTGCACCCGGGCCAGACCGAACGCCGCGCTGACGAAGCTCGGATCGGTCATCCACACCAGCCGGTAGTACTCGGCGGCGTTGTCCAGCTGGCCCAGCACCTCCGCGCAGATCCCCAGCGCCAGCTTGGGCGCGGGCTCCCCGGGGAACGCGTCGTACACCGCGTCGAAGGACAGCGCCGCGTTCTCCCGGTCGCCGGTCACCAGGGAGGTGAGGCCCCGGTACCAGACCACGCGCCAGTCGTCCGGGTGCTTCGTCTCCAGCGCGGTCAGCGTCTCCACCGCCGTGCCGACGTCACCCATCTCCAGACAGGCCCGCAGCTCGCGCAGCCGGGTCTCCAGCGAGGCCGCGGGCACCGCCCGCAGTGCGGAGATCAGTTCGGCGGGGGCCGAGGCCATCACCCCGGCCAGGAACCCCGCGTTGGGGTCGGCCGCGTCGACCCGCGGCACCGGCAGCGCCAGCGAGGTCGCGCGCACGTCCAGCCCGGCCAGCCGGGGCCCCGGTCCCGCGGCCACCGGGACGGAGGCCGCGACCGCCGCCCGGGGCGCCGGGATGACGGGCTGCGGCGGTACGGGAGGCGGGGCGCCGCCGTTGCCCGGGGCGCCGCCGCGCACATGGGTGGCCGTGGAGGGCACCGGTCCGGCCCCGGCGGTGAAACCGGGCGGCGGGGCGGACGGCAGCGCGCCCGGGACCGGGGCCGCGAGCGGCTGCGCGGGCGCGGCGGGTGCCGCCACGGGCGCGGACCGGCCGCGCCGCCCGAACCGGCCGCCGGACTCCGGGGCCCTGGCGCCCAGCCGCGAGACCTCCCCGGTCTGCTCGGCGAAAAGCTCCGTGTCGGTGACCCGCAGCTCCGCGCCGAACAGCGTCGACAGCGCCGGGCGCGGCCGCCCCGTCTGGAGCGACACCACCTCGCGCAGCACCCCGGTCAGCTGCTCCGCCATCTCCACGGCCGAGGCGAACCGGCGCGCCGGGTCCGGGTCCGTGGCCCGCACCAGCAGCCGGTAGAAGGACTCGTAGGTGCGGAACACCTCGATGTTGTCCGGGTCCGGCAGCGAGTCCACGAACACGTTCGTGTAGCCCTGGAAGTCGAAGGTCAGGACGGCCAGGGTCCGCGCGACCGTGTACAGGTCGGAGGCGACCGACGGGCCCACCTCGGCGACCTCGGGGGCCTGGTAGCCCACCGTGCCGTAGATGGCCGACTCCTCGTCGTCCATCCGGCGCACCGCGCCCATGTCGATCAGCTTCAGCTGGTCCTCGGTCTGGATCGCGTTGTCGACCTTGAAGTCGCAGTACAGCAGGTTGCGGCTGTGCAGATGGCCCAGCGCCTCCAGCGCCTCGATGCCGAACGCACAGGCCTGCTCCACCGGGAGCGGGTCCCGCTTGCCGGCCGGCGTACGGCGCTCGTTGGCGATCTCCTTGAGCGATTTGCCGCCCACGTACTCCATGACGATGTAGCCGTCGAGCGAACCGGTCCGCTGGTCCAGGTGCTCGACGAAGTTGTAGATCCGGACGATGTTGGAGTGCTCGATCTCCGCGAGGAAGCGGCGCTCGGAGATGGCCGCCGCCATCGCGTCCTGGTCACCCGTGTCCAGCAGGCCCTTGAGGACCACCCACCGGTCCGAGACCGCCTTGTCCACCGCCAGGTACACCCAGCCGAGCCCGCCGTGCGCCAGGCATCCGGCGACCTCGTACTGCCCGTGCACCACATCGCCCTCGTGGAGCTTGGGCACGAAGGAGTACGGGTGGCCGCACTTGGTGCAGAAGCCCTCCGTCCGCCCCGGCCGCTCGCCCCGGGCCCGGCCCACCGGAGCCCCGCAGTCCGACCGCGAGCAGAACCGCTTGCGCTCGGGCACCTCCGGGTTCTCCATCACGGCGGTCCGCGGATCGGGGCGCGGCACGTCCGGGACGAGCACCAGACCGGCGCCCAGCCGGTTGCGGCCCGACGCGTTCGTCGACTTGGCCGAGGAGCGCACCGAGACCGAACGCGAGGTGCTGCGGCCCGACAGGGCGCGCGACAGCCGCCCCGACACCGAACGGCGCGAGGTCGAGGAGCGGGAGGAGCGCGAGGAGTGCGCCGACCGCGACGAGGCCTGCGAACTGCTCCGCGCCGAGGAACTGTTGCTGCCCCGGCCGCCGCCCGCGACGCCCGTGGGCGGCGAGGCGATCATCCCGCTCGGCGAGACGACCGGCGCCAGCCCGCAGGTGTCGCAGTACAGCTCACCGCCGCCCATGTCCTCGTAGCTGCCCTCGCACGCGGGGCGCTGGCACTGTGTACTCATCGTCATTCCCCCTGTCCGCCCCGGAGCCGAACCGGCCACGATGCTCCGTCACTACCCGTCGCGCGCACCCCGCGCACCCCGTGCGCCCGGGGCTCAGGGCCCCTCACGCGGGGCCCCGCCGGTCCTCGGGCCCCGAGGGCCCCCGCCCGGCCATCAGGTCCAGCGCCGCGTCCTGATAGCGCTGCACCGCCCCCGCCGCGACCCGCAGATCGCACGGCGCGCTCCACAGCATCCGGCGCGCCGCGTCGTACCGCTCGATCAGCACCGGATCCTCGGCCAGCCCGTGCCGGGCCACCTTCGCCTTGTACGCGTCGAGCCGGCCGCGCAGTTCCGCCCGCACGGCCAGCGGCGCGGTCACCGCCGTCAACTGCTCCCGGGCCCGCTCCAGTTCCTCCTCCGCCTGCCGCTCCAGCGCGTCCAGCAGCGGCGACAGCCGGTGCCACTGGGCGTGCCTGCGGTACTCGGACGCGGCGGCCAGCCGCTCCTGGAGGACGGTCGGCGGGCCGTTGACCACCGGCACCTCGGAGGCGGCGATCTTCGCCAGCACCTCGCCGCGCGCCGCCCTGGCCTCCGCCAGGGTGCGGTCGGCCCGGGAGAGGACGTCCCGCAGCTGGACCAGCCGCTGCTCGGCGTCCTGCCGGACCCCGAGCACGGCCTCGACCTCCCGGCGCACCTCGTCGAGCGCGCGGGCCGCCCAGTCGTAGCGCGCGGTGTCCGGACGGCCGCCGCCCGGCGCCGAACTGCCGGGCCCCGGCAGCCAGAAGGCCAGCGGATCGGAGACCACCTGCCTGCGCAGCGTCGCCAGCTCCTCGGTGATGGCGTCCAGATCGTCGCCCGCCGGATGCTCCCCGGGCCGGACGCCCACCGAATGCGCCAGCGAGTGGGTGCGGCGCAGTTCGGCGGCGAGCAGGTCTATCCGGGCGGGCATCGCCGACCACACCGCGTCCGAGGCGACGACCATGTCGAGCGAGCGCGCGTACAGCTCGTTCATCCGGCCGACCAGCTCCTCCAGCGAGAAGCGCTCGGAGAGCCGGGCCGGACCGGCCGCGGGGTCCTGGGCGCCCGCGGCGTGCGCCACGGTGACGCCCTGGTCGCGCAGGAGTTCGGTGAGGGCCACCAGGTCCTCGCGGTTGGGCTGGCGCCGCCTGGCCCGTATCGTGCGCGCCCGGTCCAGCGCGCCGGTGTACGCGTCGAAGTACGCCCAGAGCAGGGTGATCGCCTGTTCGGTGCCGGCCCACCGCTCGCGGGTGACACCGGTCAGCTCGGCACCCTCCAGAAGCCGGCGGCCGGCGTGGTCCTGAAGCGCGAGGAGCGAGGTCTCGATCGCCTCGTGCTCCGCACCGAGCCGGGCCAGCGCGCGGTCGGCCTCGTCCCGGTCCATGACCGGACCGGGAGGCCGGGCCGCGTAGCTGGGGAAGGGGCCCGCGACGCCCATCGATCACCTCTCCGCATCTCCCCGCCGGGCGGGGCCCGGCAGGATCCGTACTGCCCATCCGCGGTCCGGGTACCCGCGTTCCTACAGTCTGGCCCCGGTCCGCGGTCCCGGCGGGACCTCCGGAGGCGTGCTAGGACCGGTACTTCGGCGCCGGCGGGCCCTTGATCCCGGGCAGGCCGTCCTCCAGCCAGGCGCGGTAGGACCGCATCCAGGCGCTGTTCGCCCCGCCCGCGCGGTAGTCGACGAGCACCTGGTTGACCCGGGCCACCAGATCGTCCGCCCCCTTCTTCGCGGCCACGCCGTAGTACTCGGTGGTGAAGGGGTCGCCCTTCAGCTCCACCGCCGGGTCCTGCGCGGCCTGTCCGGCCGCGAGGGCGTTGTCCGTGACGACCGCGTCGACCTCGCCCATCTGGAGCCGCACCAGGCAGTCCAGCTGGTTGGGCACGGTCAGCAGGTCCTCGTCGGCGGCGGTGCCGTCGTGCTCGTCCTTGTAGACCGAGCCGAACGACTCCTTCTCCAGCGCCTCGTAGGCCGTGGACCCCTCGGCGGTGCAGATCCGCTTGCCGGCCAGCGAGGAGTTGAAACCGGTGATCGCCGAATCCGCCTTCGGGGCGAGGACCTGCTGGCCGGCCTGGAAGTACGCCGTGGAGAACGAGACCTGCTTCAGCCGGGCGCAGTTGATCGTCATGGTCCGCACGACGACGTCGACCTTGTCGTTCTCCAGCGCGGCGATGCGCTGGTTGGTCGGGATCGCCCGGAAGATCACCTTGTCCGGGCTGCCCAGGATGTCCTTGGCCAGTGCCCGCACCAGATCGATGTCGAAGCCCTCCAGATCACCGGACTCCGGGTTGCGGAAGCCCCACTGGAAACTGTTCTGGTCCACGCCGGCGATCAGCTTGCCGCGCTTCTTGATCTTCTCGATGGCCGGGCCGTCGGCGCCCGACGGCGGCAGGCTGGCCTCCGGGTCCGTGCAGTCGTCGGCCCGTGCCTGGACGGCGTGCGCCGTGCCCGCGCCCGACGTCTCCGCGCCCAGTGCGTCCTTGGTGCCGTGGGAGAGCGGCAGCAGGGTCAGCGACGCCGTCAGCGCGCACGCCGCCGCCATGGCGCTCACCCCGCCCCAGCCGCGCAGCCGGCGCGGCCGGTCCGCCCCCGGGTCCTTCCGAGTCATCGCTCCCCCTGTCACCGGAACTCCGAGAGCCTGCGGTTGATCCCGACGATCGCCGCGACCGCGCCCACGACCGCCAGCGCCGCGGCCCCGATCGGCAGCCCGCCCAGCGCCCCGCGCCCGTCCTTCGCGGCCTCGGTGAACTCGGCCTGCTCGTGCGTGATCGCCTTGTGCAGCGCGTCGTCCACCTGCTTGAAGGACTCGCCCGTCGAGCCCTTCGACCCGATGATCAGCTCCAGGGCGGCCTCGTAGTCGCCGTCGTCGTCGGCCTTGCGGGCCGTGCGGTGGCGGGACTGCCACTCACCGACCGCCGAGACGGCGGCGGCCACCGGCTCGCTGCCCGGGGCGTCGCCGTCGGCGAGCTTCCCGGCACGGGCCAGCTCCTCGCCCAGTGCCTTCATGCCCGTCCCGTAGTCGGTCTCGTACTTGTCGTTCTTGCCGTCCGCCGTCAGCACCGCACCGCGCGCGACCACGGTCAGGTTCTCATTGGCGCGGGCCTTGAGCGAGTCGATACGGGCCCGGTTGAGCACATCGAGGGACCGCTGACCGTGCGCGTTGGCCTCCGCCAGATCGGAGCGGGACACCGTGTGCCCCACCGCCAGCCAGAGCAGCACCACCGTGGCGGCGGCGGTCGCGGCCAGCAGACCGTGGTTGAACACCCGGTTCGTCCTGCGGTAGTTGCGCCGCTGCACCCAGAACAGCACGGCCAGCGCCACGACACCGGCGGCCAGCGAGAGATACGGCCAGGTGCGGGCGGAGCGGTAGTCCTGGTCGAGCCGGTCGGTCTCCGCCGTGTACAGCCGCTCGGCGGCCGGCAGCAGCTCGTTCGCCATCTTCTGGTTGGCGTACCGCAGATAGGCGCCGCCCAGCGGCAGCCCCTGCCGGTTGTTGGCCCGTGCCCGCTCGATCAGCCCGGTGTAGCGCGGGAGTTCCTCGTTGAGCTTGGTGATCTCCTGACCGGAGCGGGTCGAGGAGTCCGTGGTCGCGGCGGCCTCCACCAGCAGCCGGGAGGCGTCGTCGATGTCCTTCACATACTGGTCGTGGACATCGCGCGGCTCCTGCGGACCGGCCAGGAAGCCGCTCGCCGCCGCCGCGTCGGCATCGGCCAGCGAACGGTAGATGTCCGCCGCCTTGGCGCTCAGCGGCTGGCTGCGCTCCACCACGTCATTGGCCGCCGCCGCCCGGTCGTTGATCTCGAAGGCCGTGACGGCCCCGAACGCGACGACGAGCAGCGCCAGCACGGCCCCGATGATCTGGAGCCGGCCCGGTTCGGTGGTCGCCGCGGCCCGCAGCCGCTCCGTCACCAGGGTCCGGGCACTGTGCTGCGGCGGTACGGGCACGGCCGGCGGCACCGGCTGCCGCTCCGGCGCGCGCTCGGGCGCCGGGCGCACATTCGGCGGGTATGTCACTTGACCTCCCCCTCGGTCACTGACGGTGGCCCGCCCCCCGGCCGATCGGGGGACTGGTACCCGGCCAGAAGTATGGCCGCAGGGAACCGCGTCCACATCGCGAACGCCCGGATCCTGCACCGGTCCATGGAGCGGCCGGTGGTGACCGGCCGCGGTCCAACAGCATTCGATCAAGCCGGACGCCGTCGATCAAGCCGATCGGCGGCGCAATCCCCGGGGCGGAGCGATCTCCCCCACCATGAACACGCCCGGGGCCACTGATCGGTTCCCCGCCGGCCGGGTCCCCGAAGCGCCCCGCCGCCCGCCGGAGGGGCCGGCGG
>NZ_JBHVIN010000034.1:0-33752 GCF_042799575.1 Streptomyces sp. NPDC057682 | reverse complement strand
CACAACCGGCCCGGGTGGGGGCGTGCAGGGGTGTCCCCGCAGGAAATGGCGTACGACCCGGACCGCCCCTCGTACCCGGGTGAACACGCCATTTCCGAGGAGTCACCCCGGAGGGACCCCGCCCCCACCCACCGGACAACGGCGCACAGGCCCACCCCACGGGAAACCTCAGCCCGCCGGAGCGAAAAGCGCGTCCTGGGCCGCTTCCCTCGCGGCCAGCACCGCGCCGCGGAGCACCGCCGTGCCGCCCAGGAGACCCGCCCGGACCTCGGTGCGCAGGGGTGACATCAGGGCCAGGCGTTCCTCGACGCGTACGGCCAGGGCCTCGCCGCCCGCGTGGCCGACCTCGCCCGCGAGGAGGACGCAGCCGGGGTCGAGGACGGCGGCGACCGCGGCGGCGCCCAGGGCAAGGCGGTCGGCGAGGGTGTTCAGGAAGGCCTCGTGGTCGCCCTCCCCCGCCAGCGCCGCGCGGACCGCGGTCGCGGCGCCCGGTTCCTGGCCGTCCGCCGCGGGGACGGTGATGCCGTGGGCGGCGGCCAGTTCGAGGACGGGCACCGAGCCGACGAGGGAGTGGAAGCCGCCGTCGCAGTTGGCGGCCGAGGGGATGCCGATCGTGCCGGGGACCGGCAGGAAGCCGATCTCGCCCGCACCGCCGGAGGCTCCCCGGCGCAGGGTGCCGTCCAGCATGACCGCCGCGCCGATGCCGTGGCCGAGCCAGAGCAGGACGAAGGTGTCGCGGTCACGGGCGGCGCCTGCCCGGTGCTCGGCGACGGCGGCGAGGTTGGTCTCGTTCTCCACGAGCACGGTGGCCGACAGCCGCTGCTGGAGCGCACGGACGAGTTTGCGGTGCCAGGCGGGGAGACCGCTGCTGTCGCGCAGATCGCCGGTGACCGGGTCGATCAGGCCGGGGGCGCCGATGCCGACGCTGTGCAGGGGGGCCCGGCCGGCCCGGCGGGCGGTGCGTTCCAGCAGGCCGACGGCCTGTTCGACCGCGTCGTCGGCGAGGGTGTCGTCGCCGATGGGCAGGGTGTCCTCGGCGAGCGTCCTGCCCAGCAGGTCGGCGACGACGACGGCGACGCTGTCGGTGCGGACGTCGAGCCCGGCCAGATGGGCGCGGTCCGCGACGATGCCGTAGAGCCGGGCGTTGGGGCCCCGGCGCCGCGCCCCCGTCTCGCCGACGACCGTGATGAGCCCCGCCCCCTGGAGCCGTTCGACCAGGTCGGCGACGGTGGGCCGGGAGAGGCCGGTCAGGGTCTTCAGCTGCGTGGCCGTCAAGGGGCCGTCCTGCTGGAGGAGGCGCAGGGCAAGCCGGTCGTTGATGGCCCTGGCGGTGCTCGGAGATGCGGGCATGCCAGGATCCTTCCAGATCGCTGCCGCGGTGGTGGGACCGGGCGGTCTATTTATCAGGCAGGGTTCCTGATAGTTTACTGCCCGCATCGTGACGGAGGTGGGCCCCGTGCGCCCTCCGTCGCGCGGACGGGGTATTTCCAGGGAGGGGCACAGCACGATGACTACGGATTCCACGGCTGCTTTCGGCATGGCCGAGGTGAAACGGGCGAGGTACGCCATCGCCGCGGTGTTCACCGTGCACGGTGCGGTGACCGGGAGCTTCGCCACCCGGGTGCCCTGGATCCAGGACCACGCCGGGGTCAGCGCCGGGCAGTTGGGCATAGCCCTGGCCTTCCCGGCGATCGGGGCCTCGCTGGCGATGCCGCTGGCCGGGACGGTGAGCCACCGGTTCGGGGCCAGGACCGCGCTGCGCGGGCTCCTGGCGCTGTGGACGCTGGCGCTGGTGCTGCCGTCGCTGGCGCCGAATCTGCTGACGCTCTGCGTGGCGCTGTTCCTCTACGGGGCCTCGGCGGGCATGTCGGACGTGGCGATGAACGCGCTCGGCGTCGAGGTGGAGAACCGGCTCGACAAGTCGATCATGTCGGGGCTGCACGGGATGTGGAGCGTCGGAGCCCTGATCGGTTCGGCGGCCGGCACGGTGGCCGCGCATCTGGGGGCCGACGCCCGGTTGCACCACGTCGTCGCCGCCCTCGTGCTCACGGTGCTGGGGCTGATCGCCTGCCGGAAGGTGCTGGACCTGCACAGCGAGCCGGACGAGGAGCCGCCGCCGCGGTTCGCGCTGCCGCCGAAGTCCGCGGTGATCATCGGTGCGGTCGGATTCTGCGCGGTGTTCGCCGAGGGGGCGAGCCTGGACTGGTCGGCGGTGTACCTGCGGGACGTGCTGGACAGTTCGGCCGGTCTCGCGGCCGCCTCGACGACGGCGTTCGCGCTGACGATGGCCATCGCCCGGATCGCCGGGGACCGGGTCGTCGACCGCTTCGGCGCGGTGCGGACCGTGCGGGCCGGAGGCGCGCTCGCCACGGTCGGCGGGGTGCTGGTGGTCACGGCCCCGAACGCGGCGTTGGCCATGACCGGCTTCGGCTGCCTGGGGCTCGGCATCGCGGTGGTCGTCCCGCTCGCCTTCGCGGCGGCCGGGCGCAGCGGTCCGAACCCGAGCCAGGCGATCGCGGGTGTCGCGACGATCACGTACACCTCGGGGCTGATCGCCCCGTCGGCGATCGGCTCGCTGGCGGAGGCGACCTCGCTGGTCGTGTCCTTCGGTGTGGTGTCGGTGCTGGCGTTCGGTCTGGTGCTCGGGGCCGGGGTGCTGCGTTCCGGTGACCGCAAGGCCGTGACCTCGGCGGACGCGGGGGCGGCGAGCGCGGCGGCGGCGGGTCCCCGCTCCTGAGGCGTCCCGCGGCCGGGGCCGTGTCCGGGATCTCCCGGGCACGGCCCCGCGGCGTGGCCCCGCCGGGAAGCCCGTCCGGCCCGGCACTACCATGGCGCTGATCGTTTCCGCGGAGGGGCCGTGCCTGTCGGGGCACCGGACACCGCGTCTACACACAGGGAGCAACCATGGCGGGCCTCGGCGTGCGCTGGACCTTGCACGGCGACGGGAAGACGCCCGCGCCGGGCGCGGTCGTCCGCCCCGACGAGCGGCTGTCCTGGCCGCGCACCTTCGGGCTCGGCGCCCAGCATGTGGTCGCCATGTTCGGGGCGTCGTTCGTCGCCCCGGTGCTGATGGGGCTGGACCCGAACCTGGCGATCATGATGTCGGGTGTCGCGACGGCCATCTTCCTGCTGGCCACCCGCGGCCAGGTGCCCAGCTATCTGGGCTGTTCGCTCTCGTTCGTCGGCGTGGCCGCGACGATCCGGGCCAGTGGCGGCAGCAGCGCCGTCGTGACGGGCGCGGTCCTCGTCGTCGGCGCGGTGCTCTTCCTCGCCGGTCTGGCCGTGCAGCGCTTCGGCGCGCGGATCATCCACGCGGCCATGCCGCCCGTGGTGACCGGCGCGGTGGTCATGCTGATCGGCTTCAACCTGGCGCCGGTGACCGCGTCGACGTACTGGCCGCAGGACCAGTGGACGGCGCTGCTGGTGATGCTGTTCACCGGTCTGGCCGTGGTCTGTCTGCGCGGGTTCTTCTCCCGTATCGCGATCTTCCTGGGGCTCGTCTTCGGCTATGTCCTGTCCTGGGTACTGGACCGGGTCTTCGGGAAGATCCACTCCCCGGCGGGCGGTGCGGAGGCCGTGGACCACTGGCGGCTGGACCTGTCGGGGGTGGGCAGGGCCGACTGGATCGGGCTGCCGTCGTTCCACGCGCCGAGCTTCGAGTGGTCCGCGATCCTGGTCGCGCTTCCCGTCGTCATCGCGCTGATCGCCGAGAACGCCGGACATGTGAAGGCCGTCGGCGAGATGACCGGCCGCAGCCTGGACGGCAAGCTGGGCACGGCGATCGCCGCGGACGGTGCCGCGTCGATGCTGTCGACCGCGGTGGGCGGCCCGCCGAACACCACGTACTCCGAGAACATCGGTGTGATGGCCGCGACCCGGGTGTACTCGACGGCCGCCTACTGGGCCGCCGCCTGTTTCGCCCTGCTCTTCGGTCTCTGCCCCAAGTTCGGCGCCGTCGTCGCGGCGATCCCCGGCGGGGTGCTGGGCGGCATCACCGTCATCCTGTACGGCATGATCGGCCTGCTCGGCGCCCAGATCTGGCTGAACGCCGAGGTCGACCTGCGCAACCCGCTCAACCTGGTGCCGGCCGCCGCGGGCATCATCATCGGCGTCGGCGGGGTCAGTCTGAAGATCACCGACAACTTCGAGCTCAGCGGCATCGCGCTCGGCACCATCGTGGTGATCACCGGCTACCACGTGCTGCGGGCGTTCGCCCCGGCGCACCTGAAGACGCAGGAGCCGCTGCTCGACTCCGGCACCTCGGCGTACGACAAGGAGTCACCGGCGGACGGTTCCTGACCGTCAGCCCGTCGCCAGCCGGTAGGCGTAGTCGGCGGCGAAGGAGCCC
The DNA here is from genome assembly GCF_042799575.1 of Streptomyces sp. NPDC057682. Taxonomy (NCBI): domain Bacteria; kingdom Bacillati; phylum Actinomycetota; class Actinomycetes; order Kitasatosporales; family Streptomycetaceae; genus Streptomyces; species Streptomyces sp. NPDC057682. The sequence goes on along the minus strand of NZ_JBHVIN010000034.1, from coordinate 29,404 downwards.
GCGGCGGCCGAACAGCCGTCGGACTCGCCGGGGAGTTTGACCCAGAGGTAGGCATCGATCCGGGCCTCCCCGGTGCGGGTCGTGGGGGCCTGTCCGAGGGCGCGGCCCGCCGGGTCGCACCACGCGTCGTCCGTCGGCGCGCCGTTGCCGTTGCGGCTGGTGTCGATGACGGCACCGAGCCGGGCGGGCCCGCCGAGCGCGGCCAGGACCCGGCGGGCGTAGGCGGCCTCGTCGGCGGTGCGGTGGAAGTTCGACACATTGGTGAAAATGCCGTCGCCGCTGTCCGCCGCACCGGCCGCGCGCAGTTCCGCGGCCTGCTTCGCGGCGCTGTGCCAGCCCGAGTGGCCGCCGTCGAAGTAGACCCGGGCGCGGGGGTTCGCCGTGTGCAGGGTGCGCGCGGCTCGGGCCAGCGAGGCGTAGCGGTCCGCCCGGTCGTCCGCGGTGAGGCAGTCGGCCTGGGCGATGGCGTCGGGTTCCAGGACGACGATCACCGGTCCGGTGCCGAGTCCTGCGGCGAACTCCCGTACCCAGGCGTCGTAGGCGTCGAGCCCCGGCGCCCCGCCCTCCGAGGCCCCTCCGCAGTCCCGGCCGGGGACGGCGTAGGGCACCAGCACGGGGGTGCGGCCGGCTCGCGCCGCCGGGCCGGTCACCGCGCGGACCCGGCCGGTGATCTTCCCGGGGTTGTAGTCGGCGAACCAGACGGCGGCGGGCTGGGAGGCGATCCGGGCCTCGATGACCTGGCGCCGGGGGTCGCCGCGGTGGGCGGCGACCCACTCCGCGACCTGGGAGTCGGGGTGCCGGTAGAGCCGCCCGTCGGGCCGTGCGGCGGTGGCCGCAGACGGTTTCGGAGCGGGTTTCTCCGACGGCCGGGGCGCAGGGGCGCTCGTGGATGGCGGTGCGGACGGGGTGCGGGAGGCGGGCGGCCGGCTCGGGGCGACGGGCAGCGGCGCGACGGTGGGCGAGGCGGTGGGTCCGGGGTGTGCGGCGGTGTCCTCCGCCGGGCGGCCGACGGCGGAGAGCACGCCCGCGGCGGTGCCCACGGCCACGACCGCGGAGGCGACGGCCGCCATGGCCTGGCGGCGTGCCCGGCCGCGGCGGGCCCTGGACTCCCTCCGTGCGACTTGGCGTGGTGTGCGTACGCCCGACACTGCTGCGCTCCCCTCCCCGGCCCCGGCGGTACGACCGTCGTTACCCCGTTCCGATGAACCCGACGGCTCCCGGGCGCCAGGGTGAGCCTACGGTGCGACGCTGCCCCCATGGTGCGGATCGATGGGTGGGAACACGGTGCGGTGGGGACGCGGAGGCCCGCGGCGGACCTGCCCGGGGCGGGGCGGGAGGCCTTCCGCGACGGGTGTCTCGTGGTGCTGGGCGAGGCGGAAGGACCGCTGGCGGCCGGGCTGGTGCAGCGGTACCGGGCGGCCGCGGGAGGTGCGGCGGCCGGGCGGGCGGTGGCCGCGTGCTGGCGTCCGGTGTTCGCGGTCGGACACCCTCCGGGGGTGCGGCCGTTGCAGTTCGCCCTGGCCGCGCTGAACGCACAGGCGGCCCATGATCTGGCGCTCGCCGTCGTCGATGTATGCCGGGCGCGCGGGTGCGGACCGGAGGAGGTGGCGGAGGAGTTCGACGAGGTGGGCGATCTGCTGCTGACCCTGCGGGACCGGCTGGTGGAGGAGCTGCTGCCGGGTCCGGAGCTGCTGGTGGTCGGCGATCCGCTGCTGCATCTGCTGGCCAGTTGGTGCCCGGACCGGGCCCACGAGGCGGCCTGGTCGGCGGCCCGGGTGCTGTGGCGGCTGCGCGACGTACCGGCGCTGGCCGAGGAGTTCGCACGGCGGACGGACACGGGGGCCGGGCTCGTCGGGCGCTTCCTGCTCACCCCGTGCCGGTGAGCGGTGCCGGTTCCTGTTGCCGTCGGCGTGCCGGCCCGCGCTCGTACGGGGTCGTCCGGGAGCGCGTGCGCGGCGTCGCGGCGCGGGAGCCCGACGACCGGGCCGGGGTCAGAAGCAGTCGCCGTACCAGTGGACCGCGCCCGGTGCCGTGACGGTGGCCAGGACGGAGGCGGCGGTGGCGCGCAGCGGGCGGGCCATGCCGGTGTGTTCGGTGACCCGGCGGGGGTCGTCGACGAGGGCGGGCAGGGCGGCGGCCGTCTCCGGGGTGTCGGGGAGGTCGGCGCGGGCCCGGGTCAGTCCCGCCGCCCGGCCGCGCGCGCCGGCGGCGGCGAGCAGCGGGGCCAGGCTCGCCCCGCTCCCCGCGAACTCCCGTACCAGCACGCGCTCCTCCGTGTGCTCGGCGACGATCCAGCCGGTGAGCGCCCCGGAGGCGGGGTCCACCGCCACCAGCGGCCGTTCGGCCGTGCGGTACCAGGCGGCCACGCGCACCGCCCAGTCGCCGGGTTCACGCAGGGAGCTGAGCGGCCGTCCCGCGTTGTACGCGTGGTGCAGCGCGGTCACCTCCACCGTGTCCTCGGCACTGGCCTCACGCACCCGGAGCGGACCGGGTGCGGAGGGGGCCGCGAGGGCGCCCTCGGTGTACGTCCGGGCGAACTCCTGCCAGCCGGAGCCCCGGTACACCCCCGGGGTGCCGGTGAACAGCAGGGACCAGTCGCACCCTTCGGCCGTCATGGTCCGCTCGGCCGCGGCCAGCAGCTGTTTCACCAGTCCCCGTCCGCGTGCCTCGGGGCGGGTGGCGACGCTGCCGATGCCGCCGACGCGGCGGGGGGTTCCGGAGGCGTCGCGGATCAGCCGGGGCACGTAGACGACGACCGCGTCGATGCCGTCGGACCCCGGTGTCTCAACGACGAAGGTGTGCCGGTGGCGGTCGGGGTCGAGCGCGTGCAGGTCGCCGAGGTGCGTCGCCTCGAAGCAGCGGCGCCACAGGGCGTCCAGGGCCGGGTCGTCGGCGTCGGTCGTGGTGCGGACGACGGCGTTCACAGGGTCAGGTTCCCGTCCGTGCGCACCCGGTCGCCGGCCGGGGGCATCGCCTCGCGCCGGGTGCCGTCCTCGACGCAGGCGGTGTGCAGCACGGAGTCGAGGGCGTCGGGGGCCAGGTGGAGGGTCCCGCCGGTGAAGCGGCTGCCGCTGGCCGCGTAGCGGTTGGTGCCGTCGGCGATCCTGATGTGCGCGGTGGCGGGATCCGGGGCCGTGCTGATCAGTCCGGTGAGGTCCCAGACGGTCGTGCCGGGTCCGGCCGCGCGGCCGAGGAGCGCCCCGGCCTTGTTCCCGCCGCCGAAGCGGGCGCCGCCGGTCACGGTGATCCGCTGGTCGCGGACCGCGCTCAGTTCGATGCCGGTGTTCTCGTAGGTGCCGCCGTCGATGCGCAGATCGGCCGAGCCGACGGAGAGCGGGGCCGCGTTCTCGGTGCCGGTGACCGTGCAGTCGGTGAGGTGGACGGGCCCGGCGCCCCGCAGGACCGCGCCGTCGACGCCCGTGAACGTGCAGCGGACGAAGTGCACGGGCGTGGTGACGGGGGTCTGGACGAGGACGGCGCCGGCGGGCGGTGCGAAGGTGCAGTCGCTGACCGTCGTCGGCCGGACGGAGCGGGCGGAGCGCTGGGCGACGGCGAAGGTCTTCGCGGTGCAGCCGCGCACCTGGGCGCCGTCGGCGTTCACCGTGAGGGTGCCGGCCTGGTCGAAGGTCGGCCGGGCGATGACCGTGATGTCCTCCAGCGTCAGATCGGTGATCTTCGAGTTGGCGGTGAACCAGGAGCAGACATGCCTGCGTACGGTGATCCGCTTGGCGGATATCCCCCACTGCGCGCCGGAGTTGGCGATGTCCATCAGCCCGGAGTTGCCGTCGAAGAGCAGGTCGTGCTCGTACTGGCCGTGGGTGGTGAAGGGGTTGCCGCCCGCGTCGTCGCCGTCGCCGTGGCAGTTGACGACGGTGCAGTAGGCGGAGGCGGTCAGGTCGTTGAGGTGGCGCACATTGCTGGTGGTGCAGTCGGCGACGCGCCCGTAGAGGCAGTAGATCTGCTGGGTGAGGTAGCCGGCGCCGCCGTACTCGACGGTGGGCGGGTTCTTCAGCGAGCAGTCCTCGGTGCGGAACCGGGTGCACCAGCGGCGCATGACGACCGGCCAGAAGGTGCCGGTGGCGTGGATGCCGGAGACGTCGCAGCCGACCGCGTACTCGAAGCTGACGGGGTGGGAGCCGGTGTACTCGTCGGGTCCGGCGCCCTCGAAGGCCATGTTGCGGATGTGGGTGTCGCGTACGGGTTCGATCCGGGTCCAGGTCAGGGTGCGGCCCTCGGCCAGTTCCCAGCCGTTGAGGTAGCCGATCCGGATGTGTCCGGCGTCGACGATCTCGGTGATCTCGACGAGCTTCTGCAGTTCGCGTTCGTCCCGGCCGCCGCCCTCGACCGGCTCGACCCGCACGGCCCACCACTGGCCGACCGCGAAGGCCTTCGCGTCGGGCACCGGGAACGTGTCGGTCAGCTCGATGACCGTGGCGGAGAGGCGGTGTTCGACGGTGGTGTCGGTGACGGTGCCGCGGAAGGAGAGGACGGCGCCGAAGGGGTTGTCGTGGGTGTTCTTCTCGATGCCGGTGGTGTGGAGGGTGTGGCCGCCGAAGTCGAGTTCGATGTGGGAGCGGTCGAAGAGGTGGCGTCGGGTGAACAGGAGGTCGGTGTGGCCTTCGATGCGGTGGACGTGGGGGTCGTTGACCATGGCGTCGAGGGCGGTGTCGGCGGGGGTTTCGGCGTCGAAGTGGCCGAAGGTGCGGAAGTCGAGGGTTCCGTTGTGGAGTTGGTGCCAGCGTCCGGTTTTCGGGGTGGTGGCGGGGGTGATGACGGTGCCGCCGTTGTGCGGGGTGGTGGAGGTGGTGTTCCAGCGCAGGAGCATGCCGCCGCCGTCGCCGGGGGTGCGGTAGCCGGCGAGGAGGACCTGGGTGCCGTTCTTGAGGGGGTGGGTGTTCAGGGCGCGCAGGGCGGTGACGGTGTCCAGGTGCAGGACGTCACCGGTGGGTGCGGGCGCGGCCTGCGCGGACCCGGTGGCCACGGCCGTACCGGCCATGACCAGACCGGCCAGACCCGAGGCCCGCAACACGGAACGACGGGACGAAGCGGGGGACGAGGCGTTGACGGACATGGCGGAGGTGCTCCTCGCGTAGTCGACGTGCTCGGTGGAGGGGAGAGGGGTCCGCGCCGGTTCGGCCCGGTCAGAGCGTGCTGCGGTACGGGGGCATGAACCGCATCCGCGGCATCTGGTCGGCCAGCACTCCCCCGTCGACGACGATCCGCGCGCCCGTGAGGTACGCCCCGGCGTCCGAGGCGAGGAGCAGCAGCGCGCCGACGCATTCGTCGGGCCGGGCGTAGCGGCCGAGCGGGATGCGCTCGCGGTACGCGGACTCGAAGGCCTCCCGGTCGAAGGGGAACTCGCCGTCGATGGGTGTCTCGACCATGCCGGGGGCGAGGGTGTTGGCGGTGATGCCGTGCGGGGCGAGTTCGACGGCCAGGGTCTCGGTGAGGAGCTGGGCGGCGGCCTTGGAGGCGTTGTAGTGGGCCAGGCCCGCCTCGGCGACGAGGGCGTTCTTGGAGGTGATGGTGATGATGCGGCCGGGCACGGCGTCGGCCGCCATGTGTTCGGCGACGCGCCGGCTGAGGAAGAACACGGCGTCGACGTTGACCCGCATGATGTGGGACCAGCTCGCCGGGGTGATCTCGTTGAAGCGTTCGAGGGCGGCCGTGCCCGCGTTGTTGACGAGGATGTGCAGCGGTCCGGCCTCGGCGCGCAGGGTGTCGGCGAACGCGGCCAGCGCCTCGGTGTCCGCGAGGTCCTGTCCGTACACCCGGCAGCGGCGGCCGAGCGCCTCGACGGCGGCGGCGGTCTCGGTGATGCCGTCGGCGTCCGGCAGGTCGACGAGGACCAGATCGGCGCCCGCCTCGGCGAGTCCGGTGGCGAAGGACCGGCCGAGTCCGCGCGCGGCCCCAGTGACGACCGCGGTGCGCCCGGTCAGGTCGAAGCGGTCGGTGCCGCGGGGCGGGACGGCAGCGGTCATGGCGGGTTCCTTCGCACGGGGTGGAGGCGGGAGGTGGGCCGCCGCGCGGGAGCACAACAGATGGGGTGCGCGGCGGCCCGTCTGCGGACCGGCGCCGGTACCGGGGGGATGGCCCGGTCGCCGGCCCGCAGGCTCGGGGGATCCGTCCGGTCAGGTGAGACCGAGCAGATCGAGGGAGGGGCGGTGGATGATCTCCTCGACGGCGTCCGCGTCCAGCGGCGGCAGCCCGGGGATGCCGGGGATCCGGGCGATCTCCCGGATCCCCTTCACCGAGTCGTCGACGGTGGTGAACGGGTAGTCGCTGCCGAACAGCACCTTGTGGAAGACCCCGTAGTCCTGGACCAGCCGGAGGCTGTGCCAGAGCTGGAAGGGCCGGTAGTGCAGGGCGCTGAGGTCCGCGTAGACGTGCGGGTGCTTGCGGATGACCGCGATGCACTCGCCCTCGAAGGGGTGGCCGAGGTGGGCGAGGACCATGCGCAGTTCCGGGTGGCGGATGGCGACGGCGTCCAGGTGGCGGGGCATCGCCCACTCCAGCGGGGCGCTGGAGACGAAGGTGGTGCCGGTGTGCACCAGGAGCGGCAACCCGTGCCGTTCGGCGTACGCGTACAGCTCGTCGTACTCCTCGGCGGCCGGGTCGAAGCCGGCGTACATCGGCATCAGCTTGATGCCGCGCAGCCCCAGCTCCTGGTGGCCGTAGCGCAGTTCCTCCTGCCAGCCGGGCTGGGTGGGGTCGAGCGCCAGATAGCCGATGAGCCGGTCGGGGTGCTGTCCGACGTACGCGGCCACGGCGGCGTCGTCCACCCAGAGCCCGCTGCGGCGCGCCTTGCCGCCCACGACGATGGTGCGGGTGGAGTCGGGCGCGGTGGCGGCGTACTCCTCCCACTTCACCGACAGGTCGACCTCGCCGGCGTGGGCGCGGGCGGAGTCGGAGCTGAAGGGGTCGGTGAAGTCGTGGCTGTGCCGGAAGAGGTGGGAGTGGACGTCGACGATCATGTGCGGTTCCGCTTCTCCCAGCCGTCGGCGAACATGTTCCAGAAGCGGTGGCTGGGCGGGTGCTCCTCGAAGACCTCGTCGACGAGTTCGACACCGAGGCCGGGTGCGGTCGGCAGGCCGATCCGGCCGTCCTTCATCGGGAGGGTGCCCTTGAGGGCGTCGAAGACGAAGGGCTCCAGGAGTCCGTCGAAGGTCTCCAGGATCTTGAAGTTGGGGATGCCGAGCGCCGCGTGCACCGAGACGGTGGTGCAGAGCGGGGAGTTGGAGTTGTGCGGGGCCACGAGCATGCCGTGGGTGTCCGCGATCGCGGCGAGCTTCCTGACCTCGGTGAAGCCGCCGGCCATGGAGAGGTCGGGCTGGATGATGTCGACGGCGTTCGTGGCGAAGAGCTGCTTGTACTCGTAGCGGTTGTGGAAGTGCTCGCCGCCGGAGATCGGGAACGCGGCGCGCTGCCGCAGCTCCGCGTAGCGCTCGATGTGGGTCCAGGGCATCGGCTCCTCGAACCAGCCGATGTCGAACGGTTCCAGTTCCCGTACGAGCCGGGCGGCGGTGGGCATGGCGAACCGGGCGTGGCCCTCGATGAAGAGGTCGATGTCGGGGCCGATGGCCTCGCGGACGGCGGCCACCAGGTCGAGGGAGCGGCGCAGTTCGGCGCGTTCCAGTTCGTGGAGTCCGGGGCCGAAGGGGTCGAACTTGAGGGCGGTGTATCCCTTGGCGACGGTCTCCTTGGCCTTGGCGGCGAAGATCTCGGGCTCGCGTTCGCCGGTGTACCAGCCGTTGGCGTAGACGCGGACGTCGTCGCGGCAGGCGCCGCCGGTGAGCCGGTAGGCGGGGACGCCGAGCGCCTTGCCCATGAGGTCGTACATCGCCTGGTCGAGGCCGGAGAGGGCGACGCCGCCCATGTCGCCGCCGCGCAGGAAGTCGCCCTGGTAGACGCGGAGCCAGAGTTCCTCGACGTCGAAGGGGTCGGCGCCGATGAGGTGGCGCCGGGCGAGGGACTCGGTGAGGGCGCAGACCTCGCTCACCCGGTAGGGGTGGGTGATCTCGCCGATGCCGGTGAGGCCCTCGTCGGTGTGGACGCGGACGTAGCCGAAGTCGCGCCAGGAGGTGCCGAGCATCAGCGTCTCGACGCGGGTGATCCGGCCGGCGGGGCCGGCGGGGCGGGTGCGGTTGACGGTCAGCATCAGCGGGTCGCTCCGCCCATGGTGGAGGTGTTCTCCAGGTCGCGGGCGCCGCCCTCGGCGAGGACGGCCTTGACGGCGGCCTCGGTGCCTTCGAGGAGGCGGTCCACGTCGGCGTCGGTGTGCGCGTAGCTGATGTGGCTGCGCTTGAGGTTGAGCGGCAGTTCGAACAGGCCGTGTTCCAGGAGCCTGCGGCGGTAGCCGACGAAGAGCGAGGCGTCGTTGTTCAGCAGGTCCGCGTAGGTGCGGGGGGCCTCGCCCGGCATGAAGTAGGTGACGAAGACGGAGCCGTATCCGGTGACGACGGCGGGGACGCCGAGGCGCTCGTAGAGGGCGGTGAGCCCGGTGCGGACCCGGTCGCCGAGCCGGAAGACGTGGTCGTGGACCGGTTCCTCGCGGAGCTTGCGCAGGGTGGCGAGGGCGGCGGAGACGACGGAGGGGTGGCCGTTGTACGTACCGGCGAAGAAGGCGGGGGCGCCGGGGCGGGTGGAGAAGAGGTCCATCAGGTCGGCGCGGCCGCCGATCGCACCGACGGGGGCGCCGTTGGCTATGGCCTTGCCGAGGGTGGTGAGGTCGGGGGTGACGCCGGAGATCTTCTGCCAGCCGCCGAGGTCGTGGCGGAAGCCGGTGATGACCTCGTCGAAGATCAGGACGCTGCCGGCCTTGGTGGTCTCCTCGCGGAGCGTGGTGAGGAACTCCTGGTACGGCAGGAGCGCGCCGACGTTGTGCGGGACGGGTTCGACGATGACGGCGGCGATGTCGTGGCCGTGTTCGGCGAAGGTGCGGCGGACGGCCTCGCTGTCGTTGAACGGCAGGACGAGGGTGGCTTCCAGGACCTCGGGCAGGATGCCGGCCGAGATCGGGTCGTGGCCGCCGACCTTCTCGGGCGCGGAGATGACGTTGAGGCTGACCGCGTCGTGCCAGCCGTGGTAGCAGCCCTGGAACTTGACGACGAGGCGGCGGCCGGTGGCGGCGCGGGAGACGCGCAGCGCGTGGAAGGTGGCCTCGCTGCCGGTGCTGGTGAGGAGCACCTTCTCGATCGAGGGGATCAGCTCGGTGAGCTGTTCGGCGAGGAGGACCTCGCCCTCGGTGACGCCGACGCCGAGGTGGCCGAGGGTGGCACCGGCCTCGGCGGTGGCGCGGGCCACGTCGGGGTCGTTGTGGCCGAGCAGCGGCGGGCCGAACGCCGAGTGGAAGTCGGTGTACTCGCGTCCGTCGGCGGTACGGAACCGTGCGCCGTGGGTCCCGGTGACGACCAGGTCGGTCAGTCCGGGAACGCTCCGCTGGCCGCTGTTCACGCCGCCGGGCACGACCTGGCGGGCGCGTTCGGCGAGTCGGGCTCCGGATTCGTTGCCTACCGGGCCTGAACTCATATCGCTTGCTCCTTGCGTCGAGAGTCGTCGGTTGTCGCGGGCCCTGCCCGGCCCGTGAGTCCCTGGCGCCATCCGCCCGGCAGTCGCCGCAGGAAAGGGGTGATCCGTGGGGTACTCGGTGGTGCGTTGCGCTTTTCAGAACGCTGTTCTGTAGAGCAGAACAGTGCCTGGATATTACGTCCGGCCCCGGAGGGGGTCAACCCCCAGTTCCGTCCTGACGAACGGTGTGGATTCAAGGGCCCGTTCGGCCACGAGGCGCTTTCCCGGCCTCCGGAGGCACTAGGCTGTTCTGCTATGACGAACAGTGCTGCCCCAGAAGAGCCGAAGTACTGGGTCAAGAGCGTGGCCAGGGCAGCGGACATCCTCGAAGTCCTCGCCGCCCCCTCGCAGGGCAACGGCCTCAGCGTCACCGAGGTCGGCCAGGCCTGCTCCATCTCCAAGAGCGCGGCCTTCGGCATGCTCCAGACCCTGCGCGCCTACGGCCTCGTCTCCGACGACGGCGAGGGCATGAACCGCCGCTACCGGCTGGGCATGAGCCTGGCCCGGCTCGGCGACCGGGCCAGGGCCCAGGTGTCCCTGCGCGGGGTCGCCCATCCCGTGCTGCGCGAGCTGACCCGCGCCACCGGCATGGCCTCGCGCCTCGCCGTCCCCGAGGACGGTCACGCGGTCGTGGTCGACCAGGTCGAACTCGACCAGCGCGTCCGGCTCGATCTGCGGATGGGCCAGCGGGAGCTGCCGCACTGCACCGGACTGGGCAAGGCGCTGCTCTCGGCCGTGCCGCAGACCGAGGCGGCCTCGGTCGTCGAGCGGTTCGGGCTGCCCCGGCGCACCGCGCGGACCATCACCGACCCGGCCACGTTCCTGTCCCATCTGCGCGACATCGCCCGGGTCGGGTACGCGCTGGACGACGAGGAGGACGCCGAGGGGATCATCTGCATCGGCGCGCCGGTCTTCGACGACCGTTCGGTGTGCGCGGGGGCCGTCTCGATCACGGGGCTGAAGCTCGGACTGCCGGCCTGGCGCTACCAGGAACTGGGCGGTCAGGTGCGCGACGCGGCGCGCCGGATCAGCCTGCTGCTGGGCTGGGTCGAGGAGCCGGAGGACGAACCGGCCGGCGGCGAGACGCCGCATTCCGGCGGATTCGGGTCTTGACCGATCGGCTCAACCCCCCGTAGGTTCCCTGCCAACCGGGGTGACATTCCGCCGTCACCGGCGATTTACCCCGTCCGGTCCGCTTCCGGCGCCTGCCCATCGCGCCGTGAACATCCGAGGACCGATCCCTTTTCAGCCATCCGCCCTGTGGCAGTCCACCGCAGGAACGCTCCCTCCCTCGTCGCACTTCTCGGAAGGCGAAGTCCGCATGAGCGTTCCGCACCACTCCACGTCCGCTTCGTCCCGTCGTTCCGTGTTGCGGGCCTCGGGTCTGGCCGGTCTGGTCATGGCCGGTACGGCCGTGGCCACCGGGTCCGCGCAGGCCGCGCCCGCACCCACCGGTGACGTCCTGCACCTGGACACCGTCACCGCCCTGCGCGCCCTGAACACCCACCCCCTCAAGAACGGCACCCAGGTCCTCCTCGCCGGCTACCGCACCCCCGGCGACGGCGGCGGCATGCTCCTGCGCTGGAACACCACCTCCACCACCCCGCACAACGGCGGCACCGTCATCACCCCCGCCACCACCCCGAAGACTGGACGCTGGCACCAACTCCACAACGGAACCCTCGACTTCCGCACCTTCGGCCACTTCGACGCCGAAACCCCCGCCGACACCGCCCTCGACGCCATGGTCAACGACCCCCACGTCCACCGCATCGAAGGCCACACCGACCTCCTGTTCACCCGACGCCACCTCTTCGACCGCTCCCACATCGAACTCGACTTCGGCGGCCACACCCTCCACACCACCGGCATCGAGAAGAACACCCACGACAACCCCTTCGGCGCCGTCCTCTCCTTCCGCGGCACCGTCACCGACACCACCGTCGAACACACGCTGGGCGCGGCGATGCCGGACCTCTCGGACCTCTTCGAGGTCGGGGACTCCGCGAAGTTCGCGGTCGGCCAGTGGTGGGCCGTCGAGATCAATGCCCTGGCCGGGAAGTACGAGAAGGAGATCCAGCGCCTCGTCCAGGTCACCGATGTGGTGGACGGCTCGCACATCCGGGTCAACTACCAGATCGGCTGGGACCTGGCGGCGGGACGCACCCTGACCTGGACCCGGATCGAACCGGTGGACCGCGCCCATGTGCGCAACATGGTCTTCCAGGGCTGGGGCGAGGACGAGATGACCGGCTCGCACCCGGTCTCCTACGAGTACGCGGTGCGCTGCGACGTCTCGGGGATCGAGGCGATCGGCACCTTCTGGCCCGTGGTGATGCGCCGCTGGTGCACGTACTACCGCACCGAGCAGTGCTCGCTCACCAACCCGAAGTCCGTCACCTACGGCGGGGCCGGCTACCTCACCCAGCAGATCTACTGCCTGTACGGGCACGTGGAGGACTGCCACACCTCCAACGCCCGCCACCTCAACGACTTCACCGCCTCCGCCTACTGCTACGTCACCAACTGCCACGGCGACGGTGACGACGAGGGCCCGTTCGTCACGCACGGCCAGTTCGAGCACGACCTCGTCTACACCGGCAACTCCGGGCTGATGACCTTCGCCAACTCGGGGGCGGCCTGGGGCGGCCGGGCCAAGCGGATCACCGTACGGCGCCACGCCTGCTCGTGGTTCGTCGCCCGCGTCAAGATCACCGATCTGACGCTGGAGGACGTGCTGGTCGTCGGCAAGGAGTCGCTGGCCGGTTCCGGAATGCTCTGGGTCAACGCGGACGGCGTCCAGATGCGCGGCTGCACGGCCACCGGACCGCTGATCGTCTCGCGGGCCTCGGACCTGTCGGCCCGGCCCAATGTGATCGCCGACTCCTCGTTCGCGTTCGCGGCGGGCGCCGAGATCACCCAGGCCAATGTCACCGCCCCGCTGACCCTGAGGGGCAGCGTGCTCAAGGGCGTGGACGGCGCGGTGTTCAACGGGACCGGCCCTCTGGTGATCGACCAGTGCACGCTGACCGGTTCGAAGGACACCGCCCCGGTCTCCCTCGCCCACTCCGACATCACCGTGCTCGGCGGCGAGCTGCGCGACACCGGGCTCCGGCTGACCTCGGCGAAGGACCAGCGGCTGCGCGTCGACGGCACCCGGCTCTCGGGCACCAACAAGGAGGGCGCCCTGCTCTCCCGCACCGGCGCGGACCGCACCGTCGACTGGCGGCTCACCGGTCTCGACTCCGCCACCGACAAGGCCACCGCCCACATCCGGCTCACCGACGGCACCAACCGCTACCGGGCCACCGGCTCCACCTTCACCGGCGGCCGGCTCGAACTGCGCCCCGCGGCGTTCGGCTCGGGCGGCCATCTGCTGCACACCGGCTGCGTCGAGGACGGCACCGAGCGCACCTCCGTCCCGGACGAGGGCGACCGGATCGCCCACACCGCCGCCACCCTGCGGTTCTGACCGCTCAGCCCCCTCGCCCACCACCGACCACCAGGGATTCCCGTGACCACGCACACCCCGATCACCGGCCGGCCCGTCCGGATCGCGCTCGTCGGCGCCGGCAACCGCGGTCTGACGTACACCGAGTGGATCAAGGCGCACCCCGAGCGCGCCGAACTCGTCGCCGTCGCCGATCCGCGCCCCGCCGCGCGGGCCGCCGCCGGCGCTCCCCTGGAGTTCGACGACTGGCGGCCGCTGGTGGAGAACCGGATCGCGGACGCGGTGATCGTCGCCACCCAGGACCGCGACCACGTGGAGCCGGTGCTGGCCCTGGCGGAGGCCGGTTACGCGATCCTCGCCGAGAAGCCGCTCGCGCCGACCGAGGAGGAGACCCGCCGGATCGTCGAGGGGGTGGAGCGGGCCGGAGTCCTGTTCGCGGTGTGCCACGTCATGCGGTACACCCCGTACACCGACCTGGTGAAGGAGGTCGTGGACTCCGGGGTGCTCGGGCAGCTGGTCTCGCTCGACCATCTGGAGCCGGTCGGCTGGTGGCACTACGCGCACAGCTATGTGCGCGGCCCCTGGCGCAGCGAGAAGGACTCCTCCCCGATGCTGCTCGCCAAGTCCTGTCACGACCTGGACTGGATCACGTATGTGATGGGCGGCCGGATCGAGCAGGTCACCGGTTTCGGCGGGCTGAAGCACTTCCGGCCGGAGAATGCCCCGGCCGGGTCCGCCGAGCGGTGCCTGGACTGCGCGGTCGAGCCGGGCTGCCCGTACAGCGCGCAGAAGCTGTACCTCCCCACGATCCGGGAGAAGGGCGCGGTCTGGCCGGTCACCCATGTGACCGAGGCGACGGACGAGGCGGGGCTGATCGAGGCCCTGCGCGAGGGCCCGTACGGGGTCTGCGTGTACCGGAGCGACAACGACGTGGTCGACCACCAGGTCCTGGCCATGGAGCTGACGGACGGGGTGACCGCGACCTTCCAGATGGTCGCGTTCACCGAGCAGACCCACCGCCAGACACGGATCTTCGGCTCGCACGGCTGGCTCATCGGGGACGGCGAGCGCGTCACCGTGCAGGACTTCCGGACCGGCGGGACCACCGTCCACGAACTCGGCGCGTCCGGTTCGAACGCGGCCGACGGGCACGGCGGCGGGGACGCCGCGCTCGTCGAGGCGTTCGTCACCGCCCTCGCCACCGGCGACGCCGGGGCCGTGCGCTCCGGACCCGCCACCTCGCTCGGCAGCCATCTCGCGGCCTTCGCCGCCGAACGCGCCCGGCACACCGGCACCGTCCAGACGGTCCCGGCGCACTGACTTCCCCCTTCCCACCCTCATGTCCTCGGAGGACCCCCTCATGTCCCGTACGTCCCGCATCTCCCGCCGTTCCAGACTGCGCGCCCTCGCGGTGCCGGTCGTGGCCACCTCGCTCGCCGCCGGGGTGCTCGCCGGCTGCTCCAGCGACGGCGGCGACGGCAACACCGTCACCATGTGGACCTACCCGGTCATCTTCGACGAGGCCAAGAACAAGGCGTACTGGGACGGTCTGATCAAGGCGTTCGAGAAGGAGCACGCGGGCGTGAAGGTGAAGGTGGAGACCTTCCCGTGGGCCAACCGCGACACCGCGCTGGCCACCGCGATCGCCTCGGGCAAGGGCCCGGACGCGGTCTATCTGATCCCGGACCAGCTGCCGAAGTACGCCAAGAGCATCGTCCCGGCCGATGAGTACATGCCGGCCGACGCCAAGTCGGACTACACCGACTTCGCGCTGAAGTCCGTGACGGTCGGCGGCAAGGCGCTCGCCACCCCGATCCTGACCAGCGCCAACCCGCTGATCTGCGACAAGCGCGTGTTCGACGCGATCGGGGAGAAGACCTACCCGACGAGCTGGGCCGATCTGGAGGCGCTGGCGCCGAAGCTGAAGGACAAGGGCTACTACGCCACCAGCTACAGCGGCGACACCCAGCAGACGCTGAACATGACCTTCTACCCGCTGCTGTGGCAGGCGGGTGGCGACGTCTTCTCCGAGGACGGCAAGAACGTCACCTTCAACGACGCGGCCGGCGTCAAGGCGCTGACGTACCTGAAGAAGCTGGTCGACGGCGGGTTCACCGACAAGGACCTGGTGACCACCACGCCCAAGCTGGAGCAGACCCCGACCGCCAAGGGCAAGGTCGCCTGCACCTGGCAGAACACCCCGGCGGACGTCGAACCGTTCTGGGGCAAGGAGAACATCGTCGTCCAGCCGCCGCTGAAGGAGACCGCCTCGGTCGGCTACGGCACCGTGGGCGCGCTGTCGATGTTGAAGGGCGCCGACAAGAAGAACACCGGCGACTGGCTGAACTTCGTGGCCGAGTCGAAGAACGCGGCCGGACTCCAGAAGGCCGCGGGCTACTTCCCGGCCCGCACCTCCGGCGGCGACCTCTACCCGGACGACGCGCTCCAGAAGTCCGTCGGCGCGACCCTGCCGAGCATGACCGTGGGCCCGCTCCAGGACAAGGCGCGTGAGGTCCAGGGCGTGCTCGCCCCGGAGATCCAGGCGGCACTGCTCGGCAAGAAGAGCCCCCAGGACGCGCTGGACGCGGCGCAGAAGGCCGCGCAGGCGATGCTCGGCCGCTGACCCGACGCCGCGGGGCCGGTTCTCCGGTCCCGCGGCCCCACGGGGGGTGACTCCCCCGACCCCCCGCAATTCCCCCGTACCGCAAGGAGATCCCCGTGGCAGTCGTCGCGGAACCCACCCGCCGGGGCCGTCGCAGCGGGCCGCAGGCGCGCCGCGAGGCCCGGATCGGCCTGCTCTTCGTCCTCCCCTGCTTCCTGCTGTTCCTCGCCTTCCGGTTCGGTCCGGGCGTCGCCGGTGTGCTGATGAGCTTCACCGACTACTCGCTGACCGGCGGCGGCAGCTTCATCGGGCTGGACAACTTCACCCGCCTCTGGGACGACCCGCTGTTCTGGCAGGCACTGAAGGTCACGGTCCTCTACACCGTGCTGGCCGTGCCGGGCACCCTGATCGCCTCGGTCTCGCTGGCGCTGATCACCCGGCGCGCCTTCCGCGGCGCCAAGTTCTTCCGCTCGGTGTTCTTCCTGCCGGTCGTCACCTCGCTGGTACTGGCCGCCACGGTCTTCGTGTGGATCTTCTCGACCGGTGGTCCCTGGTCCACCGTGATGGGGTGGATCGGCCTGTCGGAGTCCTCCTGGCTCTCCGACGACGTGCTGGTGCTGCCGGCGCTCGCGCTCGTCGGGATCTGGTCGCGCTTCGGCTACGGGATGCTCATCCTGCTCGCCCGGATGCAGGACATCCCACGCGAACTGGAGGAGGCCGCGCTCACCGACGGGGCCGGTCCCTGGCAGCGGTTCCGTTACATCGTGCTGCCGCAGCTCAAGCCCGCCCTGTTCTTCCTCGCGGTGATCGAGACGACGGCCTCGTTCCAGGTCTTCGACGCCGTGTACACGATGACCGGCGGCGGCCCCGCCAACGCCAGCTACACGCTCGTCTTCCAGCTCTACGACGCGGGCTTCAAGTACTTCGACCTGGGCTACGCCTCCGCCATCGGCGTCGCGCTCTTCGCGCTGACCGTGGTGGTCGCGGTGATCCAGCGGCTCGTGATCGGGAAGGACCAGTGACCACCATGACGACAGCACCCGCCGAGACGAAGGCCCCGCCCGCCGCTGTGGCCCCTGCGCCCCCGGACCGCGCCGCGCGCCGCGCCGAGCGCCGGCTGCGCAAGCTCTCCGAGCAGGACACCGTCCCGCACGGCATGCGCCCCACCCGGGCCGGCCGGATCGGCCGCGCCGTCCTGCTGACGGTGGCCGCGCTGGTCACGGTCTTCCCGTTCTACGCGATGGTCGTGCTC
Source organism: Streptomyces sp. NPDC057682 (assembly GCF_042799575.1). Lineage (NCBI taxonomy): Bacteria > Bacillati > Actinomycetota > Actinomycetes > Kitasatosporales > Streptomycetaceae > Streptomyces > Streptomyces sp. NPDC057682. The sequence continues at coordinate 12,532 of NZ_JBHVIN010000034.1, read as the reverse complement.
TCGCTGAAGCCGTCCGCGGCGGTCGACTTCCCCGGCAGCCTGCTGCCGTGGCCGCTGACCGGCGAGGCGTACGACACCGTCATGGGCGCCCAGGACGTGCCGCGCTGGCTGTTCAACACGCTGATCTACTCGGTCGTCTCGGTCGTGGGCGTGCTGCTGCTGGCCTCACTGGCCGGATACGCCTTCGCCAAGAAGCGCTTCCCGGGCCGGGAGACGATGTTCTGGTCGTTCCTGTCGATGGTGATGGTCCCGTACCACGTCACGATGATCCCGACCTTCGCGATGATCGCGAAGCTCGGCGGCGTGGACACCTACTGGGGCCTGATCGTGCCGACCCTGGCCAACGCCCAGGCGGTGTTCCTGATGCGGCAGTTCATCCAGGGTCTGCCGGACGAACTGTTCGAGGCGGCCCGGCTCGACGGCTGCAACGAGTGGCAGATCTTCTACCGGATCGTGCTGCCGCTGCTGAAGCCGATCCTCGCCACGCTCGGCGTCTTCGTCTTCCTGTGGCACTGGAACGACTTCCTGTGGCCGCTGGTCATCGGCCAGTCCACCGACATGCGCACCCTGACCGTCGGCATCGCCTCGCTCCAGCAGCAGAACGTGCCGCTCAATGTGGTGCTCTCCGGCTCCGTCATCGCGTTCGTGCCCATCTTCGCCGCGTACATGGTGGGCCAGCGCTACTTCACCGAGGGCGTCACCGCGTCCGGAATCAAGGGATAGCCACACATGTTCACCGATGAGGCCGCGCTCGAAGAGCGGCTCGCCACCCCCTCCCCCGCACTGATCGCCGATCTCGGCCGGTTGGAGGGCGATCTGCTCGTGCTCGGCGCGGGCGGCAAGATGGGCCCCAGCCTGTGCCGGCTGGCCCGCCGGGCACTGGACGCCGCGGGCCGCACGGACCTGGCCGTCCACGCCGTCTCCCGCTGGTCGGACCGGGCGGCGGCCGAGGAACTGGAGGCCGCCGGGGTCCGTACCGTCGCCTTCGACCTGATGGACCCGGCCGCCGATCTGGCCGCCCTGCCGGACGCCGGGAACGTCGTCTTCATGGTCGGCGCCAAGTTCGGCTCCGCCGGGGCCCCTTCGCACGCCTGGGCGGTCAACGCCGCCATGCCGGACCGGGTCGCCCGGCGCTGGTCCGGGGCGCGGATCGCCGCCTTCTCCACCGGCAACGTCTACCCGCTGGTGCCCGTCTCCTCCGGCGGCTGCACCGAGAGCGACCCGGTCGGCCCGGTCGGCGAGTACGCCATGTCCTGCCTCGGCCGGGAGCGGATCTTCGACCACGCCGCCCTGACCCGGTCCACCAAGGTCGCCAACATCCGCCTCAACTACGCGGTGGACCTGCGCTACGGCGTCCTCGCCGACATCGCCCACCGGGTCATGAACGGCGAACCGGTCGATGTGACGACCGGTCACGCCAACGTGGTCTGGCAGGGGTACGCCAACGAGGTCGCCCTGCGCGTCCTGCTGCACGCCACCGAGGGCGAGGCGTTCACCCTCAACCTCACCGGCCCCGAGACCGCCTCGGTACGCCGCCTCGCCGGATGGTTCGGCGAGGAGTTCGGCGCGGAGCCGGTCCTGGCCGGCGAGGAGGCGCCCACCGCGCTGCTCTCCGACGCGAGCCGCTGCCACGCCCTCTTCGGCTACCCGGACGTCCCGCTGCGCACCCTCGTCTCCTGGCAGGCGGACTGGCTGCGCCGGGGACTGCCGCTGTCCGGCAAGCCCACCAAGTTCCAGGTCCGCGACGGAAGGTTCTGATCCACCCCATGTCCACCCCCACCCCGCTGTCCACCCCCGCGCTGGAACTGCTCGCCGACGGCGTGGCCATCCCGGCGCATCCGCTCGCCCTGCACGAGGACGGCACGTTCGACGAGCGCCGCCAGCGCGCGCTCACCCGCTACTACCTGGCCTCGGGCGCGGGCGGCGCGGCCGTCGCCGTGCACACCACCCAGTTCGAGATCCGCGAACGCGAGGTCGGGCTGCTGCGCCCGGTGCTGGAACTGGCCGCCGAGACGATCGACGCCGAGGCCGGCCGGCCCTTCGTGAAGGTCGCCGGCGCCTGCGGCTACACCGCGCAGGCCGTCGCCGAGGCGGAGACCGCCGCCGCGCTCGGCTACGACGCGGTGCTGCTGAGCCCCGCCGTCCCCGGAGCGGACGAGAAGGGCCTGCTGGAGCGGGCCCGCGCGGTCGGCGAGGTCCTTCCGGTGATCGGCTTCTACCTCCAGGAGGCCGTGGGCGGCCGCTACCTGTCGCCCGCGTTCTGGTCGGCGTTCACCGATCTGCCGAACACCGTCGCGGTGAAGATCGCCCCCTTCGACCGCTACCGCACCGCCGACGTCGTGCGCGCGGTGGCCGCCGCGGACCGGGCCGACGAGGTCGCCCTGTACACCGGCAACGACGACGACATCATCGGCGATCTGCTGACCCCGTACGAGACGGCGGCCGGCACCCCGCGCTGGTTCGCCGGCGGGCTGCTCGGCCAGTGGGCGGTGTGGACGCGCTCCGCGGCACAACTGCTGGAGGACGTGCGGCGGGCCCGCGCCGGGGACCACGAGGCCATGGTCCGCTGTCTGGCGCGCCGCCCCGAGCTGACCGACGCCAACAGCGCGGTCTTCGATGTGCGCGGCGCCTTCCGCGGCTGCATCGCCGGGGTCCACGAGGTGCTGCGCCGCCAGGGCCTGCTCTCCACCATCCGCTGCCTGGACCCGGCCGAGACGCTCTCCCCGGGCCAGGCCGAGGAGATCTCCCGGGTCAGCGCCGCCTACCCCTGGCTGACCGATGACGCCTTCGTCGCGGAGCACCTCGATGACTGGCTCTCCTGAGACGGCGGCCGGGGACCGGCCCCGGGTCGTCGTCGCCGTGCCGCCGGGGCTGCGCGGGCAGTTCTTCACCGACGCGGTGTGGCGGGAACTGGAACGGGCCGCGCACCTCGTCGTCGTCGACGACCACCGGGACCGGGCGGCCGTCGCGGCGGCGCTGCCCGGCGCGCGGGCGCTGATCACCGCCTGGGGGGCGCCGAAGGTGGACACCGCCCTGCTGGACGCCGCGGACCGGCTGGAGCTGGTCGCGCACACCGGTTCGGCGGTCGCCCCCTATGTGACCGAGGACGTGTTCCGGCGCGGGGTGCGGGTCACCCAGGCCGGGGACGAGATGGCCCGGCCGGTCGCCGAGGTGGCGCTCGCGTTCACCCTCGCGCTGCTCCACCGCGTCCACCGCTTCGACCACGCGCTGCGCTCCGGGGTGGACTGGACCGCGGCGAGCGAGGCCCCGCCGCGCCACGAGATCCACGGCAGCGCGATCGGGGTGATCGGCGCCTCGCGGACCGGGCGCGCCTACATCGCGCTGGCACGGGCGATGGGGGCGCGGGTGAGCGTCACCGATCCGTTCCTGTCGGAGGCGGACGCCCGGGAGCTGGGGGTGGAGTCCGTCTCCCTGGAGACGCTGCTGTCGCGCAGCAGGATCGTGGCCGTGCACGCCCCGGTCACCGAGGAGACCCACCGGATGCTCGGGGCGCGGCAGCTGGCCCTGATGCCGGACGGGGCGGGGCTGGTGAACACGGCCCGGTCCTGGCTGGTCGACGAGGACGCGCTGCTGGCGGAGCTGTCCTCGGGGCGGCTCGACGCGGCGATCGACGTGTTCGACGCCGAGCCGCTGCCGGTGGTCCATCCCTTCCGCGCCCTGCCGAACGTGCTGCTGACCCCGCACCAGGCGGCGGGCAGCGTGGAGTGCCGGCAGCGGCTCGGCACCAGCGCGGTGAACGAGGTGCTGCGGCTGCTGGCCGGCCGGCCCCCGGTGCACGCCGTCACCGCCGACGCCCTGGCCCGCCTGCACTGACCCCCTTCTCCTCGTCCCCGTAACCGTCAGGTCATCCCCGTACCGTCAGGAGATCCACCCCCATGCGTCTGATGCGCATCGGCGAGCCGGGCCACGAGCGCCCCGTCGCCGTCTGTCCCGAAGGCCGTCACTACGATCTGTCGGGCGTCACCGACGACATCGACGGCGCCTTCCTCGCGGCCCTGGCCGACAACCCGCACCTGATCCCGGCCGAGCCGAAGCTCCCGGAGACCGACATCACCGGCCGGCGCGTCGGCGCCCCGGTGGCCCGGCCCTCCGCGCTGCTGTGCATCGGCCAGAACTACGCGGCCCACGCCGCGGAGTCCGGTGCCGAGCCGCCCGAGCAGCCGATCCTCTTCTACAAGTCGCCCAACACGGTGGTCGGCCCGTACGACGACGTGCTGATCCCGCGCGGTTCGAAGAAGACGGACTGGGAGGTGGAGCTGGCCGTGGTGATCGGGCGCCGGGCCTCCTATCTGGACTCCCCCGCCGACGCCGCCGCCCACATCGCGGGCTACGCGGTGAGCAACGACGTCTCCGAGCGCGCCTTCCAGCTGGAGGAGTCGGGCGGTCAGTGGTCGAAGGGCAAGAGCTGCGCGACCTTCAACCCGCTGGGCCCGGTGCTGGTGACGGCCGACGAGGTGGGCGACCCGCAGGCGCTGCGGCTGCGGAGCTTCGTCAACGGTGAGGCACGGCAGGACTCCTCCACCGCGGACATGATCTTCAGCGTGGCGCATCTGGTGCACCATCTGTCGCAGTACCTGGTGCTGGAGCCGGGGGATGTCATCAACACCGGGACGCCGCAGGGTGTGGCGCTGTCCGGGCGGTTCCCGTATCTGGCGGCCGGCGATGTGATGGAGATCGAGATCGCGGGGCTGGGCCGGCAGCGCAGCGTCTGCCGGCCCGCGTAGCGGGCGGCCCGGGGTTCAGTCCTCCGGGAGTTCGACCGGGGCGATCTCGTCGAAGACGTCGCCGGGGCCGGGGTTGGTCGTGTCGGTCGCGCCGCCGAACCGGGTCATCACGCCCCAGACGGCGTTCAGCGCGGTCTGGACGGCCCCCTCGGCCCAGCCGGCCGTCCAGGAGATGTCGTCGCCGGCCAGGAAGAGGCCTCGCTTGTCGGCGGGCAGCCGGTCCTGCATGAAGTGGGTGAACAGCCGTCGCTGGTAGCGGTAGTGGCCGGGCAGATTGGCCTTGAACGCGCCCATGAACCAGGGCTCGTTCTCCCAGGAGACGGTGACCGGGTTGCCGGTGATGTGGCCCCGGATGTCGACGTTCGGGTAGATCTCGCCGAGCGACTTCAGCATGACGTCCATGCGCTCGGCCGCCGAGAGCGGCAGCCACTTCAGGCTGTCGTCGCACCAGGTGTAGGAGAGGCAGATGGTGGCCGGGCGGTCCGGGCCGTCGTCCAGGAGATAGGTGCCCCGGGTCATCCGGTCGGTCAGCGTCATCGACATGGTGTCGCGGCCGGTGGTCTCGTCCTTGTCCAGCCAGAACGGGCGGTCGACGGGGACGAAGAGCTTGGACGACTCCATGTAGTGGGTGCGTTCCATCGCCGTCCAGTGGTCGATGGGGAAGAGCGCGTCGTCGCAGTCGATCTTGGAGAGCAGCAGCCAGGACTGCCCGGTGAAGACGACGGCGCGGTAGGTGCGGATGTCGCCGGAGGCGTCGGTGACGGTGATCCGGTTGCCGGCCGTGCGGTGCAGCCGGGTGACGGCGCCGCGCGGGGCGCCGCCGTGCAGCGAGGCCAGCGAGGTGCCGAGCGGCCAGTGGACGATCTTGCGCGGTTCGCGTTCCCAGAGGCGCTGCGGGAGCTGCTGGCTGCCGCCGACGATGGAGCGGTGGTGGTCGTCGGCCTCGGTGTAGACGACGCGCAGGATCTCCAGGATGGAGTTGGGGAAGTCGGTGTCCCAGCCGCCGGTGCCGAAGCCGACCTGGCCGAAGATCTCGCGGTGCCGGAACGACGTGAAGGCGTCGGAGTCGCAGAGGAAGCCGTAGAAGGTCTGGTTGTCGAGCTTCTCGACCAGCCGGGCCCAGATCTCCCGGATCCGGGGGACGTCGCGCTCGCGCATCGCCCGGTTCATGTCGGAGAAGTCGGCGCCCTCCTCCAGGCAGCGGTTCCAGGCGTCCATCACATCGCGGTAGACCTGCGGGAGTTCGTCGATGGTGCGGGCGTAGTGCGATGCGCCCTTGAGGTCGACGACGGTGGAGGGGGTGGCCGGGGAGAGCGGGTTGGGGAACGGCTTCGTCTCCAGGCCGACCAGGTCGATGTAGTGCTGGAGCGCGGTCGAGGAGGGCGGGAAGCGCATGGCGCCCATCTCGGCGGTGAGGGGTTCGCCGTCGGTGGCGCAGCCGTCGAACTCGACGGTGCGCAGCCGTCCGCCGATGCGGTCGGCCTCGTAGACGACGGGCCGCAGTCCCATCTTCATCAGTTCGTAGGCGGTGACGAGGCCGGAGAGCCCGCCGCCGATGACGGCCACCTCGCTGCCGTGCTCGGTCGCCGGTATCTGCCCGAGTCCCGCCGGGTGCGCGAGGTAGTCGTCATACGCGTACGGGAAGTCCGGGCCGAACATCGTGATCGGCGGGGCCGCTTCCTCGGTGTGCTGGACGGCGGGGGGCACTGCGGTCATGGGGTACGGGCTCCTGGCGGGTGAGGGGAAGGGGCGGGGGCGGGCTCAGACGAGGGAGCCGTAGAGGCCGGGCCGGCGGTCGCGGAGGTAGGGGTTCGCTGCCCGGGAGGCGGCCAGCAGCGCGGGGTCGACGTCGCCGACGAGGAGTTCGGTGCCGTGTCCGGCGCGGGCGAGGACGGTGCCGTCGGGTCCGGCCAGGCAGCTGAGTCCGGTGAACTCGAAGGGGCCCTCGGTGCCGGTCCGGTTGGCGTACGCGAGGTGGAGCTGGTTCTCGAAGGCGCGGACCGGGACGAGCGATTCGGCGACGAACGCGTAGGGGTGCATCAGCGCGGTGGGAACCAGCAGCAGATCGGTGCCGGCCAGCGCGTGCGCCCGTACGTTCTCCGGGAACTCGACGTCGTAGCAGATCAGCAGGCCGACCCGGACGCCGTCCACCTCGCCCTGGACGACGGGCCGGTCGCCGGGGGTGAACCAGCGTTCCTCGAACGCGCCGTAGAGGTGGGTCTTGCGGTAGTGGGCGAGCGGGGTGCCCGCGGCGGAGACGAGCTGGACCGCGTTGTACAGGGTGCCGCCCTCGCGCTCCGGGTATCCGTAGGCGACGGCGAGCCCGTGGCGCGCGGCGATCGCGGCGACGGCCCGTGCGGAGGGCCCGTCGGCGGTCTCGGCCAGCCGGGGCACGTCGTCGCCGATGGCGTAGCCGGTGAGGTACAGCTCGGGACAGACGAGGAGCCGGGCGCCCGCGGCGGCGGCGCGCCCCGCGGCACGGTCCAGGGCGTCCAGATTGCGGGCGACCGAGCCCGGGAATCCGGAGTCCTGGAGCAGGGCGGTACGCAACGACGGCATGGCTGACCTCGGGGAACGCGGGCGGGGCGGGGAGACGTATCGACGGTACGTTCCGTGATTCACCCCGGACAAGGCGCGAGTGTTGCGCACCGACCGTCGATCCGTTGCGCGTGAGCGCGCGGATGCGGTGATTCGTTGCGCGGAGCCCGGTGCTATCCGGGCGAGCCCGAGGAGTAGCGCCGCAGCAGCGGCGAGAGCACCAGTACGGACTTGGTCCGCTCGACGTACGGCTCGCCGGCGATCCGCTCCAGCACCTGCTCGAAGTGGCGCATGTCCGCGGCGAAGACCTGGACCAGGGCGTCGGCGTCGCCGGTCACGGTGGAGGCCGAGGCGACCTCGGGGTAGCGGGCGAGACCCTGCTTGATCGACTCCGGGGAGGTGTTGCGGCGGCAGTAGATCTCGATGTACCCCTCGGTCTCCCAGCCGAGCGCGGCGGGGTCGACCCGTACGGTGAAGCCGGTGATGGCCCCTTCGGCGCGGAGCCGGTCCACCCGGCGTTTCACGGCGGGGGCGGAGAGTCCGATGAGCGCGCCGATGTCGGCGTAGGAGCGGCGGGCGTCCTCCGCGAGGGCGTGGACGATGCGTTCGTCGAGGTCGTTCAGTCGCACGTCGTACGGGTCACTTCTCTGCGCTGGCCCCGGTCGGGGCGGGTCGTGGTGGCCGGCCGGGCGGTGTCGCCCTCGGAAGTAGACCACGGCCCGCCCCTCGGGGCGCGCTCACCGCGGGGGGTGCGGGGTCAGAACGGGAACTGCGAGCGCCCGTGCTGCACGGAGATCCACTTCTGGGTGGTGAAGGCCTCCAGCATCGAGTCGCCGTTGAGCCGTCCCAGCCCGGAGTTCTTCTCGCCGCCGAAGGGGACGACGGGCTCGTCGTGGACCGTGCCGTCGTTGATGTGGATCATGCCGGTGCGGATGCGCTGCCCGAGGCGGACGCCGCGCTCGACACTGCCGCTGTGCACGGCGCCGCTGAGGCCGTACGGGGTGTCGTTGGCGATCCGGACGGCCTCGTCGTCGCCGTCGAAGGGCACCAGCAGGGCGACCGGGCCGAAGATCTCCTGGGAGAGGACCGGGGAGCCGTCGGGGAGGCCGGTGAGGACGGAGGGGCTGACGAGGTTGCCGTCGGCCCGGCCGTGCAGCAGGGCGGTCGCTCCGTCGGCGACGGTGCGGTCGACGAGCGCGGATATCGCCTCGGCCTGGGTGGAGTTGATCAGCGGGCCTATCTGGGTGGCGGGGTCGGCCGGGTCGCCGACGCGCAGGGAGGCGACCTTGGCGACGAACTTCTCGGTGAACTCCCGCTCCACCGCCCGGTCGACGAGGATGCGGTTGGCGGCCATGCAGACCTGCCCCTGGTGCACGTACCGGCTGAAGACCGCCGCGTCGACGGCGTAGTCCACGTCGGCGTCGTCGAGGACGATCAGCGCGCTGTTGCCGCCGAGTTCGAGCACCGCGCGCTTGAGGTTCGCCGCGCAGACCGTGGCGACGTGGCGGCCGACCTTGTCGGATCCGGTGAAGGAGATGACCTGCGGGACGGGGTGTTCCAGCAGCGCGTCGCCGATCTCGGCGATGTCGGTGACGACGACGTTGAGCAGTCCGGCGGGGAGCCCGGCGTCCTCGAAGACCTTGGCCACCAGGGTGCCGCCGCAGACGGGCGTGTTCTGGTGGGGCTTGAGGACGACGGCGTTGCCCAGGGCGAGGGCGGGCGCCACGGACTTCAGGGAGAGCAGGAAGGGGAAGTTGAAGGGGCTGATGACGCCGACGACCCCGGCCGGGAGGCGGTAGACGCGGTTCTCCTTGCCCGGGGTCGGGGAGGGCAGGATCTGCCCGGTGGAGCGGAGCGCGAGGACCCCGGCCTCGCGCAGGAACTCCTTGGCCAGGTGCAGTTCGAAGGCGGCCTTCAGCCGGGTGCCGCCCAGCTCCGCGACGATCGCGTCCGCGATGGCGTCCTCGCGCTCCTCGACGATGCGCAGCGCCTTCTCCAGTACGGCCCGGCGGGCGTAGGGGTTGGTGTCCGCCCACGCCTGCTGGGCGCTCTCGGCGGCGCGGTACGCCTGGTCCACCTCGTCGGCCGTGGCGACGGTGATGGAGGCGAGCTTCTCCCCGTCGTACGGGTTGAAGTCGACGATGTCCCAGGACCCCTTGCCCGGCCTCCACTCTCCGTCGATGTACTGATGGGCCAGTTCGGTGAAGAAGGACATGGGATCCCTTACCGGAGAGGGGCGGACAGCTGAATCGGATTCATATTACTTATCTTCCAACGGAGTTGGTACGGCTCCGATGGGCCTCGTCCGACGCCTGCCGCCACGTCCCCGGGGATCGCCGCGGGGTACGCACGGCAACGCCCCTTCCGGCACGAACGGCCGGAAGGGGCGAGGTGGTTGTGCGCGTGCGGGATCAGCTCCAGCTGGCGTGCAGCGGCTTGCCCTCCGCGTAACCGGCGGCGCTCTGCACCCCGACGACGGCCTTCTCGGCGAACTCGGCGAGGGAGGCCGCACCGGCGTAGGTGCAGGAGGAGCGGACGCCCGCGATGATCGAGTCGATCAGGTCCTCGACGCCGGGGCGGGCCGGGTCCAGGAACATCCGCGAGGTGGAGATGCCCTCCTCGAAGAGCGCCTTGCGGGCCCGGTCGTACGCCGACTCGTCGGAGGTGCGGTTCTTCACGGCGCGCGCGGACGCCATGCCGAAGGACTCCTTGTAGAAGCGTCCGTCGGCGGACTGCTGAAGGTCTCCGGGCGACTCGTAGGTGCCCGCGAACCAGGAGCCGATCATCACGTTGGACGCGCCCGCGGCGAGCGCCATGGCGACGTCGCGGGGGTGGCGCACACCGCCGTCGGCCCAGACGTGCTTGCCGTACTTCTTCGCCTCGGCCGCACACTCCAGGACGGCGGAGAACTGCGGACGGCCCACGCCGGTCATCATGCGGGTGGTGCACATGGCGCCGGGGCCGACCCCGACCTTGATGATGTCCGCGCCGGCCTCGACGAGGTCGCGGACCCCTTCGGCGGCGACGATGTTGCCCGCCACGATCGGCACCCGCGGGTCGAGGGCGCGCACGGCGCGCACGGCGCTGATCATCGACTCCTGGTGGCCGTGCGCGGTGTCGACGACGAGGGTGTCGGCCCCGGCGTCGAGCAGCTGCTTGGCCTTGCCCGCGACATCGCCGTTGATCCCGACGGCGGCGGCGATCCGCAGCTTGCCCGCCCCGTCGGTGGCCGGGGTGTAGAGGGTGGCGCGCAGCGCGGCCTTGCGGGTGAGGATGCCGACGAGCCTGCCGTCGGCGTCGACGGCGGGGGCGAGCTTGCGGTTGGCGCCGTCGAGCCGGTTGAACGCGTCGCGCGGGTCGATGTCCGCGTCCAGCAGCAGCAGGTCCTTGGACATGACCTCGGTCAGCTGGGTGAAGCGGTCGACGCCGGTCAGGTCGTGGTCGGTGACCACGCCGACGGGCCGCCCGTCGGCGTCCACGACGACACCGGCGCCGTGGGCGCGCTTGGGCAGCAGCGACAGGGCGTCGGCGACGGTCTGGCCGGGGGCCAGCACGATCGGGGTGTCGAGCACCAGGTGGCGGGTCTTGACCCAGCCGATGACGTCGGTCACGACCTCGATCGGGATGTCCTGCGGGATGACGACGAGGCCGCCGCGGCGGGCGACGGTCTCGGCCATCCGGCGGCCCGCGATGGCGGTCATGTTCGCCACGACGAGGGGGATGGTGGTGCCGGTGCCGTCGGGCGAGGCCAGGTCGACGCCCTGGCGCGATCCGACCGACGACCTGCCCGGAACCATGAAGACGTCGTCGTACGTGAGGTCGTACGGGACGGAAGGGGACTCTGTGTAACGACCGGTGCCGGGCTCAAGAAAACGCATAAGGCTCATTTTTTCATACGAAACGGCGCAGGTCGCTTCCACGAAGACACAGCAAATGACTCCCTCGCTCGTATGTTCCTCCAAGGGAGGATCTCGGGAGTCCCGGGCAAGTGGAACCTGCCTTGCCCGCAGACCCTACCCGACAGGCGTGCGAATCATTCGTGATCATCCCCCCTGGACCTGGTGACTGGGGGTCAGGTAGCTTCAAACGCGCAGGTCCCGCGGGTCTCCCCAACGCCCCGGATCAACAGGCGGCGCGGCCCCAACTCGCGCCGCACACACGACCGGAGAGGATCACGTGCCGCCCGTGGACAGCCAACTTCCGGACATCTACTGCCCGTTCGTCCCGCAGACCAATCCGCACGTGCCGCAGGTGCGGGAACATCTGGACCGCTGGACGCGCAAGACCGGTCTGGTGCACCGGGAATCGGCCAGGGAGCGCTTCGAGCAGGCGGACTTCGGGGCCTTCGTCGGCATGGTCTACCCGACGGCGGACAGCGAGAAGCTGGATCTGGTGGCGGACTGGTTCGTCTGGCTGTTCCTGGTCGACGACCAGCTCGACGACGGCCATCTCGGCCGCAGCCCCGACCGGGTGCGCGACGTGGTCGCGCTGATGCAGAACGTCGTCGAGGGCCGCCGCGCCGGCGTCCTGGAGAACGAGGAACTGCCCGCCGCGGTGGTCGCCCTCATCGACCTGTGGGAACGCACCACTCCCACCGCGGCCGTCCACTGGCGCCGGCGGTTCGCCTGGCATCTGATCACCTACCTCACGACGGCCACCACCTGGGAGGCCGGGAACCGCGCCGCCGGCGTCGTCCCCGCGGAGGCCGTCTACATCGAGAAGCGCCGCCACACCGGGGCGATACACGTCTGCATGGACCTCATAGAGATCGTGGAGGGCATCGAGGCCCCCCAGTCGATCCACAACGACCCGCGCTTCATCACCGCGCTGGAAGCCTCGTGCAACGTGGTGTGCTGGGCGAACGACGTGTACTCGTACGAGAAGGAGCAGGTGCTCGGCGAGATCCACAACCTCGTGCACCTGGTCCGCCATCACCGCGGCCACGGCAAGCAGGAGGCGCTGGAGCACGTCTGCGCGGAGATCGCCACCGAGACCGAGCGCTTCCTCCACGCGGAGGCGGAGCTGCTGGCCGCCCATCCGGAGCTGGCCCCGATGCTGCGGCCGTATCTCGACGGAATGCGGAGCTGGATGCGCGGGAACCTCGACTGGTCCCGGCAGACGCCCCGCTACAACCCGGACGACGTCGCCCAGTACGAGCGGCCCGAGCAGTATCTGGAGTCGACGGTCCTGGGCGTCGAGAAGCACTGAGCGCAGACGAGGGAGGGGCGGGCGGCCACCGGCCGCCCGCC
>NZ_JBHVIN010000033.1:0-37053 GCF_042799575.1 Streptomyces sp. NPDC057682 | reverse complement strand
GGGCCAGACGGGTCCCGGACCGGGCCCCGCGCGTACGGGTACGACGAAGGGGGCGTCCCACCGGCCGGTGGGACGCCCCCTTCGTCGTACGCGCGGACTCAGCCCGCGAGAAGCCTCTTCACCGCGGCGGCCACCCGGCCGCCCTCGGCCCGCCCCGCGACCTTCGGACCCACGAGCTTCATGACGGCGCCCATCGCGCGTGGCCCCTCGGCACCGGCGGCCTTCGCCTCCTCGACGGCGGACGCCACGATCGCCGACAGCTCCTCGTCGCTCAGCTGCTGCGGAAGGTACGTGTCGAGCAGCGCACCCTCCTTCTTCTCCCGCTCGGCCTGCTCGGCCCGGCCGCCCTGGGCGAAGGCCTCGGCCGCCTCGCGGCGCTTCTTCGCCTCCTTGGCGATCACCTTCTGCACCTCGTCGTCGGAGAGTTCGCGCGACGTCTTGCCGCCGACCTCCTCCTTGGTGATGGCGGTGAGCGTCAGCCGGAGCGTGGACGAGGTCAGCTCGTCGCGCGCCCTGATGGCCGCCGTGAGGTCTTCCTGCAGCTTGGACTTGAGCGTGGTCATGCAGTGATTGTGGCAGGTGCGGTGCGCCCGACGCCCGCCGGTTTTCCCGCGGGCACCCCCCGTCTGCGACGATGGGCGCATGCGCGCACGCTACGGAGTCCCCCTCAAAATCACGGCGGTCACCGCCGCGGCCGGCGCCCTCGGCCTCGCCTACGCGGCCGGATTCGAGGCCCGCTCGTTCCGCCTCCGACGGGTCGCCGTCCCCGTACTCCCGCCCGGGACACGCCCGTTGCGCGTGCTGCAGGTCTCCGACATCCACATGGTCTCCGGCCAGCGCAAGAAGCGCTCCTGGCTGCAGTCCCTGGCCGGGCTGCGCCCCGACTTCGTCGTGAACACCGGCGACAACCTCTCCGACCCGGAGGCCGTCCCGGAGCTGCTGGACGCGCTGGGACCGCTGATGGAGTTCCCCGGGGTGTACGTGTTCGGCTCCAACGACTACTACGGGCCGAAGCTCCGCAACCCCGCCCGCTACCTCGTCGAGAAGGCGGCCGGCAAGCACGGCCTCAACGGGAACGCCCCCGCGGTCGGCGTCGTCCACAACCCGTGGGAGCCGATGCGCGACGCCTTCGACGAGGTGGGCTGGCTCAACCTCTCCAACACCCGCGGCCGGCTCAAGGTGGAGGGCCTGGACCTGGCCTTCACCGGGCTCGACGACCCGCACATCAAGCGCGACCGGTACGCCGAGGTGTCCGGCGGCCCCGAATCGGACGCCGACCTCTCGATCGGCGTCGTCCACGCCCCCTATCTCCGCTCGCTCGACGCCTTCACCTCGGACGGTTACCCCCTGGTCCTGGCCGGTCACACCCACGGCGGCCAGCTCTGCATCCCCTTCTACGGCGCCCTGGTCACCAACTGCGACCTCGACACCGACCGTGTCAAGGGCCTCTCCACCCACACGGCCGACGGCCGCCGCGCCTACCTCCACGTCTCCGCCGGCTGCGGCACCAACCGCTACACCCCGGTCCGCTTCGCCTGCCCCCCGGAAGCGACCCTCCTCACCCTCACGGCCCGCGACGCCTGACCCCGACCGCCACCGGGCCCTCCCGCCCCAGCAGCGAAAAGCGGATTTCGTCTCCGGGCGCGGGTGGGCTAAAGTAATCGATGTCGCCGGGAGACCAGCGACGATCGGGGTGTAGCGCAGCTTGGCAGCGCGCTTCGTTCGGGACGAAGAGGTCGTGGGTTCAAATCCCGCCACCCCGACAGCTAAGCAGCAGGTCAGAGGGCCGGTACTGATTTCAGTACCGGCCCTCTGACGTTGTGCGTGTCTATCTGCGTGACTACCGCTCCGGAGGCGCAGGAGTGCCGAAGATGCCATCCATGGCCGTCGCGCCGGTCTGGATCACCGGGCGGATCTGCTTCCGGTAGACCTCCTCCGTGACGGCTGTACTGGAGTGGCCCACCAACCGGGAGATCTCTTCGAGCGGGATGCCTCGGTCGGACAGGATCGAGACGAACGACGTCCGGGTTTCCCGGGTGGTCCACTCGTGGGGCTTGAGGTCGACGCCCGGCATCTGCGCGGCCCCGGCCAGGACCTTGCGGAACTCTCGCCGGACGTTCGCCGCGTCCAGCTCGGTGCCGACCGCCGAAGTGAAGACGAGCCCCGATTCCTGCCACTGATCACCAGCCGCGACACGCTGCCAGCCCTGACGCTCACGCTGGATTTTGAGTGCGTCAACAGCCCGACCCGGCAGTGCGAGCGTACGGCGGGACTTCCTCGTCTTGGTGTCGCCTGAGCTGCGGACCGAGCGCCAAACGGCGATGTGCGGCGGGATCTCCGGAGTAACGGTCGGATCTCCGTCGAGGTCGACATGATCCCAGCACAACGGACGCATCTCCTCGGTACGGCCACCGGTGAGGAGCGAGACCACGACGTACGCGTAGAGCGGTGAGTCCTCGGCAGCCACGAGCACGGCGTGTGCCTGCTTGAGCGTGAGCGACTTGGACGGCCGACCAGGACGGCCGGCGGGGACCGAGCACAGCTCAACGACGTTGCGCTTCACCTTGTCCCGGGCCATGGCTCGCTTGACCGCACGGTTGAGGCACGAGCGGATGGCTTCCAGCGATCGCGTGCTGAGCACCTTGGCCTTGTCCGCAAGCCACCTGTCGACGTCATCAGCGCTCAGGTCTCGGAGCTTCCGGGCGCCCAGGGAAGGGATCACGTGGGTGTTGCAGAGGGTCGTGTTCGTCTCGACGGTCGACTTGTCGCGGCCTGAGAGGCCGTACGCAAGCCAATCCGTCACCGCGTCCCTGACGGTGTAGCCCGTTGGCGCGATGGCAAGGCCATCCTCGAAGTCCCGCAGCACCTCTTTCAGCTTGGCCTTGGCCGCGGTCTTAGTCGTGCCGCTCGCCCGCTTCACGATCCGCTTGCCGCTGGGGTCATAGCCGAGGCTGGCCGTAGCAATCCATCGTTGCCGCTTCTCATCCCAGTGCAGCCCACCGTCACCACGACTACGCCGCTTAGTCACTGCTCAGCCCCAGCTTCCCGCTCCAGGAGCGCAACGTAGTCAGTGATGGCGGAAGCCGGAACGAGGCGGGTCCGCCCTTCCTTGACGGTCCGGAGACGACCAGCACGGATCAAGTCGTAGACGACGCTTCGGCTCAGCCCCAGCACCCTCACAGCGTCGGGAACGCGGTACAGGGCCGGAGGGATCGCCGGTCCCCCAATGTCGAGTACGGTCACCATTCCTCCTCGGCGCTCAGCAGTTCGGCGCGGTGTTCGCGGGCGGTTTCGCGGTTGTGTCGGATGTCGCGGTGGATGTTGGCGGCGAGCCAGGATTCGCCGGGGGTGTGGCCGTTGCCGGCGTAGGTCCAGTGCGCGAGCGTGAGCGTGGTGGCTTCGGGGTGGTCGTCGGGGTCGGGGAGGCCGAGGGCGGCGCGTTGTTCGGCGGCGCGGTAGTCGGCCCGGACCTGGCGAAGGGCCCCGAGGGTGGTCGAGTAAGCGCGGGACTTGGTGGAGAAGTGGCCCCGGAAGCCGAGCATGTGGGCCCAGTCGCGGAGCTTGCGTTCCGGGTAGGCGTGGTGCAGGTCGAGGCACGCCTCGATCAGCCGCCGGGGGTGCTCGGGCACGTCGAGCAGCACCAGGGCTTCCTTGTTGCCGACCCGGTGGTCAACGGTGCCGGTCGTCTCGGCCGCCTTGGTGGCGTACTTGGCGACGTACGAGGCCACCGCCTGTTCGGTCAGATCCTCACCGTTGCCGAACGCGCCGATCGGCTGCACGTCGATCTGCGCGCCCCACCGCAGCGTCCATCCCTCATGGATCCCGGCTTCCGGATTGGCCGGCGCGAGGACCTCAACCCGGGCAGCGGCGGCACGGATCGCATCGTCCAACAGATCGAGGGTGGCCCATGCCGGAGGCGGGGTGTCCGGCCCTTCGGGTCCGTCGAAGCGGATCACCGCGTGGAAGTGCACGGCCCCGCGCTTCTGATACTCCGCGACCTTCCCGAAGGACACCTTGGACTGTTCGCGGGCGGCTTTCTGGGTGAGGCCGGCTCGGCGGGCGATTTCGCGGCGGAGGTAGATCGTGAAGTAGCGCCAGAGGTCGGAGGCGTGGTTGTTCCACAGCACCGCCCCCGCGTAGTCGTAGGTGTCCGGGTCGAGCGGCGTGCCCAGCTCCGGTGCGTCCTCGGGGTGCCTGGTGCCGCAGCGGCAGGGCCGGTTGCCGGGCCGGTTGTGGACGGGGCCGAAGGAGGGGGCGGTGAGGGTGGCGAAGACGCGGGGGTGGTCGCGGATGGTGGTGGGGGTGCCTTTGTCGGGGTCGCCGGTGAGTCCGGCGCGGATGAGGTGGTAGGTGTCGCCGGCGTAGGTCCAGGCGCAGGCGGGGCAGCGGGAGGCGCGGCGGTTGCCGCAGGCGATCCGTAACCGGCCCCCGGGCTCGGTGTCCGTCGAGTAGTGGTGCAGCAGGGTGCCGGTGGTGCGGTCGATGGTCTTGGTGGCTCCGGTGAGGTGGATGGGCTGGGAGCAGCCTCCGGTGCGGCGGAGTTGTTCGGTGAGGCGGTCGAAGCCGGGAGACCCGACCACCCGGAGCAGATCGCCCAGGGTGGTCGGGTCCAGGCCCGCCGTGGTGGCGGTGTCGTTCACACCAACACCTCCTGCCGTGCGGTGGAGAAGGCGGCGCCGATCCATCGGGTGTAGGCGGGCGGGATCGCCTCGGTGAGTTCTTCGTGGACATCGGTCCAGGTGATGCCCATAGCGGTCTGCATCTCGGGCACGGTGGCTTTGCCGCCGCCCTTGCCGTAGGCGGCGACGTAGGGGCCGTCCCGGCGGACACCGTGGCGATGACCGCGCACGTACCCTCGGTGTCGCGGGTGGGCCGGCCTTGCGGTGGCCCAGCGGCCGAGTTCGAAGTTCCGGTGCCGCAGGACCCCGAGGCCGAACATCTCGCCGCACAGGGTGAGGTCCTTACGGATGGCGGCCCGGCCGTTGGGCTGCTCGATCACATACGGGAGCCCGGTTCGTTCCAGCAGTTCGCGGGTGGGAGCCACCAGATCGCGATGGTCACCGCCCCAGCCCTGGGAGGTGTTGGTGCCGATGGTGAGGGCGCAGCCGGCCTGGCAGGGCGGCGAGGCGTGCACGAGGGTGTACCGCTCGATGTCGCCCGTGGTGGTGAGGTGGTCGACGTATTCGAGGGCGTCGCCCCGGTGGTAGGCGAAGGGGTAGTTCGGGCGGTCGGCAAGGTCGCAGCCGTCGACCTGGAAACCGGCGAGGTGGTAGCCCCAACCGGCCCCGCCGGCGCAGGAGAAGAGATCCAGGACCCGGCGCATGGCGGTCACCGTCCCGTCCGGTTGTGAGCGGCACCGTGGTTCGCGGCGTAGCCCTCGACCAGGGCACGCACCTGCGTGTCACCCGTGGCGGTGGCGGAGGCTCCGCAGTGGCAGACCGCCGACCCGGTCGCCGGGACGTTCGGGGACGGCTTGCTGACGTGGAGACCGGGACGGTCCGGCGTGGGAGTCAGGTCGGCCACGGCCCTCACGCCCCGATCCGGCTGTGGGCGCGGGCGGGGGTGGTGGTGTGGCCGGTGCCGTGGCAGGCGGGGCAGTGCGCGGTGATGGTCTCGCGCTGCCCGTCGGGGGTGCGGGTGCCGGTGGTGATGGTGACGGTGGGGAAGCCGTCGCAGTGGCCGCAGATCGGCCGGGGCGGGGTGTGCTGGGGCATGATGGGATCTCCCTTTCGGGTCCGTTGGATCTGGAAGTGGTGGGCACCCGGGGCGGCGGAAACTTGGCGGTGGAAGCCGCCCCGGGGGCTGTCAGCGGTTGTTCGGGCTGTTGAGCAGCGAGCGCAGGACCACGGCGCACACGGCGACCGAGGCGGCGGTGATCGCGGTCGCCAGGAGCATCGAGACCAGGACCGTGCCGACGACCAGGACCACGGCGGTGCCCCCGGCGGCGGCGACGAGCAGCGAACCCGGGGTGAACCGCACAGCCGGCCGGGCGGGCGGAGCAGCCGGAATCGGGGCCGGGGCGGTCGGGGTCTGGTGGCAGGTGCAGGCCGGCGGGTGCACGAGGCCGGTGAGCGGCGGGACCAGGGACGTGCCGGGGGTGGGTGCGGTGTCCGGGGGCGGGATCTTCGGGGTGAACACGAGTAGGGCCTCCTGTCAGGGGTTGCAGCGGTGGGTGCGGGCGGCGAGTTCGGCGGCGGCGCGGCCGTGGTAGTCGGCGGAGAAGTCGCAGCCGGGGGCGGTGCAGGCGGCGACGTGCTTGGTGCGGCCCCGGCCGTCGTAGTAGGTGCCGACCTGAACGGGGCCGAAGCGGACCACGTTCGTGAAGCGGTTCGGACGCGGCATGACGTGAACCTCCTTGCGGGTTACTCGAGTTGGGCGGTGATGGCGTCGGCGAGGGGTACGGGGACGCCGAGGCGGGCGCGCAGGGTGGCCGCGTCGATCCGGACCCCGGTCGCGGTCTGGTGGGCGTCGGCCAACTTCCGGGCGTGGTCGAGCAGCGCCGGAGGAACCGCCGCCGGGGCGAGCGCCGAAACAGGCGCAGGGGCGGACTCGGCAGCCGGTGCCGGCGGGAGTTCGGGTGCCGGGTCGGGAGCCCGTTCCACCGTCACGTCCGGGACCGGTTCGGCGGCCGGGGCAGCCGGGGGTGCGGCAGCCGGGACGGGGTCCGGTTCGTCGGGCGCGGTGGTGGGGGCGTGGACGAGGAGAGTGCCGCCGAGGAAGGCGAGGGCGGGCCAGCCGGCGACGAGGATGCGCAGCCAGGCCGGAACGTCGCCCAGGTCGAGGAGTCCGGCGGTGGCGACGTTCGCACCGAGGGACGCGGCCAGGGCGATGACGAACCAGGCCCAGGCGGCGCGGTTGTCGGCGGTGGTGCGCATGCGCCGCCAGGCCGCGACGAGGAGCAGGTCGACGCTGACCGGGTAGGCCCAGGCTTTCCAGCCGTCCTGCCCGGCCGCTTCGGCCAGGTCGTGCAGGTGCGCGAAGGACAGGGCGCCGGCGATCACGGCTTGGATGAGTACGGCGTCGATACGGATGCGGGACACGGGGGGTCACCTCCTTTCAGGGGTGGGCCGGTGCCGGGCGGGGACCGGGCCGCCGCCGGGCACCGGAGCTCGGGGGTGGTCAGGCGTTGGGGTCGGTGCCGGAGCCGAGGCAGTTGAGGCAGAGGCCGTCCTGCTGGCCGACCGGGCGGCGCTTGCGGCCGACGCGGACCGTGGCGGCGACCATCCCGGACCCGTCGCACGGCGAGCACACGACCGGCTCGGGCGGGGTGTTCTTCGGGGGCTTGGTGGTCCGTTTGGTGGCCATGGCGGTGGTTCCTTCCGGTTCCGGGCATGGGCGGGGTAGGGACCTGGCGCGAGACAGTCACGCCAACTGGAGTTGCAGGGAGGGGTGTTAGCTGGTTGCCGGGCGGGGCTTGAGGAGCGGGGAGCCCGGGGCCGGGGCGGCGGAGACGGCTGGCCGGAAGGGTGCCAGAGCGGCGAGGTGCGGGGTGAGGTGCGCGAACTCGTGGCAGATGGCCACGGCTTGGGCGGGGGTCATGGCGGGGGTGCGGATGCGGGACCAGCCGCCGGAGGAGTCCCCGGCCACCGCGACCCCGGGACGGTCCGGCGGGATGGTGGTGGCGGCGAAGACCGCTTCGGGGGCGATGTCCCCGAGGGCCATTTCGGCGGTCTGCTTGTCGTTGACCCGGTGCACCACACGCCCGGTGAGCTGAGCCCGCAGAGCGGTCGCGCCCTTGCCGAGATCGGAGCCGAAACGCTGCCCACAGACCTCCAGGAAGATCCCGACCGCGCGGGCCATCTGCGCGAGCCGGATCATCCGCATCACCATCCGGTCCCGCCGCTCCTCGTCCTTCTTCGCGGCCACGAGGAACAGCTCGGCAACCTCGTCGACCAGGACGACCAACGGCACCGGGCGCACCTTCGCCGGCAGGCCCCACATGTCCGGCACACCGTGCGAGCTGAGAAGGTCGAAGCGCTCCTCCATCTCACCGATGAGGGCTTCCAGTAGGCCGTCAGCCTCGTCCGGGGTGATCGCCAGAGCGGAGAGGCGGGGTGCGTAGCCGCGCTGTTCCACCCCTCGTTTGCAGTCGATCCCGATCAGGCCGACCGGGAGCTTGGCGAGGCCGGAGATGAGGTTGCGCTGATACATCGACTTGCCCGACTGGTTCGCACCGACCGTCAGGGCGTGCGGGACCTTCTGGTAATCCCGGACGAACGCCGAACCGTCTTCCCGCAGAGCGACCGGGACGACCAGCGGGCCGGCGGCAGTGTTGCGGGGCAGTCGGCGGGGCATCTTCACCCGGCGCAGCACGTCGTACCCGGTCATCCGCAGTTCCACGAACCCCGGCTTGACCTCGACCACGTGGACGGAGTGGACGCCCCAGGCGTGGCGGAGCCGTTCGGAGGCGGCGGACACGTCGGCAGGCTCCAAACCGGCGGGAAGGCGAAGGGTCGCCCGCATGCCGGTCGAGGAGTAGCGGACCCGGCGGACCTGCGGGGGAACGGGCTGGACCTCCTGGCGGGCGACGTTGCGGACCATGAACGCCCGCAGGCGGGACGGCTGGACCGTCAGCCCGCACACATCCATCGTCGCCCGGTACGTCACCGCGAACCGCACCCGGGCGACCGGGGCACCGACCAGCGACCAGAACACCCGAGGGGAGCGGGCCTTCGCGTAGCCGAGGCCGCCGGCGGCCGATAAGGCCCCCGCCACCTCGATCACCGTGGACAGGTCCGACATGATCAGGCCCCCAGCGGGGTCACAGCCACCGCGCGGAAGCTGATCCCGTGCCGGGTCTGGCCGTTGAAGGTGTTCTCCCAGTCGCGGGCCTTGAGCCCGACGACCGTGACCGGGGTGCCGGGGGCCAGGTTCTCGGGAACGCCCGTGTTCGGCACGGTCACCTGGTACAGGTTGCCCTCACCCTCGTCCGCGACCAGCAGACCCACCGTCGCGAGCGGAGCACCGGTCTCCCGGTCCATCGCGATCTCACCGGTCTGCTTACTCACGAGCTTCGGCGTCGGAGGCGTCGCCACGAACACGACAGCGGTCGAAACATCGATCTTGAAGGACGGCATGAGCGTCTCCCTCATCGCGTGGGGCAGCACGAGAAGCGCCAGCCCCAACTGGCTTGAGCCACTTACTGGCTTAAGCCAGTTGAGCACGTCACGGGAAGCGCCGTCAAGCTTCTGGCTTGAGCCAGTTGCTACGCTGTTGCCATGACCCCGTCCGAGCCCTCTATTCAGCAGCCAGCAAGCAGACGCATCGCGGAAGAACTACGCCGGCGGATCCGCGACGGAGAGATCCCGGCCGGTGAGAAGTTGCCTTCGGAGCGCGCCTTGGCCGAGGAGTACGGGGCCGCTCGCAACACGGCGCGCGAGGCTGTGCGGCTGCTCGCGGAGCAAGGTCTCGTGACCGCCAAGCACGGACGGGGGGTGTTCGTCCGCGAGCCGCAGAAGCTGTTCAGATTCGGGAGCGATCGGTACTCAATCAAGAACCGGGAGACCGGGCTTACCCCGTTCCGGCTGGAGGCACAGCGCCAAGGGAAGATGCCCAGGATCGACGTGCTGTACATCGAGCGCGAGACGCCGCCGCTTGACGTGGCGGAGCGCCTCGGTGTGGCCTCGGCCGAACAGAGCGTCGTGCACCGGGAAAACCACTACTTCGCCGACGACGAACCCGTTCAGATCGTCTCGACGTACCTCCGGTGGGATGAGGCGCAGGGCACCTTGCTCATGCAGCCGAAAACCGGCAAAGACGGAATCTACGGGCGGCTTGAGGACCTAGGTCACGTCATGACGCGGGTCCGTGACGAGATCAGCGCGCGGATGCCGACGCCGGAGGAAGCCCGGTTCCTCCAATTGCTGCCAGGCGTGCCGGTTTTGGAGGTGCTCCACACCAGCCTTGATCAGGACTTGCAGCCGTTCGAAGTGTCCAGGTACGTACACCGAGCCGACCAAACAGGACTGCTCTACGAACTGCCGGTTGAGTAGACCGCACTGGAGGGGGAAACGCATGTCAGCAGCCACAGTTCGCCCGCGTGAGTCACGTGACCTTGCGGAGGCGGCAACGGTTCTCACCGCCGTACACGAATCAGACGGATACCCAGTCGAAGGGGTGAAGGACCCAGAAGCTTGGCTGTCTCCGGAAGGACTTCTGGCGGCATGGGTCGCGGAGCTCGATGGACATGTGGTGGGGCATGTCGCCATCAACAGCCCGCAGCCGGGGGAAGAGGTAGCTCGGCTCTGGAGGGAAGAGAGCGGTGACGACGACTCCCACATCGGGGTCCTGGCCCGACTCTTCGTGGCGCGTCAGGCACGAAAGGCGTCCGTCGGCAAACTCCTCATGGAAGCCGCTACGGCCTACGCCCGAGAGAGGCACCTGCGCTTGGTGCTGGAGGTCTTGACGAAGGACGCAGCCGCGATCCGCCTCTATGAACGCCTCGGCTGGCAACGCATCGGTGAGGCCGTCCACACCTTCGGAGGCAAGCAGGTCGACGCCGTCTGCTTCGTGGCACCCGCCTGACGACGAGAGCTGTTACAGGTTTCTCTACCTCATCAAGGCACCCGGCTGCGCTCCGCTCCGCCGGGCGCGCTTCCCGGCTCTGGCTGCGCCCGCGCTCCTGCCTTCGGCCCGCTCGGCGCTGCCGCCGCCGACGCGCGCCCGCTGTGTAGGCCCGAGGGGCATGAGCCGAGAACCAAGCCCGCTTCTTCACGACGATGCCTCCGGCGGGGGCGCTCAGACTCCGGGATGGACGGGGCACCGTTCGCGAGTGCCGGCCGGAGCGGGGCGAGCGTCGTGGGGCTCCCATCCCGACCACCTTCGACCCAGGCAGAGCCGAGCAGTCGCGGCCCAGGGCGTCAAGGTCGTTCGTACAGTGGCGCGCTCCACCTTGACGCCCTGAACCACGCCCGCTCCACGGAGTGTGGGTCGAAGGCGGACGGGATGGGAGCCGGGGTGAGTGGTGGGTAAGACACGGGTGCCAGCAAGCTAGCGACTCAGGTCATGCGCAGATCCTGGAAGGCGAACGCTTTGCCCCTCATCCACCATGCGACAGAGGAGGTCAAACGCTTCCCCGGGACGCACATCACCCATCGAGCAGCCGTAAGCCATGAGGTCCGTGGTGTCCATGACGCTGATCCCCTTACGCTTGGCGTAACTCAGAGTGATCCTGTCATCGCTGATCCAGGTCGAAACCCCTTTGAACTCCTGCCGAGTCTGAATCAAATGAAGCGTTTCCGCTTCCCCCAAGTGCTTAAGGGGAAGCTCCGGCATACCGCCGAATGCCACCCTCGCAGTTTCGACCTCTGCCGCCTCATCATCATCGATCTCGATGGGCTCCCCCAACGTGCCAGCATCGATGAGCGCCTGCAGCGGGCGGTGGGCGATGCGTGCCGAATTCTTGGCTTCGTATGCGACTGCGGCAGTCCAGCGGCCACGACCGTTGAGTATCGCCTCAAGGAGCGCTATTCGATCAACGCAGGCAAAGTTGCACAGCACCGTGTTGTCGGGAAACCAGAAGGACCGCAGCAGCGTCATGGAGTAAAGACTAGCCCTGTTTCTGCGGTAGTTGGCTCACTCGCCACCTCTTCTGAAGGTTCGAGCACGTCGAGAAGGGTGTCAGGGTCCACTTCCCACAGCGAAGCGAGCGGCCTCACGCTCATATCTCCCTGGAGATAGGCCCGAGCCGCCAGGTAGCTGATCTTGTCCGGTGGCCAGCCCTGCTCGGCCGCTTTAGCGCTCTTGAGGTGGTCTGCAAGCTCACCTGCTGCCTGCGCGGCTTCACGAGTCGTGATCTTTAGGGTCTCCGCGCGTTGCTCAGCATTGATCAAGCCCAGCGCCTTCAGCCGAGTCGCCATGGCACTGGGAGAAACCTTGTACTTCCAAGCGAGCTTGCTAATCTCCCATGCGTCCATGCCGTCCCGCGCATCCTCCGCGATTTCATCCCGCGGCATGAGGAACGCAGCAGCGAAGGAATTGGCGCGCACTTCTTGCAGGGACCTGGAACGACCAGGAGACACCTGCTCGGCAACAGCCTCTTCGGCGTCGCCTGCCAAAATATGACCAAGCTCATGCGCCAAAGTAAACCGCTGACGCGTCCACTTTGCTGTGCTCGTCACGACGATTAGTCGGAACTCTTTCGGCGCCCACGCGACACCATCGAGGCCGTCAGGAAGCTTCGTGGAAGCAATCTGAATACCGTATGCCTCTTCACATTCAGCCGCGAACTCCTCGTTTCCAAGCGACCGCGGAGAGCAACTCAGGGACGCGAGCGCCACCCGGGCCAACTCTTCGCCCTGTTCAGCAGCCCTGAGAGAGGCGTCCACTGCACGGAGGGGCTCTGGAGGCTTGGGCAAACTGTGCCCGAGGCGCTCCAAGGCATCGATGAGATTCCCATAGAGCGCAAGAACACCTTGCGCATCAGCCTGCGTGCCTTCACCCTGCCCATTTAGGCGAGCAGCCACATTTACGGCAGCGCGCGGCCGACGTCCGCTGAGGAGCCAGTCAACCGTAGTGCCGGCAGCTTCTGCCAGGAGGGCGAGCTCAAGAGAAGTGAAGCGACGCACGCCACCCAAGGACTTGCAGAGTTTGTCGGGAGTCATCCCAAGCCGCTCGGCCTGCGCCGCCTGTGTTTGACCAGCTCTGCCGATGACTTCGCGTACACGTTCGATCAGGGCAGGGTTCATGACTACACCGTAGCGACGCGTTGCGACAATCGCAATGTGGATCACAGCCCGAAACGGCATAAATCGGACCAATTTCGTTGCTGTGCAGTAAACCTTCGACTTTCCCCGGCTGGTGTCGCAATGGGCAGCCCTCTCGTCAGGAACCCCAACCCGGCCGGTGAGCGCCGCGAGCCTCGAAGAATCCCAGGCATCGAGAGAGGATCCCGTACGTTTTTGCTGGTCAGAGCCGCACAGAAAGCTGTAGGCCCCGATCAGCCCTGCTGGCTTGTCAGCGCCAGCTACTACGGTCTGAGGGATGAGTCAGGCGAGTTCTGTGTCAGGGGTTCACGTGGGTGGTCAGTTGCGTGTGGGGCAGGTCTTTCGCTATGCGACCGGCAAGGACCCGAAGCCAACCACGATCGGGGGGTATCCCAACTTCCACCACGTGACCCACTCGCCGGAACGAGCCCGTGCCCTGCTGGAGGCTGGAATCAACGGCATGGCCAAGATCCGGACAGACGATGGCCAGCGCCGGCCAGTGATTCTCATCCGGTCAAGCCCTTGGAAGGCCGGCTCCGAGCAGACACCTTGGCATGACGTGTTCGACATGGACAACGGGCATGTTCGCTACTTCGGTGATCACAAGGCCACCACTACGGTCGAGCCGGGTAGGACCACGGGCAACGCGGCCCTGCTAGATGCCTTTGCTGGGCACCAGGGGCACACTCCGGAGGAGCGAGCAGCAGCCGTACCCCTGCTGTTGTTCCGTGCAGTGAAACGCAACGGAAAGGACAAAGGGCACGTTGAGTTCTGTGGGGTGGGTGTGATCGAACGGTCAGAGCGTCTGGTTCAGTGGGGCGGTCGCGACCACACGACTTTCACGAACTACGTATACGACATAGCTCTCATCGACCTCACTGCTGAGGACGAAACAGTTGCCTGGGCGTGGATTGACTCCCGCAGGGACAAGACCCTGTCCGACAAGCAGACGTTGGAACTCGCCCCGCTAGCATGGCGTGAATGGGTCAAGCACGGGCACTCAGCCTTGCCCAAACTCCGCCGGCGAGTCGCCCGCGCCAAGGTGACCAAGGTGATCGAACAGCGCCCCGCGCCAGGAACCGCTGAGGCCAAGGACCTGGACCTGATTTACAAACACTTCGACGGTCGTAAGCACGACTTCGAGGCAGTCGCCTCCGCAGTTGCAGCACGTGTGCTGCGTGGGGCAGGGAACAACTACGTCGAAGGGTGGCTGACCCGGCGCTCAGGGGACGGAGGGGCCGACTTCGTAGGCCGGCTCGACATCGGCAGTGGGCTGGCTGGCACGAGCCTTGTCGTCCTTGGGCAGGCGAAGTGCGTCAAGCTCGACAGTCTCGTCACTGCGGAGCAGATCGCGCGTGTCGTGGCCCGACTCCGCCGCGGCTGGATCGGCGTGTACGTCACAACTGGGGCGTACTCAGTGCCAGCGCAGACCGAGATGGTTGAAGACCAATACCCGATCGTCTTGATCAATGGTTCTGAGCTCACCCGCGAGCTCAGGAGCATGGCCCGGGATGACCACGGCGGAGACCTTATGGCATGCATCGAGCACGTCATTAGTCAGCGAGAGACCGCGGTGACGAACCGGCGCCCAGAAGAGATTCTGCTCGAATAGCCCACCACTTGGTGAGTGTCCAACTGCGTGACAACGCAGGCAGCCAACTGTGGACGAGCCCGGACGCCGAGGGATGATAAGACCAGCTTAGAGGATACTTAGCCCCAGGTCGAGCACTCCCCCAAGTTGCTTCGGGACGAAGAGGTCGTGGGTTCAAATCCCGCCACCCCGACAGCCGTAAGACCAGGTCAGGGGCCTGATCCGAGAAATCGGATCAGGCCCCTGAGTGGTTTCCGGGGACGGTGGCCCCAGCGCCTCGCGCGACGTCACGGCGGGTCGCCCATGCCAACGGTTTCATCACAGATGAACGCGGGATTCCCCCGCCGACGATGCCTGATTTCACAGGGCCGCCACAAGGGCACCGCTCGACCACCACGTCCGACGGTGCGCGCGTGACCTTTATGAGCCCCCTGTGGCCGATATTGCGTACTATTCCGCGCCCGGTACGGAGCGTCGGCCGGGGCCGTCGCACGGAGTTGCCCGGCGTACCGGATCAGTGGTTGCATCACGCCCGGTCGAGGCGGGAAGCCCCTGCTCCGCACTGCGACAGGCCATGGCCGCGCCTGTGACCTCGACCATTCGAACGTTGCAGGGCAAGAGACCGAGAACGGCAGCCGTCCTCAGCGGAAGGCGGCGTGCGCCGGTCAGAAGGGAGCAACGTGAGTTGCTCGCACGCAGCAGGATGCCCCCTTTTCCCTTATCTCAGGGAGAGTCTGCAAGGGTGGCGCGACTACTACTGCGACAGCGCGGATCAGTGGCAGAGCTGTGCGCGCTACCGGATGTCGCTCACGGGCGAACGGGTGCCGATCAGTCTGCTGCCCAATGGGGCCCAGGCGCACCACCTGGAAAGCACGCAGGCGGACACGGGAGTGGGCGCGGGCGGCACCGCCGTACCGCAGCAGCCGTACCCGGATACTTCGCAGGCACAACAGGCACAACAGACGCAATGGGCACACCAGACGCACCACGCACAGCAGGCCCAGCCGGATCCGTACGGGGGGCAGTCGTACGGCGGTCAGTCGTACGGGGATCAGTCGTACGGCGACCAGCAATACGGTGGTCAGCCCTACGGCGGCCGGCCGTACGAGCCCGCCGCGGTGTCGCGCCACGGGGTGCCGGCGTCTCCTCATGATCACCGGCACGACGCCCGACCGAAGCGTGGCTGGTGGGCTCGGCTCACCGCGTGGATGGGAGGACCCGCATGAGTGGCTACTGGCCCTGGTGGGCGGGTGCCGCGGGGCTCGCCCTGGTCACGGTCAACTACGCGCTCACGACGGACCGTTCCTTCGGGGTGTCGTCCGCGTGGGACCGGGTGCTGCACTGGCGCAGGGAGCGCCGGCTGGAGCGGATGGACGAGGAGTTCGCCGACGAGAAGGCGCTCACCGCGGCGCTGGCCGCGGCGACGGCCGAACACTTCGGCACCGGACCGGCCGGGCCTGTGGCTCCGCCGCCTCCGTCCGTGACGGGGCCGACGGTGCAGCAGGAAGCACCGATGCCGGAACGGACCCCCGCGCCGCTGTTCACGCATGCCGCCCTGTTGGTGTCGATCTTCGTCGGCGGTCTGATCGCCGCGCTCACCACGGGACAGTTCCATCCGCGTCTCGACATGGGCCCCGGATTCCGGGACGTGGTCACCGCGAACCCGGTCGTCATGACCGCGGTCCTCTTCGTCGGAGGCGTGCTGGTCGGCTTCGGCACACGGTTGGCCGGCGGGTGCAGTTCGGGGCACGGGCTCAACGGCTGCGGGCGTCTGCAGCCGGTCAGCCTGGTCGCGACCGCCGTGTTCTTCGGGACCGCCGTCGGCGTCTCGTTCCTGTTGTGGAAGGTGATCTGATGCGCACGAGGGGCGCGGTTCTGCTGGCCAGCATCATCACCGGGCTGGCCTTCGGCTACACCGTCTTCAGGATCGGCTTCGGCGACTACGCCGAGCTGAACCGCATGTTCACCTTCCAGGACCTGCGGATGTTCTACTCCTTCGCGGGCGCGGTCGGAATCCTCGTGGTCGCGTTCGCCCTGATGCGGCCGCAGCGCGTCAGGACCCGTATCCACGGCGGCGTCGTCCCCGGGGCGGTGATGTTCGGCACGGGCTGGGCGCTCTCCGGCGGCTGCCCGGCGATCCCGCTCGTCCAGGTGGCCGGCGGATACCTGCCCGCGCTGATCACCATCGTCGGGGTCATGGTCGGCATGCGGCTGTGCCGCTGGGCCAACGGACGCCACTTCCACGTGGACCGGGGCTCCTGCGGCCTGTAGGTAAGGGTCGTCCGGCGGGTCGCGCCGAGCACGTCCTCCCCCGGCACTCCCCACATGACCGCCGCCGTGGTCCGGAACCGTTGCGTCCGGACCACGGCGACGTATCCGTGCCCCTTCGGAGAACCGCGCCCCGGCCGGGCCGAGCGTCGCGGGCTCAGAAAACCATCGCCAGGAGGTCCGCGAAGAGCTCGTCCTCGTCGGTCTCCAGACCTCGTTTGGTGAACCAGGTACACATGTTGTGGCAGTCCCGCATGAGGAAGTCCATGCCCTGCGGATTGCCGATGATGTCGACCACCTGGGGCAGGTCGATCATCACGAGCCGGTCGCCCTGGGCCAGCACGTTGTACGGGGAGAGGTCGCCGTGGGCGAGGCCCGCTCGGGCCAGCTCGCGCATGCCGTCGCGGAGCTGGTCGAAGTAGGACGCGAGCAGGGCGTGCTCGGGCCGGACCTGGGCGAGCCTCGGGGCGGCACCGCCGTCGCCGTCGTCGATGAACTCCATCAACAGCTCGGTGCCGTCCACCTGTACGGGGTAGGGAACCGGAACGCCCGCCTGCCAGAGCCGGCAGAGCGCTTCCCACTCCGCGTAGGCCCACTGCGCGGCCGCGACGCTCCTGCCGTGCGCGGTCTTCTTGGCCAGGGCGCGGCTGTCGCGGCTGTTCTGCGTACGGCGGCCCTCGACGTACGACGCGCTGCGGTGGAAGGAGCGGTGCTCCTCGGTCCGGTAGCGCTTGGCCGCCAGGAGGGAATGGCGCGCGGGGTTGTCGCCGATGCGATCCACGGCTCGTTCGAGCAGGAAGACGTCGGCTTCCTTGCCGGTCTTGAGAATGCCCAGTTCCGTGTCGATCGCGGCCTGTTCGGTCACGACCCAGTCGGGGCGGGGCTCCGGGCCGCGCGAACCGCGTTCCACGTCGAGCCAGGTCGACCAGCGCTGATCGGCGCCGAGCCGTTCCTGGACGGCGTCGAACCGGAAGGCGAAGGCGTCGTCGGAGAAGGGGTGGTCAGTGTCGGTGGTGCTGAAGGTACGGAAGACGTCGGAAGACATCTGATGTGCTCCTGGAGAAAGAAGAGGGATGGGTGCGGACATGCCGCAGCACAGTGACGAACATCTGTCAGCCCTCCTTGGGTCCAGGCAGCACGAACTGCTGCACAACGCGCCCCACCTTGCTGGCCCGCTCGCATCCACGCAACCGAATTAACCGGTCCCGGCTTCGGGAACAGTGCGTCCCGTCCGCGCGGTTGCACCTAGGGGGAAGGGGACGACGGGGGAAGCGGAGAGACGCGAATGCGGCCGGCCGGCGGATGAGGTGACCGACGCCGGGGCTGCTTCACGTGCGTGGAGGCGGGGTGTACCGGAGCCGTTCGCCCGACGGCCGGTTACTCCGCTCCGGCTGTCCGACGCCCTGTCCCCCGCCCGTACCGGACCACCGCACGACGCGCACTCCGCAGGAGGACTGCAACATGACCGACCGACCCCTGACCCTCATGGCCGTGCACGCCCACCCGGACGACGAGGCCACCGGAACCGGCGGGATCCTCGCGCGGTACGCGGCCGAAGGCATCCGCACCGTGCTCGTGACCTGTACCGACGGCGGGTGCGGTGACGGGCCCGGAGGTACCAAGCCCGGTGATCCCGGGCACGATCCGGCGGCCGTCGCGGCCATGCGCCGCGAGGAGCTCCGGGCGAGCTGCGACGCCCTGAAGATCAGCGATCTGGAAATGCTGGACTACGCCGACTCCGGAATGATCGGCTGGGCCAGCAACGACGCCCCGGGATCCTTCTGGCAGACCCCGGTGGAGGAGGGCGCCGCCCGGCTGGCGGAGCTGATGCTCCGGTACCGGCCGGATGTCGTCGTCACCTATGACGAGAACGGCTTCTACGGCCACCCCGACCACATCCAGGCCCACCGGATCACCATGGCCGCCCTGGAGCTGACCGGTCTGACGCCGAAGGTCTACTGGACGACGATGCCGCGCTCGGTGATGCAGCGCTTCGGCGAGACCATGCGCGAGTTCGACGAGAACGCTCCCGAGCCGAGTCCTGAGGAGGCCGCCGCCATGGCCGAGATCGGGCTTCCCGACGACGAGATCACCACCTGGGTGGACACCACCCCGTTCAGCGGCCAGAAGTTCGACGCGCTGGCCGCCCACGCCAGCCAGGGCGAGAACATCTTCTTCCTCAAGATGGGCAAGGAGCGCTTCGGCGAACTGATGGGCGTGGAGACCTTCCTGCGGGTCAGGGACACCACCGGCACCCCCGTTCCCGAGAACGACCTCTTCGCCGGGCTGCGCTGACACCGCACCGCCCGGCCCGGCGCCCTCGACGGGGCGGTCGGGCCGGGCCGGTCGAGCCCGTTCCGCATCCCTTACGCGGCCTTGGTCAGCGTCGTCCGGTCCGCACCGGGCCCCCGCACCGCTACGGCCTCCGGGGCGGCGATGGCGCCTGAGGCGCCCGTCTCCGTGCCGGCCCCGGCCGGGAACCGGACCGTGTTCCGCTCCTCCTCGCGCCGCCACAGCAGCAGGGCTCCGACCGCGCCGGTCACCGCGAGGGCCGCGAGGACCGACCAGGTGAGGGTGAAGCCCCCGGCCGTACCCAGCCATCCCGCGATCGGGTACGTGATCAGCCAGGCCAGGTGGGACAGGGAGAACTGCGCCGCGAAGACCTCGGGTATCGCGCGGGGCCCGGCGGAGTCGCGGAGGACCTTGCCGGTCGGGGTGATGACCAGCGCCATGCCCACTCCGATGACGGCCCAGACGACCGCCGTACCCGCCCAGGTGGTGAGGCCGGCCGCCACCGTGGTGACCGCCGCCGCCGTACCGCCCACGAGGACGCCCGCGCCGGTCAGCATGACGCTGCGGGCGGTGACCCGGTCGAGTACACGGGGCAGGACGAGGGCGGCCAGGAGCGTTCCCGTGCCGGAGGCGGCGAGCATCCGGGCGACGTCCGACTGCGAGCCGTCCAACGCGTCGCGCACATAGTTGACGGTGTTGACGACGACGATCGAACCGGCCGCCGCCACCACGAGGTTGAGTGCCATGACCCCCCGCAGCCGGGGTGTGGTGACGAACGTTCTGATGCCGCCCGCCACCTTGTCCCACGCCTTGGTGTGCGCTCCCGCCCGCGCGTCCGGGATGCGCGTCGACAGGACGAGCAGGGCGGAGACGACGAACCCAGCCGAGGTGCCGAGGAACAGCCGGTCGAAGGTCATGAACGTCAGCGCGACGGCGGCCAGCACGGGGCTGAGCAGGCTCTCCATGGTCGAGGCGACCTGGGAGGCGGACAGGGCACGCGTGTAGGCGGCCTCGTCGGTGACGATGTCCGGGATGACGGCCTGGAACGTCGGGGTGAACGCGGCGGAGGCGGCCTGCAGCAGGCCGATCAGCACATAGACCTGCCAGATCTCCGTCACCAGCGGCAGCGCGAGCGCCACCGCGCCCCGGATGACGTCGAGGACGACGAGGAGGGCTCTTCTGGGAAGCCGGTCGATGTACGCGGCGGCCAGTGGCGCGATCACGACGTACATGACCATCTTGATGGTCAGGGCGGTGCCGAGGACCATTCCGGCACGTGGGCCGGCGAGTTCGTAGGCCAGCAGCCCGAGGGCAACGGTGGTCAGTCCCGTACCGAACAGGGCGATGACCTGGGCACCGAACAGGTGCCGGTAGTCGCGGACGGCGAACAGTCGCATGACGGGTTCCTTCCGGATCCATGCGGCGGGCGCGGGCTCTTCGGGCGGAGCCCGCGCCCCCCGTGTACAGACGGGGATGTCTTCTCTACGCACCGGCCTCGCCTCCCGGAGCGAGTCCGGCCAGGGCGGCCGGCGAGTGCGCCGTCGTCGCGACCATGTCGCCGGTCCGGCCGTGCCGGGTGACGAGGTCGGCCGGCAGTTCGCGCGAGGTGCCCACCGCCGTTTCGGGCGTGAGTCGGGTCAGGCGGGGCATGTCCCTTCTCCTTCCGCGACGAGTGTGGTGAGTACGTGGTGGGTGGGAGGTGGTGAGCCTCCGGTGGCGGCAGAGGTCAGTGGTGGGCATGGGTGGCCTGGTGCCCGCCGTGGTGGGCATGGGGCTCCTGGTGACCGGCGTGGTGGTCGGCGTGGTGACCTTCGTGGTGGTTGGCGGTCTCGTCCTGCGCGGCCTCCGCCGGCTCGCCGGCCGCGGGCGCGGTGGTGCGCACCGTGAACTCGGCCGTCCGTACGACTCCGTCGTGCTGGAAGTCCAGGAACAGCCGGTACGTGCCGGCCGTCGGCGCCACCGCCATGAACGTGATCTCCGGGCCGGGCGCGGTGACCCCGTCGCCGGGGGCGCCGTCCGGGTGCACATGGAGGTACCCGAGGTCGCCGAACCGCAGCGCCACCAGGTGCCCGTACGCCGCCAGGTACGGCTGGAGGTCGGTGACGGGAACTCCGTTCCTGCTCACCGTGAGCGTCAGCTCGCTCGCCTCGCCGGGCAGCAGCTCCCCGTCCAGCGCGACGCCGTACTCACCGATCCTCGCGACCCCCGTGGCCTCCGGCAGCGGGCGAGGCTCGTAGGGACCGGCGACCGACGCGTCGGCGCCCAGGGTCAGGGTGCCGGTGTGGGCGGCGGGGTGGATGTCGGTGAAGAACCGCCAGTCCCCCGGCTCCAGCTCCAGCTCGGTGCTCCAGGTGCCCTGTGCGTCCCGCACCGGGTGCACGTGCTGGAACCCCGCCGTGTCCCGCCGCACGGCTATGAAGTGCAGTTCCTTCTCGTGCTCGGGCACGAACTCGGTCACCGGCCGCCCGTCGGGGCCCGTCACCCGGAAGGTGACCGTCCGGCGGCCGGCGGTGAACACCGTCGCGTCGAGCTCCAGGGTGTACCCGCTCCGTGAGACCGCCAGCCCACCGGGCTGGTCCCCACCGTGACCCGCGTGCGCGCCATGGCCGGCGTGCGCGCCATGGCCGGCGTGCGTGCCATGGCCGGCGTGCGCGCCATGGCCGGCGTGCGCGCCATGGCCGGCGTGCGTGCCATGGCCGACGTGGCCCGCGTGCGACGCGTGGTTCGACTGGTTCGCGTGGCTGTCGTGTCCGATGTGGTTCGTCATGACATCTCCCTGGCTGCGGTGCGTCCGACGTCGTCCGGTCGGGGCGACACTCAGAACCATATACCCCTGGGGGGTATATGGCGAGCGTTGGGGGACGGAATCTCGCGGAGACCCCCAGCCGCCTCGGACCGGCCGTGCGACGGCCTCCGGGTCAGTCGCGTCGGATGTGTCTCAGCTCGACATGGCGGCGGGTGAGAGGCAAGGAGGCCAGCGCCGCGACGGCCAGGACGGCGACAGTGCAGACCACGAGGAGCGGCAGGCCCTCGCCGTCCCAGTAGACGGTGCCGCCGCCGGTGATCAGATAGCTGGACTCCGCGAGACGGCCCGCCACCAGGGCGCCGACCAGACCGACGGCGAGCGGCAGCAGGACCTGGACGCACTGGGCCGCGCGGACCGTGCGGGGGCGGGCGCCCAGGAGATGGAGCGCGGCGATCTTGCCCCGCCGTTCCATGGCCCGATCGACGGCGGACACGGCGAAGGCGGCGACCCCGATGAACAGCCCGAGAATCATGCCGGCCGCGAGCAGGCTCTTGACCACGGCGATCTGCTGAAGGCCCTCCACATTGACGCCCACCGTCTCGACACTCGCCGTCGGGGCGATGGCACCGATCCCGTCGAGCACCGTGCGCACGGCGCTGGGAGCGGAGTCCGACAGCAGGACGAGCTGTCCGTCCGCCGGCCATTGCCCGGCGGGAAGCAGCGAGGGTGGGATGACGATGCTCGCCCCGGCGACGGCCGAAGGCTGCCACGCCCGGATGTGAACGGCTTCCCGAGGAACGGTGACCGGGAACTTCTCCACACCCTTCCCGTCGGCCGTGCGCAGAGCAAAGGTGTACATGCGCCCGGGACGACTGTCCGAGTCCTCGGCGTACTCCGAGTCGACGAGCCGCTGGACTCTTCCGTCGGCACAGCCCCGAGGACGCTGTGCGGTGAACCCCGCCAGTTGGGCACAGTCGGCGACCACGGCCGTGATCCGGGGCCCGGTGGACACGCCGTTCGTGATCCCGGAGTCCATCTCGACGACGCCCGACCGGACACCCTCGACCTGATGCATACGGGCGCGCTGCCCCGCGTCCAGGCCGGCGAACGGGACGGCGTACTCCTGGGTAGAGGACATCGGCTTGCTGATGTGGGCCAGTTCCACAAGAACGCCCTGGGCGAGCGACGCGGCGTAGACCAGGAGGACCAGGCCGGTGACCACGCGCAGCGAGGCACCGGGCTCGACCTCGTTGCGGCGCATGGCGAGGGTCAGGGAGAGCGACTGCGTGGAACCGGCCAGACGTTTGGCGAGCCAGGCGGTGATCGGGGCAAGCGCGAGAACGAGGCCGGCCCCGGTCAGCAGCACCCCGACGGGAACGAGCAACGCGTTGGCCGACCGTCCCGCAATGTCCCGCCCAAGGGCCCCGAGGGCGCAGTACCCGCTGATGACGCCGAGTCCGGGCAGAAGCAGCAGCAGTCCGTATTTCCTCGGAGAACGGGGCAGCGCGCCCCGCCGGACCTGGAGCGGGCGCAGCGCCGCTTCGCGGGCCCGATGGCGTCCGACGAGCCAGGCCAGAACGGGGCAGACGAGGAGACAGACGGCGAGGACGGTGCCGGACGGACGGCCGTCGGGCGGGTACCACTGGAGCCCTGGCAGGCCGAACTCGGCAAGTGCTTCGTTGGCAAGGGTGTACACACCGGTCCCGAGGAGCGCGCCGAGGGATGCTGCGGCCACCGTCTCCACTGCATCGACCCGCATGGCTCCCTTCACGCTGAGCCCGAGCAGGCGCAGCGCCGCGAGCCGCCGCGCCCTGGACTCGGCGGAGAGCCGTGCGCACACGGACAGAAACACGGCCAACGGCAACAGCACCAGGCAGACCAGGGCGAACCGCAGAATGTCCAGGGTCGATTCGTCCACGACGAGGGAATCTGGCCAGCGCGAACCAAAACTGACCAACGGGCGTGCCTCATCCGGCAGTTGGGCCTGAGTGCGGCCGATGTAGGCGTAAAGCTCGTAGGGGCCGGTGAGCCCTTCGGGCCGGATCGTTCCCGTGATGCGGCCGGGGAGCAGCCCGGCGAGTCCCGGCTGCTCGGCCAGAGTCTCGCGCAGGTGCGGGGAGACGATCACTTCACCAGGGCCGGGGAGCCGGTCGATCCCGGGCGGGGCGGGGACGCGGCTCCCGGCCGGCACCGAGAGGAGCATCCGGGTGAACGGCTGGGAGCCGTACGAGTCCCTGCGGGTCACGAAGACGGTGTCCTCGTCGGACCGGGCGTGGTAGACGCCGGTCACCGCACGCGGTTCGCGTGCGGCGGACCGGGCGTCGTGGGCATCCAGGATCGCCGGAACCGTCAGCACGGCAGCGAGGCAGGCGACGCCCGCCGCGCAGCCGAGGGTCATCAGCAGGAAGCGGGCACGCCCCACCCGACCGGCGCCGCGCAGCAGGCGCAGCCCGATGAGGAACGAGGTGACGGACGGAGAATTCACGACGTCGCCTGCCTGACCAGGGACCCGTCGGCCATCGTGTACTGGTTGTCCGCACGGGAGGCCACCGAGGCGTCGTGCGTCACCATGACGACCGCTGTGCCCTGGGACCGCGCCAGAGTCAGGAACTCCCCCAGCACCGCTTCGGCGTTGACGCTGTCGAGCGCTCCCGTCGGTTCGTCCGCGAAGACGACCGCGGGGCGGTGGACCAGGGCCCGCGCCACCGCGACCCGCTGGGCCTGTCCCCCGGAGATCTCCGAGGTCCGGCGCTGCCGCAGCTCCGCGAGCCCCAGCCGGGCCAGGACCTCGCCCGCCGTCTCGTGGGCCGCCGCCTTGCGCTGTCCGGCCAGGCGAAGCGGCAGTGCGGCGTTCTCCTCCACGGTCAGCTCAGGGAGCAGCTCCCCGTACTGGAAGACGAACCCGAACCGTTCCCTGCGCACCGCGCTCAGTTCCTCGTCGTCGAGTCTCCGCAACGGCACACCGTCGAAAGTGACTTCGCCGCGCGTGGGCGGCACGACCCCGGCCAGGCAGTGGAGCAGGGACGACTTCCCCGATCCGCTGCTGCCCATGATCGCGCAGACCTCGCCGGGGTCCAGCGCGAAGTCCACGCCGCATACGGCCTTGTGAGCGCCGTAGCGCAACTCCACACCCGTCGCGCGGAGGATGGCATCCATGGTGAGCGGCACCTCTTGTTTCGCCGTGACTCATCGACCCGCGGCGGCGCCGGAGCTCGCGCCCCGGGCCGGCCGCACGGTCTCACTACCTTGCGTAGCGCTTCGTGTAAGAGCAGTTGTCGGGGTGAAGTGAGCCCCGATCGCGGCACGTTCGAATCCATGCCTTTCGGGTGTACTGCGCGGCCCCGTCGTAGACGATCTTGTCGAGGTGAACCGTCTTGCCTTGTTTCCCGTTGAGTCGGTTCCAGCTGTAGCCCTCGACCCTCACCTGCATGTAGACGTTGTTTCCATCACCCTTTTTGGCATCCGCCAGATTGCCCTTGAAGTGGAAACCGCCGTGATTCTTCCCCTTTGGCTCCCACTTGTAGGCGCCGTCGACGAAGACGGCACCTGTCGTCTTCAGGGTGGGAACGGGGGACCAGCCCCCAGCGACCGCGGCCCCCATCGCCCGAAGAACAGCGCGCCGGTAACGGCCAGAGCGGTCAGATTTCGCATGTTTTCCCCCCGCAGAATCACCGAGCCAGTGATTACAGAGAGTATCCGAACGACCTCCCTTCGTGCACTGAACTGATCTTGCTTCGCCCGATGCGGTGACACCAGGGAAATGGATGACGAGACGCCCGCGTCCCGGCTCCGCACCACCGAGCCACGGGCGCCACCAGGCCGGCCCTCGCCGCCCCACCCCGCCTCCGCAACCCCTGCCACAGACGACTCCGACCCTCACCCGGCCCGCAGCTCCATGACTAAACCTTTGCCTTAACTAAACCGTTCACTAGACAACGTTGTCACCCACCCGTCAGAGTGGCCCCCGGGGGCGCGATCCGTACCGGAGAACCGCACCCGTTCACGAAAGGTGTGGTGGTGGCGTGACGGTGTACGGAGCACTGGACATCGGCGGTACGAAGATCGCCGGGGCACTCGTGGACGACACGGGCACCCTGGTCGCACGCGCCCAACGGCCCACACCCGCCCGGGAGTCCGCCGAGGTGCTGATGGCCGCCGTGACCTCGGTGGTCGACGAGCTCGCCCGGCACTCGATGTGGGACGCGCAGAGTTGTTTCGGCATCGCCAGCGCCGGGCCGGTCGACACTGCGGCCGGGACGGTCAGCCCGGTCAACATCCCCGCCTGGCGCCGCTTCCCGCTGGTCGAGCGGGTGGCCGCGCATCCCCGCATGCCCGCAGGGACCCGGCCCGTGCTGGTCGGCGACGCCGTGGCCATGACGGCGGCCGAGCACTGGCTCGGCGCGGCGCGCGGCTTCGACAACGCCCTGTGCATGGTGGTCTCCACCGGCGTCGGCGGCGGCCTGGTCCTGGACGGCCGACTCCGCACCGGCCGGACGGGGAACGCCGGCCACATCGGGCACATCACCGTCGACCTGCACGGCTCGGTGTGCCCCTGCGGCGCGCCGGGCTGCGTCGAGGGGCTGGCCAGCGGTACGTCCATCGCCGCCTACGCCGAGGCCTCCGGCTGGACCCCGCCGCCGGGCGGCCCCGCGACGGCCGCCGAGGTGGCACGCTCCGCGCGGGCCGGCGATCCCCGCGCGCTCGCGGCCTACGACCGGGCGGCCCGCGCCCTGGCGGCGGCCGTCGCGGCCACGGCCGCCCTGGTCGAACTCGACCTCGTGGTCGTCGGCGGTGGGGTGGCCCAGGCCGGCGACACCCTGTTCGCCCCCCTGCGCGCCCACCTCGCCGGCTACGCCGTACTCGACTTCACCCGCGGACTGCCCGTCGTACCGGCGCTGCTCGCTCTGGACGCCGGGCTCATCGGCGCCGCGGCAGCCGCCTCCGCCACCCCCGGAAGAAGCACCGCGATACCGACGAGGACCGCCGAGGCCTCCGGGAGGACCGCCGCATGGACCGCCTGACCAACACCGTCCGCCGCTACGCCTGGGGCTCCACCACCGCGCTCCCCGGGCTGACGGGCGCGGAGCCGGACGGAACGCCGCAGGCCGAGCTGTGGATGGGTGCCCATCCCACCGCGCCGTCCCTCGTCGAGCGCGGCGACGGTCCGCGTTCGCTCGGCGCGGTCATCAAGGAGGCGCCCGGGGCCGAACTGGGCGAGGCCGTTCTGCGCCGCTTCGGGCCGCGGCTGCCGTTCCTGCTCAAACTGCTGGCCGCCGAGGCGCCGCTCTCCCTCCAGGTCCACCCGGACCTGGCCCAGGCCGCCGCCGGGCACGCCCGCGAGAACGCGCGCGGAATCCCGCTCGACGCCCCGCACCGCACCTATCCCGACGCCAACCACAAGCCGGAGATGATCGTCGCGCTCGGCGCCTTCGACGGTCTCTGCGGTTTTCGCACCGCCGCCGGCTGCGCCGACCTGCTCGGCGCGTTGCGGGTCGCACGGCTCGACCGTCACCGCGTCGCCCTGCGGGCGCTCCCCGAGGAGACCGCGCTGCGGCAGGTCTTCTCGGCGTTCCTGACCCCGCACCGCTCCCTCGTCGCCGAGGTCACCCGGGCCGTGGCCCGTGAGGCGGCGTGTCCCGGCCCGTTCCGGGAGCAGTTCGCCGCGTACGAGACCATCGCGCGGGCACACCCCGGGGACGCCGGACTGCTGCCCGCGCTGATGCTCAACCATGTCCGGCTGGCACCCGGCGAGGGGCTCTTCCTCGGCGCGGGCGTCCCGCACGCCTATATAAGAGGGCTCGGGGTCGAGGTCATGGCGGGCTCCGACAACGTGCTGCGCTGCGGGCTGACGTCCAAGCACGTGGACACGGCCGAGCTGCTGCGGGTGATCCGGTTCGCCGCGACCGAGGTCCGGGTGGAGCGGCCCGTGGCCGTCACCGGTGGCGAGGAGGTGTACGCCTGCGCCGTGGACGACTTCCGGCTGTCCGTCGTACGGCCCGGCGCGCTCGGGCCGGAAGTGACCCTCGACGCGGCCGCCCCTCAGATCCTCGTCTGCACCTCCGGCACCGTCCGTGTCACCGGAGCCGACGGCTCACTCGACCTCCCGGCAGGCGCGTCGGCGTACGCCCCCGCCGGGGAACCGCTGACGGTCAGCGGAAGCGGAACCGCCTACCGCGCCACGGTGGACATCGCCTTCCCCTGACCCCGCCGTACCGTCGACGCCCCGCCCGGAACGTCGCACCGGGCGGGGCAGGGGCCGGACTTCACGACCGGACTTCACAACCGGACTTCACAACCCGGACTTCACAACCCGGACTTCACAACCCGGACTTCACAACCCGGGCCTCACGACCCGGGCCTCACGCCCCAGACTCACCGTTCGGATCTCACCGTTCAGACCTCGCCGTTCGGACCTCCCGATCCGGAAGCTCAGTGCGCCACCGGTGCCTGCGCCGTCGAGCCGCGCGGGGTGAGCGACGGCGTCGGCACCTGGACGGAACCGGAATGCTGCCCCTCGATGACCGCGAACAGCGTGCGGGCCACCTGGGCGCCGAAGCTGTGCACGTCGTGGCTCATCGCCGACAGCGTCGGATGCGTGATCCGGCACAGCTGCGAATCGTCCCAGGCCAGCAGCGACACGTCGTCCGGCACCACGAAGCCCATCTCGGCGGCGACGCCCGCGCCCGCGACGGCCATGATGTCGTTGTCGTACACGATGGCCGTCGGACGCTCCGGCGACATCAGCAGGGACCGGGTCGCCCGCGCCCCCTCGCCGCCGTCGAAGCCGGTCGCGATCTGCCGGCCCTCCTCAAGTCCCAGCTCCCGCATCGTGGTCGCGAAGGCATGGGCCCGGATCGCGCTGTGCCCGAGCCCGACCGGGCCGCCGACGCGGGCGATCCGCCGGTGGCCGAGCGCGGCCAGATAGCGGACGGCCTCGGCCGCTGCGGTCGCGTCGTCGGTCCATACGGCGGGGAACGCACCGGTCAGCGAGGGGTGTCCGACGGCCACGGCCGGCAGCCCGATGGAGGCCAGCGCGGGAACCCGCGGATCGTCCTCG
Source organism: Streptomyces sp. NPDC057682 (assembly GCF_042799575.1). Classification (NCBI taxonomy): domain Bacteria; kingdom Bacillati; phylum Actinomycetota; class Actinomycetes; order Kitasatosporales; family Streptomycetaceae; genus Streptomyces; species Streptomyces sp. NPDC057682. Next base: position 8,395 of record NZ_JBHVIN010000033.1, on the reverse strand, counting down.
TGGAAGTCGACCAGGATCGCGCCCGCGATCGTCTGGCTGCGCCACCACGACCGGTACAGCTCGGTCTCCTCGTCGAGGTCCCGCACCAGCCGCAGCAGCAGCGAGTACGACCGGTCGGCGAGGACGCTCTCGATACCGGAGATGAAGTCCATGTAGAACGGTTCGAGGCCGAGCAGCCGGGCGGGCCGGCACAGGGCCAGGCCGATGATGTCGACCCGCTGGCTGGAGAGGCTGCGCGCCGTGAGGTTCGGCGCCCAGCCCAGCTCCTTCGCCGCGTCGAAGATCCGCTGCCGGGTGGCGTCCGAGACCCCGGGCTTCTGGTTGAACGCCAGCGACACGGCGCCCTTGGACACCCCGGCACGGGCGGCGACGTCCTTGATCGTCACACGGGCGGGACCGTTCACCGGGCGCCCGCGCTGAAGAGGGCGGACCGCGCCCTCGCCTCGTCGACGGAGCCACAGCCGGTCACCCGGATCCGGAGCCGCTCGCCGGGCAGCAGGGTCCGCAGGCCCTGATCGGCCTCGGCGGCCGGGTCCAGCCGGTCGGCCTGGAGGAGAAGATCTCTCAGCAGAGTGTGCGCGCTCACCACGACGTCGACTGTATCCCGCTTGCCCGCCACCGCCTCCACGTCGACGTCGAACTCCGGGGCGGGATAGGCGAACTCCTTGTCGGCGACCGGGAAGTGGAGCGCGCGCAGCCCGTCGGCGTCGGCGACGAGGAACTCCTTGGCGGACGCGGCACCGGGCACCAGCTCCTCGGGAACGGGGATCCGCACCACCGAGCGGGGTCCCACCGCCACCTCCCGCACCGCGCGGTGCAGCGTCGTCCCGTCGGCCTCCACGCGCCGCAGTTCCACCGAGGTCCGCCACTCGGCACCGGCCTGGTTGACGACGGCGAGGACCGGGCCGCCCTCGCCCCCGTCGCCCGTGGGCAGCAGGGTCAGCAGCCGGTCCGCGTACACCCGGCGCAGCTCGTGGTAGAGCGGCTTGGGCCGGCCGTCGCCGTCGATGGCGGACCAGGAACTGACCGGCCAGCAGTCGTTCAGCTGCCAGACGACGGTGCCGGCGCAGACCGGCCAGTGGGAGCGCCAGTGCTCGATGCCGGCGGCGACGGCGCGCGCCTGCACGACCTGGGTGAGGTAGTGCCAGCGGTCGAAGTCGCGTCCGGGGAGGTCGAAGTGGCGGGCGACGCCGCGGTTCAGCTTGCCGTTGCCGTCCTCGGCCTTCTGGTGGTGGAGCATGCCGGGCGAATCGGGGGCCAGGTCCTCGCCGGGCAGGGCGCGGTGGAGCGTGGCGAGGGCCGGGGGCGCCTGCCAGCCGAACTCCGCGACGAAGCGGGGGATGTCGGCGCGGTACTCGGCGTAGTCCTGCCGGTTCCAGACCTCCCAGGAGTGGTGGGTGCCGTGCGCCGGGTCGTTGGGGTGGTGGTCCCAGGAGCCGGACCAGGGACTGCCGGCCGCGTAGGGGCGGGTGGGGTCGAGTTCGGCGACCAGCCGGGGCAGCAGTCCCAGGTAGTAGCCCTCGCCCCAGGAGTCGCCGGCCAGCTCGGGCTCCCACTCCCAGTCCCGGAAGCCCCACAGGTTCTCGTTGTTGCCGTTCCACAGCACGAGGCTGGGGTGCGGCATCAGGCGGACAACGTTGTCACGCGCCTCGGCCTCGACCTCTCCGCGCAGCGGCTGCTCCTCGGGGTAGGCGGAGCAGGCGAAGAGGAAGTCCTGCCAGACCATCAGGCCGAGCTCGTCGCAGGCGGTGTAGAAGGCCTCGTCCTCGTAGATGCCGCCGCCCCAGACCCTGACCAGGTCGACATGGGCGTCGGCGGCCTGCCGGAGCCGGGTGCGGTAGCGCTCGGGGGTGATCCGGGACGGGAAGACGTCGTCGGGGATCCAGTTGACGCCGCGCGCGAAGATCCGTACGCCGTTGACGACGAGGGTGAATCCGGTGCCGTGCTCGTCGGCGGAGCGGTCGACTTCGACCGTACGGAAGCCGATCCTCCGCTCCCAGCCGTCGAGTACGCCGCCGGCGTCGCGCAGTTCGACGGTGAGGTCGTAGAGGTGCTGGTCGCCGTAGCCGCGCGGCCACCAGAGGCGCGGCGCGTCGACGTCCAGCCGTACGACGGCCTCGTCCCCCTCTACGCGGGCCTCGGCGCGGACGCCCGCGACGGAGGCGGTGACGGTCAGCACCCGCTCGCGGCCGCTGTCGGTGCGCTCCACAGCGATCCGTATCTCGGCCCGGCCGGTGCCGTCCTCGACGGTGACCAGCGGGCGCACCGAGGCGAGGCGCGCGGTGGACCAGTGCTCCAGGCGGACCGGCCGCCAGATGCCGGCGGTGACGAGCGTCGGCCCCCAGTCCCAGCCGAAGTTGCAGGCCATCTTCCGGATGTACTGGGAGGGTTCGGGATAGACGTTGGGCCGGTCGCCGGTCAGGGCGCGGACCGCCTCGGCCTCGTCGTACGCGGAGGCGAAGGCGATCTCCAGCAGCCCGGTCGCACCGGTGACGTCGAACCGGTACCCGCGGTGCATGTTGCGGGTGCTGCCCAGGGTCCGGCCGTCGAGGGTGAGCGTCGCGGCGGTGTCGAGTCCGTCGAGGACGAGATCCGTCCGCTCGTGGCCGCTGTCGTGCGCCAACTGCCGCTCGTACGTCCAGGAGCGTCGGCCCACCCAGGCGACCTCGGTCTCGTTGAGGCCGAGCAAGGGGTCCGGGACGATCCCGGCGGCGTGCAGATCGGTGTGCACACAGCCGGGCACGACGGCGGGGAGCGGGGCTCCTTCGTGGCGCAGGGTCCAGCCGTCGTTGAGCGGGGTGACGTCCTTCATGGGTGCGGCTCCAATCGCCTGACTCGGACCGGCGAATCGGGCCGGTGGCTCAGGGCGGTAGATGTACGACGCCGCCAACCTAACCCGCTGATCACGCCGTGTCTATAAACCGGTCTAGTGCCGCTTTCGTCGCCGACCGCTCGCTCATCGCTGAACAAAACGTCGCAAGAAGCCCTGATGGTAACGATTGAGCATCACGATCGAAACTTGAGCTTTACCGGTTCACTACCGGGCTGCCATAGTGCCGCTATCCCACCGCAGACCTTGAGCCGCCATCTTGAAGGAGTTGGGCACATGGGGAAGACCAAGACCCTGACCGGTGCGTTGCTGGCCGTCGCGACGCTGACCGTGACGGGGTGCGGCGGCGGGGGCACGCCGTCCTCGGAGACCGCCTCTGCGCCCACCGACGCGAAGGAGGTGAGCGGCAGCATCACGGTCCTCACCCAGCGCACCGACCTGGTCAAGAGCGGCGCGATGGACGCCTACGCGGCCGAGTTCCGGAAGATCTACCCCAAGGTCAAGGTGAAGTTCGAGGGCCTCACGGACTACGAGGGCGAGGCCCGGATCCGGATGAACACCAAGCACTACGGTGACGTCCTCATGATCCCCGGCGCGGTGGCCAAGAACGACTACCCGCGGTTCTTCGCCCCGCTGGGCTCCGCCGAGGAGCTGGGCGCGAAGTACCGCTTCAGCGACAAGACGGAGGTCGGCGGCAAGGTCTACGGCGTCGCCCAGTTCGGCACCGCCAACGGCTTCGTCTACAACAAGGCCGTGTGGAAGCGGGCCGGGATCGAGGACTGGCCGAAGACGCCCCGGGAGTTCCTCGCGGACCTCGGCGCGATCAAGGCGAAGACGAAGGCCGTGCCCTACTACACCAACTTCGGCGACGGCTGGCCGCTGGTCCAGTGGACCAGCAATGTCGGCTCGGTGACCTGCGACAAGGATGCGAGCAACAAGCTCGCCGGCGCCGTCTCGCCGTGGAAGGCCGGGAGCGAGCTGAACGTCTCGGACACGCTGCTCCACGACATCGTCAAGGGCGGGCTCGCCGAGAAGGACCCCAACACCACCAACTGGGAGGAGTCCAAGACCCTCGTCGCCAAGGGGAAGATCGGCGCGATGATGCTCGGCTCCTGGTCGATCACGCAGATGCAGCAGGCCGCCGAGGCGGCGGGCGGCAGCAAGGACGACATCGGCTTCATGCCCTTCCCTGCCCAGAAGGACGGGAAGTTCTGCGCCACGCTGGTCTCCGACTACCAGCAGGCGGTGAACATCAACTCCGAGCACAAGGAGGCCGCCCGCGCGTGGATCGACTGGTTCACCGAGAAGTCCGGCTACTCCGCCAAGGAGGGCGCGGTCCCCACGGTGAAGTCCGCGGCCATGCCCGACACCCTCAAAGACTTCGTTGACAACGATGTCACCTTCACAGAGCGGTCGGAGAAGGACACCGCGAAGGTCAACGACATCGACAAGGCGTCCGAGATCGGTCTCAACACCCCCGACTACCGCCAGAAGTTGATCGACATCGCCCGCGGCGCGGAGCACGGCACCCTCAAGGACTTCTTCGCCGGCCTCGACAAGAGGTGGGACGAGGCGGCGAGGACCGCCGGTTCCTGACAGCCGGCGGAGGAGGGCCCCGGCCGCCCGGCAGCGGCGGCCGGGGCCGACGAGCCCGACGGGCGCAAGCGGATGAGAGAAGGCCCTGAGACATGACCCGAACCATCGATACGGCCCCGGCGACACCGCCGCGCGCCGCGGCCCGCCCGGCCGGGGGCAGCCGCCGGCGTCCGCCGCGGCAGGCACCACGCGGACGGCTGCTGCGGCGGCTGACCCCGTGGATGTTCCTCGCCGTACCGCTCGTACTGCTGATCACCTTCACATACGTGCCCGTCGGCAACATGCTCTACTACAGCTTCACCGACTGGGACGGCATCAGTCCCGAGCGCGATTTCACGGGCGTGGACAACTACGTCCAGATCTTCACCCGGCCCGAGCTCTTCCGGGTCTTCTTCGTCAGCTTCTACTACCTCGCCGCGTCCGTGGTGCAGATCGTGATCGCCCTCTACTTCGCGACGGTGCTCAGCTTCGACCTCAGGTTCCGCAACCTGTTCAAGGGGATCCTCTTCTTCCCCTACCTGGTCAACGGCGTGGCCATCGGCTTCATCTTCCTGTACTTCTTCAAGGACGGCGGCACGCTGGACTCGGTGCTGTCCTGGGTCGGCGCCGGTTCCGACCACGCCTGGCTGGGCGATCCCGCCTCGGCGAACACCTCCCTGTCCGGCGTCTCGGTCTGGCGGCACACGGGACTGAACTTCGTGCTCTTCCTCGGCGCCATCCAGTCCATTCCGGGCGAGCTGTACGAGGCCGCGCAGCTCGACGGGGCCTCGCGGTGGCAGCAGTTCCGGCACATCATCGCGCCGGGCATCAGACCCGTACTGAGCCTGAGCATCATCCTGGCGATCTCGGGATCCCTCTCGGTCTTCGAGATCCCGTGGATCATGACCGGCGGCTCGACGGGGACGACGACGTTCGTCATCCAGACCGTCAAGCTCGCGTTCCAGTTCAACAAGACCGGGCTGGCCTCGGCCGCCGCGGTGGTGCTGTTGCTGATCATTCTGCTGATCACCTGGATCCAGCGCCGTCTCGTGCCCGATGAGAAGGTGGACCTCGTATGACCACGGCCCCGACCACGACCCGGAAGTCCCCCGCGGCCGTCCGCACCCGCGGCCTGATCGGCAGGACCGCCGTCTATCTCTCCCTGGTGCTGGCCTCGCTGGTCGTCCTCGTCCCGCTGGGCGTGGTCCTCCTGACCTCGCTCAAGACCTCGGACGAGATGGCCGACGGCGGCCCGCTGTCCCTGCCCTCGGACTGGCTCAACCTCTCCAACTACGCGACCGCGTTCACCGACGGCAAGATGGTCAGCGCCTTCGGGAACACCGCGTTCATCCTGCTGTTCTCGATCACCGGCACGGTGGTCATCGGCTCGATGACGGCGTACGCGATCGACCGCTTCCACTTCCCGGCCAGGAAACTGGTCATGGGGCTGTTCCTGGTCGCCACCCTGGTCCCGGGCGTCACCACGCAGGTGGCGACCTTCCAGGTCGTCAACAGCTTCGGCCTGTTCGACACCCGGTGGGCACCGATCCTGCTGTACATGGGGACCGACATCGTCTCCATCTACATCTTCCTGCAGTTCATCCGGGGCATCCCGGTCTCGCTGGACGAGGCGGCCCGGCTGGACGGGGCCAACTCCTTCACGGTCTACCGGAAGGTGATCTTCCCGCTGCTCAAGCCGGCCATCGCCACCGTGGTCATCATCAAGGGGATCACCGTCTACAACGACTTCTACATCCCCTTCCTCTACATGCCGTCGGAGGAGCTGGGCACGGTGTCCACCGCGCTCTTCCGGTTCAAGGGGCCGTTCGGCGCCCACTGGGAGAACATCTCGGCCGGCGCGATCCTCGTCATCCTGCCCACGCTGGTCGTCTTCCTGTTCCTCCAGCGGTACATCTACAACGGCTTCGCCCAGGGCGCGACCAAGTAGGCACCCCGCGTGGCACCACTGGCGCCACCCCGCACACACCTGCGGCCCTTTCCATGAATACGCAGATCAGGGCCCGATCCACCCAGAGGATCGGGCCCTGATTTCTGCTCGTCCATCACGTGATGGTGCCACTGGTGCCACTCACACGCTTGCCATGGCACCATGATAGTGCCATGATGGCGTTATGGACCTCACCCCGTATGTCGACACCATCCGCCGCGAACTCGCGGTGGCCGCCGAGGCAGGCGGCGAGGACGCCCGCGAACTCGCGGACCGGCTCACCGCCCCGCTGGAATCGGCGACCCGGCTGACGATGCTCAACGTGCTCTCCGCCGCGATGGACGAGATCACCCGGGAGCTGGCCCCCGGCTCGGTCGACGTACGGCTGCGCGGACTGGACCCCGACTTCGTGGTGACCCTGCCTCCCACCGGCGGCACCGCGGCGGAACCGGTCGCGCCCGCCGCCCCCGCCGAGCCGCCCGCCACGACCGGCGACGGCGAGGAGGGTGCCACCGCGCGCGTCAACCTGCGCCTCCCGGCCCCGCTCAAGGCCCGTGCCGAACAGGCCGCGAGCCGGGAAGGGCTGTCGGTCAACGCCTGGCTGGTACGGGCCGTCTCGGCCGCGGTCGACGGGGGCACCCCGCCGCGCACGGCGGAGAGGTCCCGGACCGTCGGACAGAACTTCACGGGATGGGTGCGCTGACCGCGCCCCCGCCCACCGCACCCGAACCACTTCATCCACCAGGCGTCCCACCTGCGAGGACGCCCAGCAGACTCATGAGGACGGGACAGCCATGCCTTCTTTCGACACCCCCGGGCCCATCACCGCCACCGCGCACGTGGACGCCGGGTCCATCCAGTTCATCGCGGGCGACCGCACCGACACCGTCGTCGAGACGCGGCCCCGCGACCCGAAGAAGGACCAGGACGTACGGTCCGCCGGCCAGACCGAGGTGGCGTACGCGAACGGCGCCCTGACGATCCGGACGCCCAAGCAGCGCTACCTCGTCGGACGGACCGGCACGGTCGACGTGACCGTCGAACTGCCCGCCGGCTCCCATGTGGAGATGACCGGCGCCTGGGCCCAGGTCCTCGGCGAGGGCCGGCTCGGCGAGGTACGGGTGAAGACCTCGTCCGGTGACGTCCGGCTGGACGTCACCGGCCCGCTGAAGCTCACCGCCTCGCACGGCTCGATCACCGTCGACCGGGTCGAGGGGGCCGCCGAGATCACCACCAGCTCGGGCAGCATGCGCGTCGGCCACCTCGACGGACCCGCCGTCCTCAAGAACTCGCACGGCAGCACCACCGTGGGCCTGGCCAACGGGGAACTGCGGGTCAGCGGCGCCAACGGGGACATCGACATCGCCCGCGCCGAGGACTCGGTCACCGCCACCACCGCGCACGGCACCCTGCGCGTGGGCGAAGTGGTCCGCGGGACCGTCCAGTTGGAGACCAATCACGGCGCCATCGACATCGGCATCCGCACGGGCACCGCCGCCTGGCTCGACGCGGACTCCGGCCGGGGCCAGGTGCGCAACACGCTCACGGCCTCGGACGCCCCGGAGTCGACCGAGGAGACCGTCAAGATCCGTGCCCGGACGCGCTGGGGCAACATCGACGTCCGCCGCTCCCAGGCCTGAGCCCCACGCTCCCCCGCTCCGTTCCCCCTGCTTCCCCCTCCCCTTCTCCCTCTCCCTCTCCCCATCCCTCTCCCAGCCTTCGCGTCGGAGGACGCCATGCCGAGTTCTGTCATGCCCATGTCTAGCTCTGCGACCATTGAGGAGGCGCCCAGCGCCGTCTCCGCCCTCGGCCTGCGCAAGTCCTACGGGGACAAGGTCGTCCTGGACGGGATCGACCTGCGGATCCCGGCCGGGTCCGTCTTCGCGTTGCTGGGTCCGAACGGTGCGGGCAAGACGACGGCCGTGAAGATCCTCTCGACACTGGTACGGCCGGACCCCGGGTCCGGGCCCGTCCGGGTCGGCGGGCACGACCTGGCCACCGACCCGCAGGCCGCCCGCGCCACCATCGGCGTCACCGGACAG
>NZ_JBHVIN010000032.1:0-38108 GCF_042799575.1 Streptomyces sp. NPDC057682 | reverse complement strand
GGACCGCCCTGCAGCGGATTGCCAGGTACTGTCGTCAAACTTCGGTCAACGACCACCGGGATCAGGACTGGTCGGCTGTCGGAGCAGCAGTTGCGTCGTGGGGCCCGGGAAATCTGCGGTCAGAGGGGTGTGTCAGAGTCTGGGCATGCTTGAGATCGTGGTGCAGACGGAGAACGGGGAGCGGCACGTCCGTGTGTCCGCCGAGGAGTTGGCTGGGTTGGTCCGGCGAATCGGTGGTGATGGTGACCTGTTCCTGGTGGTCCAGCGGATACCCGACCTGCCTGACGTTTTCGCCCAGGTCTGGCACAAGGCCGGTGGTGACTACACGCTGGAGTACCGCGACGGTGCCGCTGACCGGCACTTCCAGGCGATGGTCGACGGACCCGAGGCCGTGATTGCGGCGATGACCGGCTGGGCCCGCCAGGAGGCCGGGTGGGACGGTGGTCCGGTTTGGTCGCTGCTGGACATGGGCCCCGCCCGTGAGGTGCCGCCGCTCGACCTCGACGAGGACGAGCGCGTGGAGTTGGAGAAGCGCGTCCGCGAGGTTTTGGTCGGCGGCTACGCTTCCCGCGCCGAACTGGCCGAGCTTGCGGAGGAGTACCTGGTCACCAAGGACCGTCGGCCCGTGTCGCGCGAGCAGGCGGAGGCGCTGGCCGACCAGTTGTGGCTGGAGCGGGTTGCGGAGCAGGCCAATTGGCAGCGCGAGACCGACCCTGAGCGGCTCACCCGCGCGTTCACCGCCCTGCAGGAGGCCGGTATCACAGCCCGCGAGAACTTCACCTGTTGCCGTAGCTGTGGCCAGTCCGAGATCGGCGGCGAAGGCGAGCCCAACGCCCGCGGCTTCGTCTACTTCCACACCCAGTGCACGGACTCCGCCGCAGCTGGACACGGACTGATGCTCCTCTACGGCGGCTTTGACGACTCGTCCGAGACCACTGCAGCCATCGGCCACGAGGTCGTGGCAGCCCTCGAAGCAGTCGGCCTCCACACCGAGTGGGATCATGACCCCGGCCACGCCATCACCGTCACCCCCTTGGATTGGCGCCGCCGCCTGGTCGGCTAGGAACCGGCGTCGAAGATCACACCCACATGAGGGGCGGCCGCCGGCACGGCCGCGCCGGAGGCGGTGGCGATCTGGTCCGCGTGTTCGGGGATGGTGTGGGCGATGTTGCGCTGTCGCAGCCAGGTACGGCTCACCTTCGAGCTGTAACGACCAGCGTGATCCCCAGGACCTTCACCCATCTACGGCTCACGACACACTCCCCGCGATCAGACATGCGAATTCGTCTTCGTGATCATGGGTCCGGTCGCGATCGGCCCAGAGTGGCTTTACGAAGGCAAGGCCCCCGCGAACGCGAGCTGTGACCGTGAGGGGGCCGGCGCACCCCCCCCCGTAAACCGGCCCGGGATCGACCGCCCCCCGCTGTGTCGACATCTCCCGCACGTCTGCTCCAGCACCACCGTCCTGCCCGGGTCTTCACCGGCTGGCTGTCCCGACCGCACGGGGAGCACGGCCGTCACGGCCAGGACGCCAGCGCGACGAGTGCCACGAGGACGCAGAGCACCATCTGCACCACCCCGGTCACACGATGCTCGATCCGCAGCAGTACGACGGCTGTGACGCCGACCACCAGGGACAGCACGCCGAAGCCCAGCACCGGAGTCCAGTCCTGCGAACCCCCGCCGGCAGCCGTCTGCCCGGAGCCGCTGTCCATCCGGTGCAGGCCTCGAACGGCGAGCACGACGGCGATCAACAGCGCGGCCGCCACATCCGCCACCAGGACGAGCAGCAGCACACACCCTCCGGCGAACGCGCCCTCCGTGCCGGGCGTCGAAGGCCGTTCGTCATCATGATCGGGCATGCCCCCACAATCGCCCGGAAGACATCCTTCCGAACGGTCCGTCGCCGACTCGCAACCCAGACGTGCTCCCTCCTTCATCGGCCGGTTCGGCCCCGGAGAACCTCCGCGGACACGCGGTTCGAGCCGGCCCGAGGGCCCGGACGCTGTGGGGAACCCACCGCGCACTGCGCCCGCAACGGAGCCCACTGCCACCCGCCGGTTCCGCTCACTTCCGCGTGATGAGCAGGGCGTCCGCGCCGTTGTCGAATTCCCCTGCCACGAGCCGCCCGGTGCCCTGGAACGCCTCGGTGCGCAGGTGGAAGCGGGCGGCCTCGCACGGGGGCGGGACGTGCATCCGCCACGTCGCCCCGGCGTCGTCGTGGTACGGGACCGCGAGGTTCAGTACGGCCTCGCTCGGTTGTGGCACCGGCCACCTCTCGTCAGGGGCGCAGTAGCGGGCCAGACGGAGTGCCGCCGTGCCGGAGTACCCCGCCTCTCCGGAGACCGCACGGGCTTTGGCCACCCCGTCGGCTTCCAGCAGCCGGCGGAGCCCGTCGTGGTCCCTTTCGCGCAGCACGCCCCCGAATCTCCGCCGCGCCTCCGGACCGCAGCGGCCGATCCACTCGCCGACCAGGCGCTCGAACGCCGCGTCCCGTCTCCCCGGGGTGCGTACCGCGCCGGCGGCGAGGACGGCTCGCCCGGCCCCGTCGAAGACGTCGCACACAACCTGCGGGCTGATGTCGCCGACGGCCGAAGGATGCCCCACGCCTCGCACATACAGCATCGCGTCCCGCACCCGGGACGCACTGGCCGATCCACCGTCGGCGTCGGTCAGGGGAACGGTCGCGTACCCGACCTTCACGATGCGCCAGTTCTTCGACTTCTTCTGGCGCTCCAGCTCGACGATGTACGGGTCGCTGTACACGGACCCGGGGATGGCGGGAGGTCCCCGTACTCACCTCCTCGACACGCAGCCCGCTCTCGGCCCTCACCTGCGCCGCGATACGGGACGTGGAGGACGCCAGCCGCCGGGGGCCGTCGGCCACCTCACCACCGGCGAGGCTCTTCGCGACGGTCCCCTCCGCGGTGAGCCAGCCCTTGTCCCGCTCGACGAAGTACGCCCGGACCAACCGCATGATCTGCTGCTTGTTGCCCTGACTCTTGTCCGCACGGCCTCCCTGTGCGGCTGCTTGGGCCGGCACCGTGCCCGCCGCAACCGTCAGCAGCACTCCCGCCGCGACCGTCCACTTACGTTTGCTGCGATTTATGCTGTCCCCCTGTGCTCACCACGCCTACGCCGGTCGGCGGAGGCGGTCTCAAGCGCCGGACACACCGGCTGATCCGGGTGGATCGGTAGAACCGCAGGAGAAGGACCCTGCCTCCGGCCGCCATGCACGCCTCGTCGGGAAGCCGGGGCGATTCGCCCGCTCTGGAGCCGTGCCGGGTCAGCAGCGGGGCAGGCCTACGTTGTAGTCGGCGGCGCTGAGGTAGATCTTGTTCACCCAGACACGGGTGTTGCCGTATTTGACCAGCAGCCAGACGTTGCTGGTGCGGCCGTTGGCGGTGCGGGTTTCACCGTGGATGAAGCAGTAGACGATGTACACGTCGGGCGGCAGGTACCACCCTTCTGCGGTCCACCCGGAGTCGAACCGCAGACCGTCGGGCGTACTGCTTGCCGCCGGGGGCGGTGTGCCCGGGGCGACGGCCGGGCTGTGGGCCGGTGCGGCTGTGGCGGCGAGTCCGGTTCCGCAGAGTACGGCGACGGTGAGTGCCGCGGTCGTGGCCAGCCTGCGCGGAGTTCTCCTGCTCATGGGTACGTCCTCCAGGTCGTTCGCGGTCCCGGCCCTCGAATCGGGCCGGTGGCGGCGTCGATGCGAGTCTTCGCGGTCCTGGCGATGTCCGGCAGGCCCCTTTCATCACTGCGGACAAAATTTTCGAGCGCCCTCCCCGGTGTGGCTCACCATGCCGACGGGTGCGCACCCTTTGCCGCTTGCGGGGCAGGAGAGATTCCGCGGTCGGCGTTCTCCTGCCCGTCCTGAGGAATTGCCACATTCTGTGGACGGCTTGCGTGGGAATCAGGGCTGCACTCGTGGTGAGTGGGTGGCGGCGTCGTGGCCGGAGAGAACCTGGCCCCCCTGACGGGACCCCGGGGCCGTGTCAGGCAGTGGGTCGCATGTGCTCCTGCGCCCATTCCGCGAAGCTGGTGAGCGGGATGCCGAGGTTCCTCGCGTAGTGCGGGCGGCCAGGCTGGCCGGCCGCGTTCAGCCACTCGTGGCCGGCGCCCATCGCCGGCATTCCGGCGGAGAGGGCCTCCTCCTCCGTCATGTCCGGCGCGGACAGTCGCGTGCCCAGAGCACGAGAGAGGACCTCGGCGATCTCCGTCATCGACAGGTAGTCGCTCGCCAGCTCCAGTTCGACCCCGTCGAATCGCTCGGGCTCGGTGATGGCTGCGGCGGCCGCCCTGCCGATGTCATCCACCGCGACCAGGGACAGCCGAGTCCCGGGGTTGAGAACGCTCACCAGGCCGCCCTCGACGCCGCGCGGGAACAGAAACGCCATGGACGGGAGGAAGTTCTCCATGAAGAAGCCCGGCTTGAGGAGCGTCCAGTGGGGGAAACCGGCCGCGCGGACCCGGTCCTGGATCGCACTCTTGGCGCCCAGGGTGGGTTCCATCGAAGCCCAGCGGCCTTCGGCCCAGCCGGGGGTTCCGGTGTGTTGGCCGGCGCCGGTGACGGATGTGTGCACGAACTGCGGCACTCCGGCGGCTTTCGCGCCCTCGATGAGGTTGACGCCCTGGGCCACCTCCCCTTCGAAATCGAAGCCTTCTGCGGTGAAACCGGGCATCTGCACGGAGAAGACGGCGCGGGCACCCTCGGCGGCCCGGATCACGGACTCGCGGTCATGGAGGTCGCCGGTGACCAGTTCGGCGCCGAATGCCTCGATGGCCTCGGCCCGGTCGGTGGCCGGGTCGCGCACCAGGGCGCGGACGGGAACGCCCGCCGCAAGCAGTGCGCGGGCGGTGGCCCCACCCTGCCTGCCGGTCGCGCCGGTGACCAGGACGGGTGCGGAATCTGTGGACATCATGCTTCCTCGGGTTGCTCGCCGATTAAACGGCGGGGCCCGCCGTTTATGTTCGCGTACGATACGGCGGTGCCCGCCACTTATCAATCCTGGAGGTGACGCCATGCCCGAGCACCAGCGTGCGGACGCCCGACGCAACTACACGCGCATCCTCGCCGTGGCCGAGAAGGAGGTCGCTGCCCATGGCGCCGACGCCTCCCTGGAACAGATCGCCCGCACCGCGGGGGTCGGCTCAGCAACCGTGCGCCGACACTTCCCCACGCGCCGTGCACTGCTGGAGGCAGTCTCCCGGGAACGGATCGAGGCCCTGTGTGTCCGAGCCCATGACCTGACCGGCAAGGGCGACAGCCGGAACGCGCTCCTGGAGTGGCTTGATGACGTCGTCACCTACTCCGTCGCCGCCCGGGGGCTGGCGGCCGCACTCGCCTACGACGGCCCGGTGCACGAGAACAGCTGCTCGGCGGCACTGGAAGAGGCGGCAGGCCCTCTGCTGCGCCGCGCCGTACAGGACGGCGCGCTGGCGTCAGGCGTCACTGTCGCCGACCTGATCACGCTGATCGTCGGCATCGTCCTGGCCACGGAGCACTACCCCGACCCCGCAGCCCAGGCGGACCGGCTGTTCCGGCTGGCCGTGGCGGGACTGAGTCCGCAGACCTGAACCAGGCACACCGGCTGCTCGGTGCCCCCCAGTCGATCACTCTGGAAGGTACGCCCTTCGCATGCCGGCCCGAAGCCGATCCACAGGTTTTGAGCATGGCTCGCCCGTCCCGGGTCCACCCACGACGCGCTCCTGCACCCGTCAGTGCCCCACAATCACCGCATGGACGTCCCCGAGCTGCTCGAAGCCGCCTCCCTGCTGGTCCCTTCGGGGATCGCCACCGAGAACGACATCACGATCGACGATGTCTGGGACTACCTCGTCCACGACGAATGGGAGGTGGCCCTCGGCCTGCTGGAGGAACTCGGCGACGCCCGCCCCCTTCCGCCCGGCTTCTGGGAGGGCCTCGCCACGGCCGCGGAGCAGATGCGGATGGAGAGAAGCACGGCCTGGTGCCACTGGCGCTGCTACGAAACCCGGAACGGGATCATCCGGGCCGATCTCACGCTTCGGCCGCCCGGTGAGAGCACACGGCGGACGCCGTTCTCCGGAGCCGGCGTGCTCCGGCCGATGTGGAGCATCGGGAACCGCGCACCCACCGGTGAGGAAGCGCTCGACATCGCGGCCCTGTGGGTCGAGTTCACTCCCACCCTGGGGCCGGGCGAGCGTTCCTCCGTACGGCTCGCCCCTCTCGACCCCTCGCAGTGGCGACACCTCCGGCCCGGCCACACGATCACGATGCACGAGGACCGGACCGTCGGCGGCACGGCCGTCGTCCTGGAAGTCCAGGGGCCCACGGCCGCGCCCTCCCCGTAAGACCTGCTGCCCCGGCCCGCCCCGCCGTCGGCGTCCGCGAAGCCGTACCCCCGCTTCCTCGCACATCGCGGCGGGCCCGGACGGCATTCCGTCCGGGCCCGCGTGGAGCGACGGGGTCAGCGCTTCATGAGGGCGAAGACTCCCCAGCTGAGGTACTCACGCCCGTAGCGCGCGTACTGGGCGGGCTCGGTGGCGAGTTCCTCCCTCACCTCGGGGGCCAGTTCGTCATCCGGGTTCTCGTCGAGCCAGCGGCGCATGGTGAGCCATTGGGCCGCCGCGTACCGGTCCCAGCTGTCCTGGTCGGACAGCGTCATTTCCACGACGTCGTAACCGAGGTCCTGGAACTGTCCGATCAGCCCGTGGAGTTCCAGGAAGTCGGCGAGCGAGGTGGCGTGGCAGGCCCTGGCGGTCTCCTCGTCCGGAGGGGTCCGCCGCCAGAAGGGCTCACCGATCAGCATCAGACCGCCGGGGCGCAGGCTGCGCTCCAGCAGTTCGACCGTTCCGGCGACGCCGTCGCCGATCCAGGTGGCACCGACGCAGGCGGCCAGGTCGACGGGCCGGTCCGCGACGTGGCCGGCCGCGTCGCCGTGGACGAACTCGACCCGGTCGGCGACTCCGAGTTCGACCGCGCGCGTCCGGGCCTGCTGGGTGAAGAGTGTGCTGATGTCGACTCCCGTGCCGGTGAAGCCCAGGTCGCGTGCCCAGGTGCAGAGCATTTCGCCGGAGCCGCTGGCCAGATCGAGGACCCGGGTCCCGGCGGGGAGACGGAGCGACGCGCCCAGGGTGGCGAATTTCTCGGCGGTCAGCGGGTTGTGGATGCGGTGGCCGCTCTCGCGGATGGTGAAGATACGGGGGAGGTCCATGACCAGGTTCCTTTTCGTCATGCCGTGAAGTGGGGGGACTGCTTGAGGGCGCGTTCGGCCCGCACCACGCGGCCCGGAACCAGTCCTTCGGCCCGCGACAGGGCGAAGGAGCGCTCACGTCCGGCGTCCCAGCCGTAATCGGCCGACGTCAGAACGTGCTCAGGGCAAGAGAGAACGGAGGGAGGGGAAAGAGAGTGATGAAACACGATGGAGACCCTTGAACGAGGACCCCGTCGGACGAAGGCGTGCCGAAAAAGCTCCTACGAAGGAGAAAGACAGCCCAAGGTCAGGACGAGGCCCGGGAGGTGAGGATGATCCGAGCACCGCACACGGCAGTGGTCTCCACGACAGTCATCAACACACCTCCTCATGTCTCCGTGAGCGAACCGATCATCGCTCTGGCACCCAAGCTAACACCCCCGCCGGACGACCGGGGCCGCGGGGGCCGCCGGGGCCGCGGGGCCGGCCGTCCGAGGCCGTACAGCCTCGCTCTGCCGGATGAGGCGCTAACGCTCCCGCGGCACCGGCTGGAACAGCGCGTCGTCGTGGTCCGGGAAGAGCAGCGGCATGGTGCGGCGGAAGTCCGCGACCTCCGCGCTGTCCTCGTATCCGGCGCACAGGGACGTGGGCCAGTACCAGTAGCCGCGTGAGGCGATCAGGAGATCGACGTACTCGGCGAAGGTGCGGCCGGTGGACGCCAGTTCCTCACCGAAGTAGTGGTAGCTGACCTGCTCGGCGAAGACGCCGTCCTCGCCCCGCTCGAACGCGACGCACGCTTCCGGGGCGAAGAAGTCGAAGGGCACCACGGGGCGGAACTCCTGGTCGCCCCGGGGGAACCAGGTCACCCCGCTCCAGTCCCCGAGCACGCGGTCGAGGGGCAGCACGTCGATCGCGCCGCGGCCCTGCCCGTCGCCCGCGGCGGACCGCCAGTCGAGCGTGAAGGACCCGACCTGCCGGTAGAAGTCCTCCACTCCGGCGGGGAGCCGGGCGCCCGACTCCTCGATGACCCGGGACAGCCGGTCGGCGGGCAGGGGATCGGTCAGCGCGTGGTTCAGCAGCTCGACGCGAGGGTTCTCGCGGAGAGAGGCGACCAGCGCGTCGAGCCGTTGCCGTGCGTCACTCACGTGACGTCCTACATGTTGTTGTTCTCGATCTCCCACGCGTCCCCACCCACTTCCTTGCCCTTGGCGTCGTACAAGGTGTATTCCGCCCTGATCTTCCCCGGCAGGCCGAACCGGTAGATGGTGTCGAAGGCGACGGCCTCCGGAGATCCCGGCGTCATCTTCATATCGGCCGATGTGGGGTGGGAACTGAAGTCCGCCGTCACGTGATACCGGGCGGTGTAGCCCTTCTGGAGCACGGCCGCCTTGAGGCCCTTCTCCACCTTCGCGTGGTGCTGGCTGTTGGCCTGCTTGACCAGCGGGGTCAGGTTCTCCAGGTGCTTGCCCGAACCACCCAGATTGTGGTTCAGGAGGTGCCCCTGGACCATGTAGTTCCTGAACCAGTCCCCGATCGGCGTCCCGCTCGGGGGCCACCACGCGGGCTGCACCTGGGGCGCCTCTCCCGTACCGAGGTGGCCGGGGAAGAGGTCCCCCTTCATCTCGATTCCCACATCGCCCGCCTGACCGTTGACCGTCACGCTGCGGGCGCCCTGCGGATAGTCGACCCGCTGGTTGTAGCCGGAGAGCGGAGCGCGCTGGACGACCGCGGGACGGGTACGCGTGGCGGCCGGGGCCCCGGCCTCCTCACGCTGTACGGGCGCGGGGCCCCGCATCACCCGCGTCGCGTTGGCCTCCGCCGCCCGCTCGAACCGGTCCGACGGGTCGGACACGCGCAGCCCGGAGCCGTTGTCGGTGCCCGCGACCGGCCCGTGCCGTTGCTGGATGACATGGGTCAGCTCATGGGCCAGCGTGTGCTTGTCGGCCCCGCCCTCGCCGATGACCACGTGGTGCCCCGAGGTGTAGGCCCGCGCGCCGACCTCGGCGGCCGAGGCCCGTGCGGCGGCGTCGGTGTGGACGCGGACGTCCGAGAAGTCCGCCCCGAGCCGCGACTCCATCTCGGACCGGACCGCGCCGTCCAGCGGCCGCCCGGCGGAGCGCAGCACGCTGTCGACGGTCGAACGCTGCACCGGCTGCTCCGCGTCCTCGTGACCGCAGTGCGGATGGCCGGCGGCCCGCAGCATCTGGACGACCGCCGCGTTCCCGACGCTGCCCTGCAGCGCGAGCCACTCGGTGGCGGGCGCGGCGGCCGTCACCCCCGACTTACGGGCCCCTCCGGGCCCGCGCGCCGCACCTGCCTTCTCGGCACCGTCCTGGCTGCGCATGGGGACCTCTTCCTGCGGGGAGCGTGTCCCTCCCTGCATATCCCGGGCCGCGGGGGCGGTTCCAGGTCCGGCGGGGCACAGTTGGGTGGCCCGGGAGCGCAACCGTTGGGGGACGTTCCGTCGGCCGTGACGGCGGTGAGGACGGCCGACGCCTCTTGCGTAAGAGGCGGGGCCGGTCTCACCGCCGTCGCTCATGTACGAGGCAGGAGCCGCCTCAGGTGCGCTTGAAGTACTCGATCTCGCCCAGGGCGATCGGGTGTCCGCTGCTCTCCCCGGCCGCCTCGCGGACCGTGAAGCGGATCGACACGACGTCGCTGATGCCCATCCGCACGGTCTGCTCGCCCGGCTTGTCGGCCAGGGTCATCGTCTTCTCGTGGACCGTCCCGTCCTTCGTCGTGATGCTGAGGTCGGCCCGGGTCGGCCTGGCCCCTTTCTGGAAGACCTCCGGCTTCGTCGAGACGCCCGTGTGGACCGTGACCCCGACCAGCCGGAACGGGTCCTCGAACTCCGCCGTCAGCGCGTCCCCCGTCTTCGGGGCGCCCCAGTACGTGTTCGTCACGCCGTCCACCGCAGCCTTCGCCGGGTGTCCGGGGGCGGTCGCGTTCGCGGACACCTTCACCGGGCTGACCTCGCCCGCGCCGCCGAGCTTGTCCCGTACGTCCTCCACGACGTAACGCCCGGCCGGAACCAGCAGGAAGCCCGCGACCAGGAGACCCGCCACCACCAGGGCGATCAGGCTGCCCCGCAGCAGGCGGCCCGAGCCCGCTCTCACCCGGCGGTTGAACGGCCACCTGGTCCGCCACCACGGCAGCGGAGCCGCCTGGGCACGCGGCTTCAGGGGCTGCGCGCACGCGCGGCAGAACGTGCGGCCCGGACGGTTGTTCGTTCCGCAGGAGGGGCAGGGCTCGCCGTCCGGTTCGCCGTCCACCGCGGCCGTCCTGACCGTGGGCCGGGCGGCCACGGGTACGCCGGGCAGGACCGCGCCCACGGGCTCCTCGGCCCGTTCCGGTTCCGAAGCAGATGCCGACGCCGATGCCGACGCAGACGCGGACGCCGACTCCGGAGGTTTCGGCCGTGCCGGTTGTACGGGTGCGGGCGCGGGGGGGCGCGCGGCAGCCGGGCGCGGGACGGGGGACGGCCGGGGTTCCGGCGCGGGACCCGGGTCCGGTTCGGGTGCTGCAGGTGTGGCGGGCACGGCAGTTGGGGCGGTTACGGCGGGTACGTCGGGCGCGGCAGAGCCCGGAGCCGTACGCCGCTCCGGCCCCGGCGCGGAACCCGAAGCCGGGCCCGAACCCGAAGCCGGGCCCGAACCCGAAGCCGGGCCCGAAACCGGGCCCGAAGCCCCATCGGACTCGGGGCCCGAAGCCGCCTCCGGACGCGCGTCCGCCACCGAATCCGGAGGCACCGAATCCGGAGCCACCGAATCCGCAGCCGGCCCCCCGGCCCGTGTCCGCGTCGACCACCCCAGATACGCACCGCAACTCCCGCAGAAGTCCTCGTTCTCCGCGTTCGCGGTGCCGCAGGTCGGGCAGGGGCGGGTCATGTCGGGCTCCCGGTCTCGTCGGCGGCCGGGGTGCCCGGCAGGATCTCGACCCGGCACGTCAGGTGCGCCGGGCAGGAGGCACGGACCACCGCCAGGAGGCGGGCCTCGTCCGGCACACGGCCGGTCAGGGGCCGGACCCGTACCAGCAGTTCGCCCGTCGGGGCGGGCGGCAGCGCGGAGCCCGGTGCGGACGACCAGGTGACGCCGCCGCCGTCAAGGATCTCCGCCTCCACGCCGAAGCAGAGGCGCAGCTGGTCCGCCAGGCCCTGGCGGGTGCCGCGCCGGCGGTGGAGTTCCACGGCGCGGGCGATCGCGGCGCGGCGGCGGTCCTCCGGCCAGGCCGGGTCGATGCCCGCGCCGACCCAGGAGGAGAGCCAGGGCAGGAAGTCGTCCGGGGCCAGCGCGGGATCGAAGTAGGCGGGGAGGTTGTCGAGCGTGGACAGGACCGGGGCGAGGACCGTGTCCAGGCCCGCCGTGAAGCGCTGGGCGAGGTCGTCGTCCGCGTACAGGGCGGGCAGCAGCGCGCCGATCGGGTAGCGGCTGGGGAGGCCGGGGACGGCGGCCCGTGTCATCGGCGCTCCCCGGCGGCGGTGACCGCGATCTGGTGCTGGTGGGAGAAGACCAGGGCGTTCGGGGCGACGTCGATGCGGTCCACCGCACCGCCGCGCCGTCCGGTGAGCGGATCGGCGGGGAACAGGCGGACCTCCTCGACGAGTCGGACACCGGGCACGGCCTGGAGCACGGCGAACACCTCCCCGTACTGCACGGGCCTGCCGAACGCCCAGCCGGTGCCGTCCGCGCCGCCCCTCAGCGGGTCGATGTGGCGGAACAGCGCGTCGAGCGCGGCGGTCCGGACGCGGTCCGTGTCGCCCTCGTCCGCGACCAGTCCGGCGACGACGGTGACGCCCTGGTAGGCGGGGGGCTCGACCACCAGACGGGTGCCGACGAGCCGCCGTTCGTCCAGCCGTCCGGCCACGGCCGCGAGCACGGCGTCCGGCGGGACCAACTGCTCGAAGCGGAGCCGGCCGCCCTCGTCGGGGACGGCGTCCGGCACGACCAGGACCCGGACCGCGCCCCCCTCGCCGGGAGCGGCGGGCAGGCAGCGGACCCGGCGCAGCGAGGGCGCGGCCTCGCGGGCGATCGCCTCGTGGTCCTCGGCGGTGACGGCACGCTCCTGGACGCGGAGGACCTGCGGGGCGCGGACCTTCGCGTTCTCGACGGTCTCGCCGTCCACGCCGCCGCGCGCCGCCTCCCGGTTGTCGACCCCGGCGACGTACGGGACGGAGCTGCGCAGCACGCGGATCGCGCCGCGCGCCACATTGCCGGCGGCGCCGCCGCCCGTGCGGTAGCGGGGGAGCCGGATATGGGCGCCCTTCGGGGGCACCGCCCCGTACGCCCGCATGGTGCCGTCCGCCTCGCGCACCTCGGGCGGGAAGGCGAACAGACCCGCGACGGCGTCGATCCGCACATGCCGGTCGCCGGGACCGGACGCGCCGAAGTGCTCGACCGGGGTCCAGGTCTGCCAGCCGTCGGCCGACGACACCTCCACGAGCGGCGGTTCGCCGTCGAGCAGGACGGGTGTCCTGGGCGCGGCGAACGTCTGGCCAGCGACCCCCTCGGACGTGCCGAGCGGGACGTCGTACACGGTCTCCGCGTGCTCGACGCCGGCCGTGCCGCCGACGGTGAAGACCTCCGCCTCGCGGATCGTCGGGGACTCGGAGTAGAAGGGCTGGCCGGGGGCGGCCTCGGTGACCCGGCAGCGCAGCCACCCCGCCCGGATGCCCGCGGTCACGGACTCGGTGTGCCCGGCGGGCACGAACACCGTGACTTCACCGGGCCTGTTGAGCCCGCCGGTGGAGTCGGTGCCGGTCGCACAGGGCATCCAGCGGGCGCCGTCCCACGCCTCCCAGGCCAGCGGCGGCTGCCGGGGGTCGACGCCGACGCCCTCGACCCGGCTGTCCAGGCGTACGGCGACGATGCAGCGGGGTACGGCGGTGGGCAGCCCGAACAGGAGGGCGTCGCCGGGCTGCGGCCGGGCCTGGAAGCAGGGGATGTCCCGGCCCTCGGCCAGCGGCCCGGTGCGGTCGGTCTGCTCGCCGGACGCCGGGACCGTGACCAGGCGGACGAGGGAACTCGGCACGATCGCCAGGTCCTCGCCGGTCGAGAAGACGACCGCCTCCTCCGTCTCGCCGCGCGCGGTCGCCACCTCCGTACCGGCCGGGAGGCGCACGGTGTCCGGCTGGGGCGCGGACAGCCAGAAGTCGACGTCGGCCCGCGCGGCCGCCGGCGGGAACAGCCGCACGCCGAGCAGGTCCAGGAAGGCGAAGTAGTTGCGGTCCGGCACCCGGTTCAGCCGGTACAGGAGCTGGTCGACCATGTACGCGAACGTCTCGATCAGCGTGACCCCGGGGTCCGACACATTGTGGTCGGTCCACTCGGGCGAGCGCTGCTGGACGTACCGCTTGGCCTCGTCCACGAGCTGCTGGAAGCGGCGGTCGTCCAGATTGGGCGGGGTCAGGGACATCAGCGGGCTCCCGCCTCGGGGATCGTGTAGAAGGGGAAGACGAGATTGCGCAGGTCGTTGGTGGACCGGACGGTGTAGTGCACGTCGATGTAGAGCGTGCCTTCCTCGACGGTGTCGTACGCGACGACCACGTCCCGGACCTCGATGCGCGGCTCCCAGCGCTCCAGGGACGTACGCACCTCATGGGCGATCCGCCCCGCCGTGGCGCCGTCGCCGGGCGCGAAGACGTACTCGTGGATGCCGCAGCCGAATTCGGGCCGCATGGGCCGCTCGCCGGGCGCGGTGCCGAGGATCAGGCCGATGGCCTCCTCGATCTCCTGCTCGCGCTCGACCATGCCGATACCGCCCGTGGCACCGACGCGCAGCGGGAAGCCCCAGCCGCGCCCGATGAAGCCGTGCTCGCTCATACCGCGCCCCCGACGAAACCGTGCTCGCTCATATCGCGCCCCCGATCAGGACGTTGGGCGCCCCCGCGATGATCTTCGCGCCGCAGGTGGTGGTGTCGCCCATGCGGGCGGCGGGCAGCCCGCCGATCAGGACCGCGCCGCCGACGGCCGCCGCCGGGTTCGGCATGACGACGTTTCCCGGGCCCAGCAGGGCGTGCGGGGGGACGGCGCACACGTGCAGGCTTCCGGTGACGGCGGCGGGCCTGCCGCCGATCAGCACGGTGGCGACGGCGAGCGCGCCGGGGGGCGGGGTGCCGATGACGCCCCCGTGGACGGTGGGGTCGCCCGTACGGGCTGCCTGGGGCATGGCTGGTGATCTCCTCGATGGGGCGGGGGGCGGGGCGTCAGTTGATGCGGATGAGGGCGGCCTTCAGGACGGCGAGCAGACCGCCGTCGACGGTGACGCCTGTCTTGCCGTCGACGGTCACCGACCGGCCCTTCACATGGACGTCTCCGGCGCCCGCGTCGAGCGTGATCCCGGTGCGGCCGAGCGACAGGGAGCTGAGGACCCGGGAGGTACCGCGCGCGTACACCTTCAGCGCGATCTCGCCGCGCCGCTCGTCCAGCACGACCTCCAACTGCTCGTCCCCCGTGGCCAGCCGGACGCCGGACGGGCCGCGCGGGGTGTCCAGCAGCTCGATCCGGTTGCCCGAACGGGACACCAGGGAGCGGCGGTTGACCTTGCCGCTCGTCGGGTCCACGAGCGGGACATCGTGCGGGGACGGCTTGTCGACGCCGTTGTAGAGCCCGCCGAGCACATACGGGCTGTCGATCAGGCCCTGCTCGAAGCCGACCAGCACCTCGTCGTTGACCTCGGGGCTGAACACCCCGCCACCGCCCTGCCCGCCCCACTGCACCGTACGCACCCAGTCCGTGACGTAGGTGTCGTCCAGCCAGGGGAACTTCAGCCGCACCGAACCGCGTTCCCTGCCCCGGCCCTCGCGGATGTCGGTGACGACGCCGATCGCGAGGCCGGGCATCCGGGGGCCGGGCGGGGGCGCGCCCGGCCCGGCGGTGAGCCCGGTCAGCGAGCGGTCCGGGTCGGTGCTGACCAGGACGGTCGTACGGTAGCCGCCGTGCGGGTCCAGGGTGTGGTGGGCGGCGGTCGCGGTGTAGCGCCCGGCGAACGCGGGGCCGACGTTCCCGAGCGCGACCGGTTCGCCGGCCCGCAGCTTCGGATTGCCCTCCGCGACCGCCTCGATCTCGCCGAAGCCCGAGGCGACCCGCCCGGCCACGGCACCGGCGACCGCGCGGGCCTCGGCCTGGGTGCGGTACGGGGTGTCCGCGACGGTCATCCGGGCGTTCTTCCCGAACAGGGCTGCGGCCGCGGACGGGCTGGCGCCCGGGGTCACGGTGTCGGAACGGATCGCCTGCTCGCGGGCGACCAGCCGGACCTTGTTCTCCACGTCCCAGCCGCGCACCTCCACACTGTCCGCCCCGTCCGACCCGGTCAGCACGGCCCGCAGTGCCAGCAGATTGCGGCCGTACTCCAGCACCATCGGGTGCTTGGACGCGGAGGTGGACGGCGCGGGCGCCGAGGAGGCCGGCTTCGGCCTCACGAACTGGAGCACGCCCTTCTCGTCCACCCGTACGTGCGCACCGCATTCCCCCGCGAGGTACTGGAGGAAGTCCCAGTCCGAGATGTTCGGCTGGGTCAGCTGCTTGTACGTCACCGGGGCCGCCTCGACCTTCCCGCACGGCAGCCCGGCCCCGGCGGCGACCTTGCGGACGATGTCGGCGGCCTTCATGTTCCGGTACGCGACCACCTTGCGGCCGCGCCGCAGCCGGTGCGCCTTGGAGAACGCGCGGACGACGGTGAACGATCCGGTGGTGTCGCTGTCCAGCTCCAGCGCGGTCACCTCCCCCGTGAACAGCCGCTCGCGCGCCCGCTCCTGGACGGTGACCACGGAGATCCTCACCTCGGTGCCGATGGTGATCCCGGTGGCGGTGAGCAGCGTGTGGTACGGATCGCGGTACGTCAGCACGGCACTGTCGGGCAGCCCGATGTTCTCGTCCACCGCACAGCTCACCAACTGGGCGGCCCACGCCTGGGGCAGCTCGGCGGGCGCCTCCACGATGGGGTCCGCGGCGAAGGAGCGGGCGGGGCCGGTCATCGGACGGCCTCCGGCGCGCCGTCCCCGGCCGCGGGGTCCTCCAGCGCGGGCACCAGGAGTTCGCTGCCCGGGGGCAGGTGCATGGGGTCGTCGATGCCGTTCGCCTCCGCGATGGTGCGCCAGGCCGTGGCATCGCCGTACTCCCGCCAGGCCAGCAGCGGCAGACTGTCCCCCGCGACGACCGTGTGCGTACGCCGTGCCTCCCGCGACCCGGACGTCGGGTTCTGCCCGGCCGGGTCGACGCTCGCCTCCTCGATCGACAGCGAACAGGTGGCGCGCAGTGGCTTCCCGTCCACGTCGAACAGCGTGTACGAGACGGAGAGGCTGGAGAGCACCCCGTCGAACGACGTCGTCCTGGACGTCCCCCAGTCGAACCGCACCCACGGGCTCGACGGCTTCTTCCGGCCCAGACTGCTAGGCGTCGGCACGCACGCCGTCATCAGCTGCTCGACCGCCCGCTCCACGGAGTTGTCGTGCGTGGCGGTGGCGTCCAGGAACACGTCCAGCGACAGCGAACGCGGCCCGCTGCCCACGAATTCGGGCAGCGCGGACTCGCCCGCCGTGCGGGACGGGGTGCGGCGCCACTCCGTGGACTTCCGCAGCGAGAGCGTCGCCGGGTTGAACTGGAGCGTGAGCCGGGCGAGCGTCCCGCCGGGCTTGGCCCCGACGTCCGACGGCGGCTCCATGATGGTCAGCTGGGCGCGGGCACGGCTCGTACGGGCAGCGGCTGGCACGGGGTCCCTCCTTCCGGGATCGTTTCTCGACGGCTCATCAGGAGGGCACCAGCCCCTCGTGCGCGATCTCCAGCGTCTCGACCGCGGCCTGCGAGCTGGCCGGGTCGAAGGACGGGCCCTGCCAGCGGACCGGCACGATGCCCTGGACCTGCCAGCTGACGATCCGGCTGAGGTCGGGGCGCAGGGCGACGATCTCGCCGTCCTTGCGCTCGACGCGCTGCGTCGTCTCGTTCAGCCAGCGGGCGATCTTGAGGGTGTCGGCGGTGACCGGGCGGGTCAGCGTGATGTTGGTCCAGGTGATCCGCCCCGGCAACTGCCAGGTGAACCCGTTGTTGCCGCCCTCCGCGTAACTCTCGATCTCCACCTCGGCGCCCAGCCCCGAGCAGGTGTGGAACGCGCCGAGATCGCTCCCGCCGATGGTGAGCTTGAAGAACACGCTCGTCGCGAAGATGTTGTCCGTCATCCGTGGTCTTCCTTGTCAGCGGCGGCCGTCGTACGGACGTCCGGAACGTTCGCGGCCCCGCCGCAGGTCGGCCCTGAGCAGCCGGGCGACGGGATCGATGAGGCGCCGGGCGAGGTCTTCGACGTCCACGTCCGGGGCGGGCTCGGCGGGCCGCTCGGGTGCCGGACGCGGGGCGGGCTGCCGCTGGACGACGGTGACCGGGACGCCGCTCGGACCGGCGTGCGCGACGGCGCGCTGGACGGCCTGCGCGGGCGCCGGATGGGCGGGCCGTGGGGCCGTCGGCCGTACGCCGGAGGGGGCGCCCCCCTCCGGCTCGGGCTCCGCCACGACCGGCATCGCGAGGCGCTGCACGGGCGCGGCGGAACCGCCGGGGCGGGAGGTCCCGGGCGGATGCGGGCGGACGACCGGGGCCCGGGGGGCGGGTTCCGGCGCGAGGCCGCCCGGGACGGCCGGTTCCCACGGCGCGGCGGACCGGGCCGGGAGCGGGGCGTGCGGGCGCGGCGGCGCGACCGGGGCGGCGGCGACGCGCTGGACGACCGGCCGCGCCTCCCCGGGCTCCTGCGGGCGCGGGGTGTCGCGCCGCCAGACGGCCGGTACGACGGGCCGGTCCGTCCCGGCGGACGCAGATGCCGTGAACCCTTCGGCGGCGCCGGTACGCACAGCCAGCGTCCGCGCCACGAGGAGCGCACGGGCGCGCTGGACCGGGACGCTTCGGAAGGCGCCCCTGCCAGGGACCGGGCGGACCCGAACGGCGGCACGCTGCACGGTGGGCGCGGGGGGCGCGGCCCTCAGCGGCATCGCGGGCGGACCGGGCTCCCCGGCGCGCGGGATGGCGGGCCCGCCCTGCGTCCCGCGCGGGGCAGTGCCCGCGACACCTGCGGCACCCGCGGTCGGCGGGAGGGCGGACAGGGGCGCGCCGAGTCCGCCCCGGGTGCGGGCCCGGGAGCCGGGCCCGGTGGGCGGGGTGCCCGGGGCCGGGTGCGCGGGGCCCGGTACGGGACGGATCGTGGCGCCGGGCTCCGGTGCCGGGCGTGTGGCGGCGGTGTCGGACATCTGCCGCTGGACCACGGGCAGCGCGGGGGCCACCGGGTCGGCGGCCCCGTCGCGCGTGCGCGGGACGAACGGGGCCGCCCCCGCGGGCAGTTCACGAAGGGGCTTGCCCAGCGCGGGGCGCACGGCGGGCGTCCGGGGACCGTGCTCGGCGGACGCGCTGGCCGGTGCGGGTGCGGGACCGGTGCCCGGTGTGGGGCGGACCGGAGGTACGGCGGGGGCGGGAGTGTCCGCGTGGCGTACGACCACCGGCAGGGCGGCCCCGGCCGGGGGCACGGCGGGGACGGACGTGTCCGTCCGGCGCTGGACGACCGGCAGTTCAGGCCCCTCCGGTGTCGCCATCGACGGCTGCCCGCCCGGAGTGGTGCGTACGGAGGACCCGGCGGGCGCGTCCGCCGGGCGGTGGACCACGGGCGCGGCGGGCCCGGCCGGGACACCCGGCGTGCGGCGTCCCGGAGGCACGGCGGTGGCAGACGCGTCCGCCTCGCGCTGAACCACCGGCAGGGCGGGCCCGGCCAGGGCGCCCGCCTCCCCGGCGGGAACCGTTGCGGGCTGCTGCCCGCCCAGGGTCGGGCGTACGGAGGAACCCGCCGCCGGACCGGGCGACGCGGGCGCGTCCGCGTGGCGCTGGACAACGGGCAGCTCCGCCCCGCCCGGTGTCGCCGCCGACGGCCGCCCGGCCGGAGCCGGGCGTACGGTGGGCGGCCCGGCCACCGTTCCGGTCGACGAGTCCACCTGGCGCTGCACCACGGGCAGTTCGGGCCCGGAGGGCGCCGGCCCGGCAGCGGCGGACGGGCTCGACGGCCGGCCCACGGAGGGCCGTTCACCCAGAGGCTCGCCCAGGGCAGGGCGTACCGGAGGCGCGGTGGTCCGCCGCTGCGTCCCAGGGGGCGCCTCCGGCGCGGAAAGGACTCCGGCATCCGCCTCGTCGCCCGGCCCACGACGTACCGCAGGCCCAGCGGACGCGGACGCGTCGACCTGCCGCTGCACCACCGGCAACTCGGGTGCGGAAGGGGCGGACAGGGCGGACGGAGCGGACGGGACGGAGACAGCGGACGGGGCAGCTTCCGTCCCCGGGCCCGGCACAGACAGGCCCGTCCCGGAGGGCAGTTCGCCCGGTACCTCGCCCAGCCGGGGACGTACCGCAGGCACGGCCGTCGCGGGCACGTCCGCCTGCCGCTGGACGACCGGCAGTTCCGCCCCCGCGCCGGAGGGCGGACCGCCCGACCCAGGGCGTACGGCGGGCTCGGCGGACGCGCCCACCCGCCGCTGCACCACCGGCGGCTCCGGCGCGGACGGGACCGCGCCGGGCGGCAGCGCGCCGAGCGGCTCGCCCAGACCCGCACGTACCGGAGGCGTCTCCGCCACCGGGACGGACGCGGGCACCCCGGACGACGGGACGGCGGAGACGTCGCGCGGGGTGGCCGCCGTCGGACGCCGGGCGACGACCAGCGGGGGCGAGGGACGCCGGGCGCGGACCGGGGCGGGGTTCTCCTGCGGACGCGGGGCCGGGACGGGGGCGCCGGTCGCCGACCCGGGCACGGCACGGACGACGCGCCTGGGCCCGGTCCGGGGCTCCGTGCCGGGGCGGCCGGTGGACGCCGGGCCTTGGGCCGTACTCGTACGTGGACGGCCGGTGGACGCCGGGCCCGGAGCCGTACCCGTACCGCCGCTCACCGGCGCAGCGGGTGGCTCCCCGTCCGGTGCCGGGGGCGCGACCGCCCGCAGGACCAACGGCGCCCCCGGGGGCGCCACGCGCGGTGTGCCCGGGGCCCGGGTCACGCCGTGGACGCGGCCCACCGGGGCGGACGGGAGCACGGCGTGGCCGAGGTCGCCGTCGCTGTAGGCCACGTTCTGCCAGGACGCCAGGCCGGACCGGAAGCGCAGACCGTCACTGACGCCGATCGAGGACCGGGCGACGGTCACCTCCGGGGGCGCGACGCGGCGCCATCCGCCGTCCCAGTCCGCGCCGGGAAGCGAGGAGGCGGGCCCCGGTGCCGGGGCGTCCCCGGCACCGGGCTCCGAAGCCCGGCCCGCGTCGGGGACGCCCGCCGCCGGACGCCTCCGGAACCAGCCCTTCAACTCCACGCCCTCACCCGTTCTCGTTCACGCGGGTGTTGATCCGCGCTATCTCCCTCACCCATTCCTGCCGCTCACCGTGCGTGAGGTCGAGGATCTCCTCGCGCTGCCAGTGGAAGTGGTAGGCGATGTACGCGATCTCCTCCCGCAGCCGGGAAGGCGCGTACGTCACGATTCCCCCAGGCGCTCACCCGACAGGTCCACCTCGAACGAGCCCTGGCACAGCGGGCAGGTGACCGCCGCGTGCGTGTGCCCCTCGCTGTTGATGCGGCGGTAGAAGTCCTGGAGGAACGCCACGTCGGTCGCGTACATCCGCTCGACCACCCCCACGTGCACGTCGGTGACCGTGCCGAGCCGGGTGATGACCTGGCTGAGGAGCACCACGCTCAGGTACGCGGGGTTCTCCTTGACCCGGAGGTCGATCTGCGGGCGGAGTTCGTCGCGGGCGGTCGCGAGCCGCATGGTCCCGGTCCGGTGCGTCCGGCCCTCGTCGTCCACGTAACCGCGCGGCAGCTCGAAGTCGAACTCGTCCGGTCTGCGGGCGGCCGGGGGCGGCGCCGGGGCGGCGGCCGGAGCCTCGGCCGGGGCGGGCGAGGCGGCGGCGAGACTGTCCAGGACCTCGTCGAGGCCGCCGCCGGAAACGGTCCTGCGCCTCATTCGACGACGATCTCCTCGAAGGTGATGGTGACCGTCTCGGTCGCCGCGCTGGACTCGCCGGCCTTCAGCGAGGGACCCTCCCAGCGGCTGGCCCAGCCCTGCATCAGCTGGATGCGGCGGACGGTGTCGCCCTTGGAGTCCTTGATCTCGATGGTGAGGTTCTGCCGCGCGGTGTCGACGGCGCCGTTGTTCAGCGTCTCCTTGATCCACTTGGTGAACTCGCTGCTCTTGTCGAGCCCGCGCGTGATCGTCACCTCGCCGGCCTGGCGCGCGCCGGGCTGCTTGCGGATGATCTGCTTGCCGGTGGAGGTCACCTGCCGGACCTCCACCACCTCCTCCTCGACGGTCAGACCGCTGATCTCCTGGATCGACTCCACGAGATAGCCGCCGAGCTGCACGCCGAAGACGTGGGTGGAAAGAGCGTCGCCCTCTGCCATGACTCTGTGTCACCTGTTCCGTTCGTTGTCGCCTGCTGGGTCACCGCGTAGGGGGACGGCCGTCACTCGTCCACGAGGCTGGTGCTGTCCGAGAACTGCGAGAGCCGGAAGACGACGAACTCCGCCGGCTTCACCGGCGCGACGCCGATCTCACAGACGACCTGGCCCAGGTCGATGGACTCCGGCGGGTTGTTGTCCCGGTCGCACTTGACGTAGAACGCCTCCTCCGCCGTACGGCCGAAGAGCGCGCCCCGGCGCCATTCCTCGGAGAGGAACGCGGTGACGTTGCGCCGGATGCTCGACCAGAGGCGGTCGTCGTTCGGCTCGAAGACGACCCACTGGGTGCCCAGGAGGATCGACTCCTCCAGGTAGTTGAAGAGCCGGCGGACGTTGAGGTAGCGCCAGGCCGGGTCGGAGGAGAGGGTGCGGGCGCCCCAGATCCGGATGCCCCGGCCGGGGAACGCGCGCACGCAGTTGACGCCGATCGGGTTGAGGAGGTCCTGCTCGCCCCGGCTCAGGCGCAGTTCCAGGTCGAGCGCGCCCCGGACGACCTCGTTGGCGGGGGCCTTGTGCACCCCGCGCTCGCCGTCGCTGCGGGCCCAGACCCCGGCGACGTGGCCGCTGGGCGGCATCAGGGTCTGGCGGCCGGTGGCCGGGTCGAGGACCTTCAGCCAGGGGTAGTACACGGTCGCGTAGCGCGAGTCGTAACCGGCCTCGTCGTTGCGCCAGGTACGGACGCGCTGGGCGTTCATCCCGGGCGGGGTGTCCAGGACGGCGACCCGGTCGCCCATCTGCTCGCAGTGCGCGATGAGGGCGAGCTGGACGGCCCTGACCCCCTCGTCGTCGATGTCGCCGCGCTGGTGGGCGCTCATCAGGTCGGGGACGGCGACCATGGTGATCTCGTCGATCGCCTCAAGGGCCGCGATGCCCGTACGGGCCGACGCGTCGCCCACGTACTCGGTCGGGCCGCTCCGGCCGGTGGTGCTCGCGTCCGGGGCGGCGGGCGCGAGGGTGAGGCTCTGCTTCTCGGGGCGGGACTGCGCCGCGCCGGGCTGCTCGGTGACCTCGATGAGCTTGGACTGACGGGCCTGGGTGACGAGATAGCCCTTGACGTTCTTGCGTACGGAGGTGTCGAAGGTCTCCACCACTTTGCCGCCCTGACGGACCAGCAGGCGGAAGCGGTCCTCCGGCGGGTTCTCGCCCTCGGCGTCGGCGACCTCGATGGAGATCCCGTCGCCGGCGCCCGGCCGGGCCGCGACCAGGAAGCCGCCGACGGCCACGGAGGGGGCCGCCGCGGTCGCGCCGCCCTGCGGGGCGTCCTCGGCGGGGCCGCCGATCCGGACGATGTACGCGGCGCCGCCGCCGTTGCTGAAGAACCCGTGGACGGCGAGCGTCAGATACGTGTCCGGCGTGAAGGTGCCGAACGTCGAAACGTACTGGTCCCAGCTGGTCACCAGCGTCGGCCGGTGGAAGGGGCCGGTCTCCGCGAAGCCGACGAAGGCGGCGACCGCGGTGCCGACGCCCTCGATGGGCCGTGCTCCGGACTGCACCTCCTCCACGTATACACCTGGGGTGAGGTACGACGGCATGCTCGCTCCTTCGGCTGGTCAGACGTTCGCCCGCCCAGTCTTGCCAGGGGGCGCGCACGGGCAGTAGGCCTCAAAGTCCCGGGCGGGGGGCAGCGGGGCTGCCTTTCCGGGCCGGTGCGTCCGGACACCGGGCGCATGGGATTAGTTTCAGCCAGAAATTATCGAGTCGGTCGGCGGGATCGGCTGGATTTTCCCGGTCGTTCCCGGGAACCGGATGAGACCGGATCCGCTCCGCCGAGCGCGCGACTCCGTGGTCCAGTCCATTTTCCGCGCACGGAAATGACGGGGAATCACCCGGGAAGCGCCTGAATCAGCCTTCCGCCCGCACTGCGCGCATGCGTGCGTCCAGCCGTTCCGGGTGTGTCCGGGTGTGTGAAGGGACACACCCGGATGAACGCGCGATGGCGCATCCTCGCAGGTGGGAAACCCGTCTGTTCACACAACCGGAACAGAGTCCCAGGAGTCCGGCGCTATCGTTCCTCTCGCGAAACATCGCTCAGCACGCCACTGACATTGAGTACTTGGTGACACCCGGAAGCCTGCTTGCCGGTGGCCGGAGTCCCAGGCTTGGAACAGGTCACGGAAACGGTGACCGCTGCCTTCTCCGGTATCTGAATGGGGGTGACCCAGTGATAGTCCTGGTTCCTGAACGTCTCCAGGGCAATGGTGGTGATCTTCCGCTGGCCGAAAGAGATCGTCAGCAGCCCTTCGTCGCCCTGGAAATTGGCCACGACGATGTCCGTGACACCGAAAGTCTTGCCTTGCGGGACCACATAGGTGCGAGTCTCCTCGCCCCCGGCGCCGGTCTGGACGTCGATCGTCTCCGAGCTCTGCCCGCCACCACCACCACCGCCACCACCGCCACCGGTCGAGCCGGAGCCGCCCGTGGAGCCGCCGGAACCATCGGCACCGGCCGTGCCTCCCTGTCCCTCGGGCTGCCCCTGGCCGCCGCCCGTGCCGCCGGACGCCGCGCCGCCCTGCGAGGGCTGCCGGTTCTCCTCCTGGGCGGCCTTGGCGCCCGCCTCCTTGGCGGTGCTGCGGACGGCGGGGCGCACCAGTGCGAACCAGGCGAGCAGCAGCGCGAGTACCGCCGCGAGCAGGATCAGCAACCACTTCGGCAGCAGCGGGAGTTGCGCGAACTCGCCCGGAAGAGCCTCCGGCCGGGCGTCCCGGGCGTCCCGGATGTCCTTGGCCTCCTCGGTCGGGGCACCGTTCGCCGCCGGCTCCCCGGCCACGGCCTCGACCTCGAACGGCCAGGTGGCCGGTGCGCCGAACCAGATCAGCTTCCGGGCCCGGACCCGCAGCGCCACCTCCGCCGACTCACCCGGCTCCAGCGTCCGGCGCTCCGGCGTGAACGCCAGGCGCAGTTCCTCACCGGGCTGCCGGGCGGTGAGCAGCGCTTCCGTGGGAGCGTTCCCACGGTTCTGTACGGCGGTACGGAAGCGGGCCCCCAACCAGCCCCGGCGACGCCCCGGTTCCAGCCGTGCCCGCAGCTCCCGGAAGGGCTCGACCACCACCGTCATCTCGGGAACGGCCACCGACTCGGGGTGCTCGGCGGGCAGTACCCGTATCCCCAGGGGCTTCTCACCGGCCGGAACCTCGTGGGACCGGGGGGGTGCGAACCGGACCGTGACGACTTCGGAGGTGCCGGGGTAGAGGGAGACCCGCGCCGGTTCCACCGTGGTCCACGCCGCACAGTCGCCGACCACGTCCAGGGTGTACGCCTCGACGATGTCGCCGTCGTTGCGCACGGTCAGGGTGGTCGTCGCTTCGGTGCCGGGCGTCACCGTCACCGTGGGCATTGCGAGTTCGGCAGATGTGGTCACCCTGCGACGCTAGGCCGCGCCGCACCTCCGGCAGCAGGGGCACGAGGGCAACACGCGGGCACCGCGGGTGCCCCGGGAGCACACCCGCGTCCGGGCCGTGACCGTGACGTCCCGTCGTACGCCGTGGGCCGGACGAGACTCCCCGGGCACGGCCGGGTGCCGGCGCCGCCTCCCCGGGCCAGGTCGCCCTGCGGACGCGCGATGTACGCGTACGGCACGGGGCAATGACGGAAACCTGCGGAAGCGGCCCAGAAGGACGAGCACATGACCACGATCACGACAGACATGACGACGGGGGCGCCGCCGACGGCGGGGGCGGCGGGGACGAGAGGGGCGTCAGGCCCACGCACCCTCGTCCCGCCCGAGCAGCCCGCGCCCGGCATACCCGCCCCGGCGTCCGGCCGGGTCTCGGTGGCGGTGTACGCCGAGGACCTGATCCTCAGGACCGGCGTGGTGCACCAGCTGCGCCGGCGCCCGGAGATCGAGCTGGTCCCGGACGAGGAGGCGGACCGGGCCCAGGTCTCCCTGGTGGTGGTGGACATGGTGAACGAGCCGGCCGTCCAGCTCCTGCACCGCCTCCAGCGCAACACCGCGACCCGGACCGGGCTCGTCGTCGGGTACTTCGAGGCGGGCGCCCTCCAGACCCTGATCGAGTACGGGGTGGCCGCCGTGCTGCGGCGCGGGGAGGCCGACCAGGACCGGCTGGTCCACCTCGTCACAGCCGTCGCGAAGGGCGAGGGGGTCCTTCCCGGCGACCTCCTCGGCAGGCTCATCGACCACGTCAGCAGCCTGCACCGCTCGGTCCTGGACCCGAGGGGCCTCTCGCTGTCCACCCTCACGACGCGTGAGGCGGAGATGATCCGGCTGGTCTCCGAGGGGTACGGCACGGCGGAGATCGCGCAGAAGACCTCGTACTCCGAACGCACCGTCAAGAACGTGCTGCACGAGGTCGCCACCCGGCTCAACCTGCGCAACCGGGCCCATGCGGTCGGGTACGCGATGCGGCACGGGCTCATCTGACGCCCTGTCCGGCACCGGGAGGGCAGCGGTCGTTGCCCCCTCGGTGCCCTGCGGCGGCCGCCCGGCCGGGGCCCGCGTCCCGGGGTCTGCCCCGGCACCCCTTGCCCGGGTGCGCCCCGGACCGGTGTCGTGGCGGTGACCGCTCGTGGAAAGGGCAGACCGTTGTCCCAGCGTGACCAGCGCACCGACCGGACCGTCGAGACCCGGTCCGCCCCTTCACGCGGCCCCGCCCCCGCCGGGCGGACCGCACTCCTCGACGTCCAGCGGACCCTGGGCAACACGGCCGCCCTGCACCTGCTGCGGCAGGCGGGCCACCCGTACGCCGGGACGGAGCGCGCCGGGGACGTGCCGGTCCAGCGGTTCATGGAGCCGGTCGCGGGTGACGACGCGGCCACCTGGCGGCGCGAGGCCCTGACGCACGTACAGACCAGGGCGAAGGACATCCTGCTGGCCTACGCGGCGCTGACGAAGAGGGCTGTGGGCAAGGTGCCCGCGGACATGGGCATCCAGGAC
This sequence comes from Streptomyces sp. NPDC057682, assembly GCF_042799575.1. Taxonomy (NCBI): domain Bacteria; kingdom Bacillati; phylum Actinomycetota; class Actinomycetes; order Kitasatosporales; family Streptomycetaceae; genus Streptomyces; species Streptomyces sp. NPDC057682. Next base: position 11,591 of record NZ_JBHVIN010000032.1, on the reverse strand, counting down.
GCGTGGATGGTTGCGTGGAAGGCGTCGAAGAACCCGGCGGTGGCGGGAGAAGAGGTGGACACGTCACTGACCGCCGTCCTGCGGCAGCTGAACATCATGGAGCAGGAGCAGCTGACCTCGGCCGTCGTGGGCGAGACGGTGAACTCGGGCCTTCCGCTGCCTACGAGCAAGGCCGGTACCGAGTTCACGTTCACGGACAGCACGCTCGACGGAACGGCGGAGGGCAGGACGGCCCTGGCCGTGGACGTCGAGAACCGCAAGAGGAAGGGCGCGAAGGACAACGGGGCCAAGGCGGCGATCACGTATGCCGAGCGGAAGATCACCGAGTGGGCCGACCGGGTGATGGCTGCCCCGGCACCCGCCGGGTTCACCGTCAGCCGGGACGACGGCGACGGCGAGAGGGTCAAGGGGCAGTTCGCCACGAAGTTCACGTACGTCAGTCAGTCGGGCGGGAAGTGGTGGTGGAAGATCAGCATGGACAACTCGTGTCTGGAGACGCTGACCGCCCCGACGTCCGTCGCGGACCTGGAGCAGTCGCACGTGGAGTTCATCATCCGCAGGCACATCTTCGATCTGGCCCGACAGAGCGGTCTGCGCGTGGAGCAGAGCGCGTCCGGCGGCGGCGGTCACCTCTCCCTGGACAGTGAGACGACGTTCGGCGGCAGCGTCGAGCTCTTCGTCGAGTCGATGCGGCAGTGGGAGACCGGCTGGGCGTCCTGGGTCGAGCACTTCGGCAAGGAGCCGCGGGAGAAGGACGTGTCGCAGGCACCGTGGACCGGTGATCTGCCGACGCAGGACCCGAGCCATCTCGACCGGGTCACCCGCCTTCTCGATGCCGTCCTGAACGACGCGGAGAACGGTGATGTGGACCTGCCGGGGGCGATCGGCAGGCTCCAGCGGCTGGTGGTCGATCTCCCCCTGCACGCGCGGGCGGGGGACAACGTCCGGGAGAAGGTGGACGCCAACCCGGAGGACCGGCTGCACTACCAGGCCGTCAATCTGGAACACATGGCCTCCGCCGACACCGGAGCGCGGCGCGTCGAATTCCGGGACATCCAGGCCCAGTCCGGCTACGACCAGCTCATGGCGGACCTCACGTTCATCGGCCGCATGCTCGAAGAGGTCCGGGACGAAGTCCGGGTCAGCCAGCGAAACCGCTTCGCGGCTCGCCACTCCACGAAATGACCGGCCGCCCGCAAAGGGCACCCGCGCCTGCCCGCCCCCGGGGTACTCCGGGCCCTGTTCCCACGCCCGTCTGCCCGCGATGCTCGATGTGGAGAACCATCGATCCAGACCCAGACTGTGAGGTGGACCGTGGGCGGTCCTGGTGGCCCGGCGAGGGGTGCCCGGTTGCGCCGGCTGTGCGGTGCGGTGGTGCTGCTGACGCCGTTGCTGGTGGCGGGGTCCGTGTCCGCCCCGCACGGCGCCCAGCAGGCCGCCGCCGCGCCGAGGGCGACGAACGACACCGGACGGATCGCCTTCGCCGGTACGGGCCACCGCAGCCTCGGCCGGGTCACGTCGGAGACCGCCACCGCGGACCTGTTCGGGGCCGGCGTCCCGGCCCACTACGACCAGGACGCCTACGGGCGCGGCGGGGCGCTCGTCTTCACCAGCCTCCGGGACGAGGCACGCCCGCAGGTCTACCTGCGCGGCGCGGACGGCACCGTACGGCGGCTGACCACCGGCATGGACGCCGCGCACCCCGAACTCTCCGACGACGGGCGGACCGTGGTCTTCGACTCGCCGGGCAACGGCGGCCACCGGGACCTGTGGTCGGTGGACGTCGACGACCCCGAGACGCCGAAGCAACTGACCGACACCCCCGCCGACGAGACCTCCCCGACGCTCTCCCCGGACGGCACCCGTATCGCGTACGCGAGCGACGGCGGCCCGGAACCCGGCACCCAGGTCTACGCACGCGACCTGGACGGCGGCCCGGTCACCTGCCTGAGCAACAGTGCGGAGGGCGACGCGGACGAGCCCGAGTGGAACCCGGTCGGCGACTCCGCCCACGCATCCCGCGTCGCCTACACCGTCCACGTCGAACCGGCCTCCGACACGGACACCGGCCACCGGCTGCGGGTCACCGACGGGCCCGGGACCGCCCGCCCCGTGCTGACCGGACTCGGCGACGACTGGGGCACCCGGGCACCGGCCTGGCTGCCCGACGGCGAGGGCCTGCTCTTCCTCAGCCCGAACACGGACTGCGGGTGCTCCGTCTACGACCACGTCTACCGGATCGTTTCCCTCGGCGACCCGGCCCCGCACATGGTGCTCACCGAGGACCGCGAGGTGGAGACCCCGGCGGTGCTCGGCTCCCGGGACTCCTGGACCGCGGTCGTGACCCGCAGGACCACGAAGGATCCCGTCCTGGTCACGCTCCAGGACATGCGGCAGGACGGTTCCGACCCCCGCGATCTGCGCCTCGACGTCCTGCGCGAGGATCCGAGGGCCCTCACCAACACCAGCGACGACCCGGCCGTCGACCCGCTGTTCCACCCGGCCGACGGCTACGACCCGTGGACCGAGCGCCAGACGTACACGCCCGACGGGCGCCGCATCGCCCTGACCCGGTTCGAGACGATCGACGGGCAGCGGGTCCAGCGGATCTGGCTCGCCGACACCGACGGGACGCACCCCGCGGTGATGGAGCTGGACGGGCGCGGCCCCCGGGACCGCGACACCGACCCCTCGTTCTCCCCGGACGGCACCCGGCTCGCCTTCACCCGGTCCACGCCCGGCGCGGACGGCGCCTGGACGAGCCGGGTCCTCGTCGCGGACGTGGCCTCCGGGCGTATCACCGGCGAGGTCGAGCCGCCCGCCGGCGAGGTCACCGGCGCCGACGCGCAGCCCGCCTGGTCCTCGGACGGCACCCTGCTCGCGTTCACCCGGGCCGAGGTCATCCGGGGCCTGGGAGGCATCAAGCACGTCTGGACCGCCCCGGTGAAGGCGCTGAAGCAGCAGCAGGACATCAGCCGCATCGGAGGCTGCCCCGGCGAGTGCAAGGTCATCGACGACAGCCCCGCCTTCTCGCCCGACGGAAAGTCCCTCGCCTTCAACCGCAAGGACCGCGCGGACCGGATCAACCAGCGCGCCAGCGTGATCGTCACCTCCCCGGACGGGAAGGACTGCCGGGTCGTGCTGCCGACCGGCCGCGGCAACGACTCCACCGAGTGCGGCGCGGAGATCCCGGACGTCGAGGCGACCGGCCCGTACCAGCCGCGTGACGTGGCCTGGTCCCCGGACGCCTCCCGGCTGGTCCTCAGCCACCGCAGGGGCCGCGCCCCCAACTCCCCCGAGCAACTGTCCGAACTGGTCCTCGCCACCGGCACCCTGACCCCGCTCACCGCGGAACTGCCGGGCCGTCAGAAGGAGCCCGCCTTCCAGCAGAAGGTGGACCTGGCCGTCACCGCGCCGCCCACCGCGCCCACCGTCGAGACCGGCTCCACGGTCGCCGTCACGGTCACCGTCACCAACAACGGCCCGGCCCCTTCCCCCGGCACGACCCTGATCGCCGACCTCCCGCCGGGCGTCCGCCTGGACGGCATGAGCACCCCCACACGCCCGTGCGCGACCAGTACGCCGGCCTGCACCGTGGGCCTGCTGGCGCCCGGTGACGCGGTGCCCGTCACCGTGCGGCTGACGGGCGTCGTCAACGGCCCCTGGGAGATCGGCTGGTCGGTCAACGGGGCGGTCGTGGACCCGAACCCCACGGACAACGCCACCCGCACGTCCCTGCGGATCAGCGTCCCGCCCGAGCTGCCCGGCCCGCCGACCGGGACCCACCCGCCCGTACCGCCCAAGCTGCCGCCCCCGGCCGCGCAACCGCCCGCGCAGCCACCGGCCCTGCCGCCCGCACCCGAGGCGGGCCCCGGCGTCGTCGTCCGCGCCCAGCCGGCCCCCGGCTACGTCGGCGGCCGGGTCGTGGTGACGTACACCGTCCGCAACGGCGAGAACGCCCTGGCCACCGGCCTGCGCCTGCGGCTCGGACTGCCCGCCCGTATCCCCGTGGCCACGCTCCCGGCGGGCTGCGCCGACGGGGTCTGCGTCCTGCCCGACCTGGCGCCGGGCGCCTCCACGGTCCTTCGGGTCGTCCTCGCTCCGGACCACGCCGCCACCACCCGCATCACCGGCACGCTGACGACCACCGGCACCGACGCGGACCGGAACGACAACGTCTCCCGCACCCCGCTGCGCATCCTCCAGCCCCGGATCGTCTCCGTGCCGGAGATCGGCAAGCCCGGGTTCGTCACCTCGGTGCGCGGCAAGGACTTCCCGCCCGGGGCGCCCGTGCAACTGGCCTGGAACCCCGGGATCACGGCAGCCGCCGCACCGACCCTGCCCGGCCGCGACGGCACGTTCATCGCCCAGCTCCTGATCCTGGTCAAGGACCGGACCGGACCGCGCACCATCACCGCCTCCGGCCCCGGCTTCTCCCCGGTGAAGACGGACTTCCTCGTGGTCACGGGCAACCTGGCCCCGCCGGACGAGATGGGACGCCGATGACCCACGAACCGGCCCGGCCGGGCGGGGCAGATGCGCCGGCGATGCACGAACCGGTCCGGTCGGGCGGGGCGGGTGTGTCGGTCGTTCATGATCGGGCCCGGCCGGGCGGGAGGGGGCAGCGGTGATCCACGAAGTGGACGAGGGACTGAGGCTGCTGCTGGTGGACGCGGGCCTTGAGGACAGCGGTGTCGACCTGGTCTTCGACGCCCCGACGAAGGACTGGTCCGCCCGCCGCAACGCGCCCACGGTGAGCGTCTTCCTCTACGGCATCCGCGAGGACGCGACGCGCCGCCGCAGCGGTACGTCCGAGGAGTACGACGCCGAGGGCCTGGTCACCGGCCGCCGCACGCCCCCGCGCTGGTTCGAACTGACCTACCTGGTGACGGCCTGGACCAACCGCCCCCAGGACGAACACCGCCTGCTCTCCGAGGTGCTGCGCTGCCTGATCAGCACGCGCGTGCTGCCCGACCGCATGCTCACGGGCAGCCTCGCCGAACTGGGCCTCACGGTCGAGATGGAGGCCGCTTCGGCGGGCTCGGGCGACCGCCCGTCCACGGTCGACGTCTGGTCCGCGCTCGGCGGCGAGCTGAAGGCCGCGATCGACGTACGCGTCTGGGCCCCGCTGTCCGGCGAGGTGGAGCCCGCCGGGCCACCGGTCACAGAGGGTCTGCTCGTGCGCACGTCTCCCGCCGTCGACGGCGAGGCGGCGGACCCGGGCCGCCGTCTGCGCTACGGGAACGGGGCGACGGACCCGGCAGGCGACGGCTTCGCCGCCGAACGCGCACGCCGACTGCCCCCGGGACGGCGCAGGCGCGGGGCCGCCCGGTGACCGCCACGCAGCAACTCCCCGACACCGCCGTCACCGAGCTCTGGGAACGGCTCGGCCACGTCGAGCGGCGCGTCCGGCACGCCGTCGCCCTGCGACACGAGAACGATCCGGCACCGGACGATCCCCTGCGCGGGCAGTACCTCACGCCCGCCGCCGCCGAACGCGTCCTGGAGGCGCGCGACGCGTTCCTGCCCGTACCGGACCTCGGCCCCGGCGCACCGCCCGAACGGGGACGGATCGCGCAGCTGGCCGAGCGGTTCGCACTGACCGCGCCGGACATCGATCTCCTGCTCGTCGCGATGGCGCCGGACATCGACGCACGGTTCGAGCGGCTGTACGGCTATCTCAACGACGACCTGACCCGGCGCCGCGCCACGATCGGCCTCGCCCTCGAACTGTCCGGGCTGCCCGGAGCGGGCCCCGGCCGCTTCCGGTTCGCACCGTCCGCACCGCTCGCCGCGGGCGGCCTGGTGGAGGTGCTGGAGCCCGAACGGCCGCTGCTGACCCGGCTGCTGCGCGTCCCGGACCGGATCACCGCGCACCTGCTCGGCGACGACGAGCCGGACGCCCGGCTGCACGGGCTGGTCCGCGTGGCCCGCCCCGACACGGAGCCGGACGGCTGCCCGGTCACCCGGCGCGTCGCGGCGGCCACCGGCACCGGGAGCGGGTTCACCCATCTGCTGGACCGGGGCGGCGACCCGGCCCGCGTCGCCGTCGGCGCGCTCGCCGCATCCGGGCTGCGCCCGCTCGTCGTGGACGCGGCGGCGCTGGCGGCGGCCCCCGAACCGGAGCGGGCCGTGCGGATCCTGGCGACCGAGGCGCGGCTGAGCGGCGGCGGCCTCGTCCTCGGCCCGCTGGAGACGCTGGCCCCCGAGCAGCCCAAGGGCGCCGCCCTCGTCGGGGCGCTGTGCGCGGCGGTCGGCGGCGGGTCGCCGTTGCTCCTGTACGGGCGGAAGCACTGGGACCCGTTGTGGTCGGGCGACAGCCCGGTGACGGTCCCGGTCCCGCCGCCGGACCCGGCCGACGCGGTACGGCGGTGGCGCACCGCGCTCACCGGGGCCGGTGCCGCCACAGGGCTGGCCGCCGGTACGGAGGATTCGGACGCCCGCCTGGCAGACGCCACCAGGGCGTACCGGCTGGACTCCGGGCAGATCCGCCGGGCCGCCGACGTGGCCGCCCGGCTGGCCGCCCAGGAGGGCCGCCCGGTGGAGGCCGCCGACCTGCGGACCGCCGTCCGGGCGCAGAACGGCGCGGGGCTCGCCCGCCTCGCCCGACGCATCGAGCCCGCCGTCGGCTGGGACGACCTCGTGCTGCCCCCGGCGACCCGCCGCCAACTGTCCGACCTCGCCCTGCGCGCCCGCCACCGCGACCAGGTGCTCGGGCGGTGGCGGATGCGGCCCGGCGGCGGCCGGGGGCGGGGCATCGTCGCCCTGTTCGCCGGGGAGTCCGGGACCGGCAAGACCATGTCGGCGGAGGTCGTCGCGGCGGACCTGGGCATGGAGCTGTACGTGGTGGACCTGTCGTCCGTGGTCGACAAGTACGTAGGCGAGACCGAGAAGAACCTGGAACGGATCTTCGCGGAGGCGTCCGAGGTCAACGCGGTCCTCCTCTTCGACGAGGCGGACGCCGTCTTCGGGAAGCGCTCACAGGTCAAGGACGCCCAGGACCGGCACGCGAACGTCGAGTCCGCCTACCTGCTCCAGCGCGTCGAGTCCTTCGACGGCATCGCCGTACTCACGACCAACCTCCGGGCCAACCTGGACGAGGCGTTCACCCGCCGCCTCGACGTCGTCGCCGACTTCCCCGTCCCCGACGCGCCACAGCGACTGGCCCTGTGGGAGCGCTGCCTGGGCACGGAGGTCCCCCGCACCCCGGACCTGGACCTGCGCACATGCGCGGACCGGTTCGAGCTGACGGGCGGCTCGATCCGGGCCTGCGCGGTCACGGCCGCGTACCAGGCGGCGGAGACGGGCCGCCCACTGGACACCGAGCATGTGGTCGCAGCCGTCCTCGCGGAGTACCGAAAGCTCGGACGACTGGTCCTGGAGAGCGAGTTCGGCCCCTGGCTGGAACGTACGAGACGGCGCGACCAGGGAGCCTCCCGCACAACCCCACCCTCCGGCGCACAACGAACGGCGCGGAGCGCCTGAAGACGCACGCCGGCGGCCCCGGAGGCGGCGAGCCGTAGGGTGGGCGCGCCAGGACGGGGCACGGCAGCGGGGGAGAAGCATGCGGTCCGAGGAACACGCGGGGTGGGAGCGGGACTTCCCGGTCCGGTACCTCCTGGTGCGGGAGGACACCGACGGTGAGGAGGACGGCGAGCTGTGGGGGCGGTGCGCACAGGCCGAGGGCCTGTTCACGAACGCGCCCGCGCTGCCGCGAGAAGTCCTGACACTGCGCGGCTGCCCGCGCGAGAGCCCGCTGGCCCAGGCCGTGACGGACAGCACCGGACCCATCAGGCTGCTGGGAAACGGACTGCTCTCGATCGAGCCGGCGGACCCCTCCGACGACGGGCCGGCCCGCTACTGGGACCTGGAGGACACAACTGTCCTGGCCCAGCGGCCCACCCCGGGCGACCCCCGGCGCGTGGACCTCGTCATAGGCACCGGTGTGCGGGAGGACGACCACGGGGGTGGCAAGCGGTTGCCCTCGCACCCGAGGTTCGACCTGTGGTTCCCCTCGGTCCGGGCGGACAGCCTGGTGGACTGTTGCCGTTCCGTCGACGGCCTGTTCACCCCGCGCCCGCGCCGCCCCGCCCGTGCACCTGATCGGCTGCGAACCCGCCGCACCGCTCCTGGCCCTCCTGTGCCGCCCCGTTCCGCGGACGGACGACCCGATCACTCTCTCGCCCCTCGACCGCCACGGCCGGACCATGACCGGGTACCGCCTCGACCCGCACACCGTCGAGGCACGCCCCTCCGTCCTCGGAGGAACCCTGATCGACGTCACCCTCACCGACCCCGGCGACGACCGCCCCACCCCGGCCGCCCGCCCCGTCTGGGAGACCTGGTCCGACGGTGTTCCCACACGGCCCAACCAGTGGGCACCGCTCGACACCCAGGGCCGGTCCGAGTGGCTGCGCCTCACCGGCGACGGCCCGTACCGTCCCGCGGGCCTCTCCGGCGGGACCTACCACCTCGACGGACAGCACGTCACCGACAGGAGCGGTCTGTTCCTGGCCCTGGGCGAGGCCCTGCTCGGGCCCGGAGCCGATTACGGGACATGCCTGGACTCGCTGGCGGACGCCCTGAGCGGCGGGACCTGCGTCGTCCCCCCGTTCACCCTCGTTTGGCACCACGCCGGCATCGCCCGCCACGCCCTCGCCGGAGACGTCCTGTACCACCTCGGCGGCCCGTCCTACTTCGAGGCGACCGTGAACCTCCTCCGCGAGTGCGGCGTCACCGTCGTACTCCGATGAGGGAACCGACGGGTCCGCTTGCCCCTCGAGGACGGCGCCCGACCGGAGGAGGAACGACTGGGCCGCGGCCGGGCCCGTCACCCGACCGAGCCACTGTGCCGGGTGCGGGTTCAGTGTGCGACGTTGAAGCGTTCGCCGGTGTGCCGGGGGTTTTCGACTTCGTCGATGAGGGCGACGGCGTAGTCCTCGGTGGTGATGCGGCTGTTGCCGCTGTCGTCGGTGACGAGGTCGTCGAGGCCGGTGCGGTAGGTGCCGGTGCGTTCGCCGGGTTCGATGGTGGCGGCGGGGCTGCAGTTGGTCCAGCGGATGTCGGTGACGGTGCGGTAGTAGTCCAGGGCGTCGCCGTGGGCGTGCATGATCTGCAGGAGGAACTCGGGCAGGCCTTCGGCGTCCCAGACCTGCTTACCGTCCGGGGTGCGCAGCGAGCCGGCGCCGCCGACGGTGATCAGGCGGGGGGCGTTGTCGCCGAGGGCGCGCAGGCCTTCTGTGAGGGCTTCGGCGGCGGGCCGGATGGTGGCGAGGTGGCCGGGGCCGTCGCCGCCGCCGACGGCGCTGATGACGACGTCCTGGCCCTCGGCGGCCGCGGTCACCGAGCCGGGGTCGAGGACGTCGCCCCGGACGACGGTGAGCCGGGGATCGGTGACGGTGATCTTCGCGGGGTCGCGGACGACGGCGGTGACCCGGTGGCCGCGGTCCAGGGCCTCGCGCAGCACACGGCTGCCGATCGTGCCGGTGGCACCGAAGAGAGCGATCTTCGCCATGAGGGCTCCTTTTGTGGGACGGAGGACGGAACAGGGCGCGGGAGAGGGGCCACAGCGGGTGCGAGGACGACGGGCTTCATGGCCGGTGGATTCTCGGCCTGCCGCGGCACACACGTCAGACGGGCCGGCGGTTGCCCTTGTCGTCGCAGGGAATGTCGGCGGCGGTGTGGTGGGCGAGGAAGTCACGTGTCGCCTGGCGCTGGACCTCGGTCATGGCGGTGGGCCGGACATCGATGATGCCGCCGAAGGGGCGGTCGACGTCGCGGATGATGCACAGGGTGGTCGTGAGGAGCGCGGTGATGACGACAAGGGTGATGATCTGCCCGCGGTTGTTCTTGCGGGGGATGCACGTCCCGAGCGCCATGACGGTGATGACCAGGGTGGCGAGCAGGAACCAGAGGATCGCACTGGGGATGCTCGCGGTGGCCTGGGTCAGCCGCTCCTCGCGCTCCTCCGAACGGTCGTTGTCGGCGCTCACCAGCATGCCGAAGACCGGCTTGCCCTCCACCTGGCGGAAGACCCTGCGGAGGTCGGTGGACCAGACGCTGGGGGCGGCCGAGCCGTTGCCGTCCGACATGGCGGGCCACTCCTGCTCCCGCACGGCGCGGGCGTAGCAGACGGCGTCGGCCTGGATGGCGGCCCGCTGAGCGGCAGGCGCGTACTCGGCGGCCTCGACGAGCCGGTCGACGGCGCGTGCCTCGCCCCGGGAGGCGACCTCGGCCTTGCCGTACGAGCCGTTGGCGGTGACGAGGACGAAGGCGAGGAGCAGCACGGTCAGCGTCAGCAGGGGACCGACCAGGTCCTTCACCGCCATGCCCGTGCCGTCGTCCTCGCTGAGCAGCCGGGGACGCAGCCAGCGGTTGGCGGCGAGACCGGCGAGCAGGGCCAGCGCGGCGACGACGATGACGAGAACCACGGGAGGCTACCTCCGGGAAGGACGGTGAGAGGGTTCCTGCGAAGGCGGGCTCCGCGAGCATGACCCGCCGCCCGGCACCGTGAACTGCGGAAACGTTTGGCCGCCCCCGCACGGGCGACAACCTTGCGCCACAGGGAGCATCCCGCTCTGCGGGTGGCCGAGACGCGAGGCGGTCACGCGGGTCGTGGCGCATCCGGCCGCCGTCGAGGACCGCGCCGTCGGAGGTGTCCTGCCCACGACACCCTTGCCACACCCCGCCCCCACGCCACCACCAGGCTCTTGTTCTTCGCTTCCGTTGGGGTGAAAGAAGTGGTGCTCATCGTAGAGGGTCACTGACCAGAAGCCCCTGACCTGAGGCAGGGCGCCGGCGGAAAAGGCGCTTGTGTAGCTGTGCTGCTGAGCAGTTCACCCTTGTCGTCGCAGTCCTGGTAGAAGTACGCCGTCTCCTGTGGCGCGTTGACGAAGATATTGGCCTTGGCCATCGCCGTACGACTGAGGTAGTCCCAGCCGAAGTCCGCCCCGCTGTGCTGCGTACTCCAGTGATGGCCCAGCGGAACGCCGATGCTCCGGAACTCGAAGAGGCCGCGCACCAGCATGCCGTCCGCTTCCACTGTTGTGTCCCGCAGTACTTTGGCCGTCGCAAAGGCGGGGGCGTTGGAAAAACCGAAGCGGTGTGTGCAGGGATCTGGGTGTAGCATCAACACCCAGATTCTACACAGCTCAATATATACGATGCATCATGTTTGAGCACGCTGCATCCTGGAGATCGGAAATCGACTTGCTCTTAATTTCAACACATGAGACACGCAGATTGACGGGGCATCACCCGATGTGACAGCGCGAGAGTCCGGCGACGGGGGAGGGGTTCGGGTGGAGCGCAGCAGAGGCAGTCACTGCCTCGGGCCGGCCCACAACAGACAAGGACGCCCCATCACATCAACCTATAGGCAGTGACAGAAATCCCCAGACCCGCACCCCGTCCGCCCCTAGCAGTCAGCCTAGGTGTCCGCGCAAGCGCGGACACCTACAATTCGCGCTTGCGCGAATTGTCACACCTTTAGAATTCCGCTTGCGGAATTCCATTGCCCCGCAAGCGGGGCAATTTTGAATTGCGCTTGCGCAATTCTGTCTTTATGTAGCGGCTTGCCGCTACATAACCCC
>NZ_JBHVIN010000031.1:0-52697 GCF_042799575.1 Streptomyces sp. NPDC057682 | reverse complement strand
CCGCTACGAGAAACGCGCCTACATCTACCTCGGCACCGTCACACTCGCAGCCCTCGTCATCTGGCTCAGAACATGATCCGAGAAACAGTGCCTAGGCGACCTAGGGCGGTTGACGGGTCGGGGTCGTCCTGAGGAAGCAGGGGAGCGAAGACGGAGCGCCAGCGTGGGGCGCGGGCGGTGGCTGCGACCTGTGCGTAGCGGTCGCTGTAGCGCCACCGGGACCACAGGGAGCCGCGGACGAACGAGGACAGGACGCCGACCGGAGCACGGGTCAGGACGATGGCCGGAGAGTGCGGCAGCATTCCCAGGACGGTGTCGGCGGCGAAGAAGAGGTTGGTCTCCTTGACCAAGTGCCGCGGCCGGCCGTGCAGGTCGCTCAGTGCGCATAACAGGTGGTGCCAGCCCAGGCCGCTGAGTCCGGTCCCGTGAAGGCTGGGCGGGACTCGGTTGCCGGGCGAGAGCGGGTGCTCGCGTCCTAACTGCTGGCGGAAGGGCTCGTTGTGCTGCGGCATCACGTCTCGTACGGAGTCGGAGAACCAGTTCGATCCGACACGCTCGAAGATGCCCAGGGCCAGGACGGGCGGCATGGCGGATCCGCCGGACTGCTTGGTGAGGCGGGCCAGCCGTGCGGCGGCGCTCGCGATCGTGCCGTCCAGCGGAATGCCGGCCTGCGGTAATCCGCCACGTGCGGGCGTTGAGAGGGCGAGGCTGTAGTCGTTCTCGTCGGCTCGTGTGTGGTTGCGGGCGGCCGGTGAAGTGCTGTGCCCGGTCGGATCGGATGGAGAGGTGGTCACTGGGTCACTCCTTGACGGTGGTGGCGTTGGTGGTGCAGGGGTCGGTCGCGGGAACACGGCAGATGATCTGTTTGCCGACAGGGGTGATGCGTGTCTGCCACCCGGGCGAGAGCAGGTCGATCAGGCCGAAACCTCGACCGGTTTCCGCGTCCTCGTCGTCCAGGGCGGTCAAGCGCCGCCTGGGCATACGGTTCGGCTCAGGATCGTGGACCTTGACAGAGACGCAGGATTTCTCGGCACCGAGCTCCACGACCAGCGGGACCAGGTCACCGCAAGCACGTACCGCGTTGCCTACCAGTTCAGAGGCCACCAGTTGCGCGCTCTCCACCGCTTCCTGCCCGACGCCGGCCAGCTTGAGCGTTGTGCCGGTCATGTCGCGCAACCGCTGTAGATGCTCCGCGCAGGCGCACATGTGCACGACGAATCCGCGGTCTGTCCTCATCAGGTAGAACCCGGGGGCGGACTCCGTCACCGTCTCCGCCATGAGCGTCATGGCTTCCTCCGTGGTGCAGCATGCGGCCACACGTCGAGATCTCGCGCACACCGTGTTCCCGCCAACTTGAGTACGGTGACGCGTCCTTGGGGAGGAGCATGCACCGTTTGAAGCTCAACTCGCAATATTGTCACCCGAGTTTGCGTTTTAGGCTCGGTGTTCTATCGACTTGCGCCCTGGAGCGGTGAAAGACTGCGCCCATGCCGAACGCGCGACCCGTACCCACCGTGCGCCGCCGTCGCCTGGGTGAGGCGCTGCGGCAGTTCCGCATCCAGGCAGGGCCCGGAGCCAAAGGGCTCACCCTTGAGGAGGCCGTCGAGGAGGTCATCCGGCGAGACAAGCAAGCCGGCGGCGACGGCGGCACGTGGGCCCCGTCGAAGCTGTCTCGGATCGAAACCGCCAAGGCCCGCATCCGCCCGGCCGAGGTCACCCAGCTCCTCACGGCATACGGCCTGGACGCCAAGCAGGACGATGGCATCTTCACGGCCCTGGAAGGCCTGGCCAAGCATGCCAGCCAGCAGGGTTGGTGGCAGACCTACAGAGGGGTCGTCTCCCCGGCCTATGCCGACTACATCTCTCTCGAGTCCGACGCGGAAGGCATCAGGATCTGGTCGCCGCAGCTCATACCCGGGCTGCTGCAGACCGCGGCGTACGCCCGCGAGACGATCACCGTGAACGCCACGACCCGCACCCCGGAGGAGGTCGTGGCTCTGGCCGAGGTTCGTATGGCGCGCCAGGCCGTACTCTCCCGGCCGGAACGGCCCCTGAAACTACGGGCGATCATCGACGAGCGTGTTCTCCACCAGCGGGTCGCGACCCGGCCCACACTCATGCGAGACCAGTTGCGGCGCCTGCTCGATGCCGCCGACCTGCCGAACGTCACGCTTCAGATCATGCCGCTGACCTCATCCCTGCATCCGGGCACCAGCGGTGGCTTCAGCCTGGTCGGATTCCCCGACCCCATGCCCGACGTCGTCCTGCTGGAGAACCTGGTCGGAGCGTCCTATGTTGAGGCTGACGGGGAGGCCCGGATCTATGCCGATGCCTTCGAGCAGGTCGTTGCCTCTGCCCTCCCCAGCGACATGTCGCTGGCGCTGATCACCCGCATACTGGAAGAAGGAAACGGCAAGTGAACAATGAAAAGGGCGAGTTGCGTGCTCCCGATCTCGCCACCGCCCACTGGATGAAGTCCAGCTACAGCGCCGGAGAGAACGACTGCGTGGAGATCGCCATCCTGCCCGGCGGCGCCAGGGCCGTACGCGACTCCAAGCACCCCGAGCGCGAACCTTTGTGCTCCACCGCGTCCGCGTGGGCAGCCTTCGTTCAAGGCGTACTCGGCGGAGAGGTCTAGGCAGCCCTGGCCCCGTCGTGAGTGATCGCGAGAGCCCTGCCGCACGTGTAGCGGCAGGGCTCTCGGCATCAGGAAAGGGTTCTAGCAGGCCCGGTGGGGTTTGCCGTTACACGGATGCTGGCACGTAGCGGACATGGGTTGCAGGGCATTCCTGGGCGAGCGCGAGGAGGGCGTCGCGCTCAGTTTCGTCGGCGGCGAGGTCCCAGCGGAGCTTCGTGCCGACCCAGGTGGCGGCGTAGGTGCAGTGGTATGAGGTATCCGAGGGCAGCCACTCGGCTGGGTCCTTGTCGGCCTTGGACCGGTTGGAGGCCGCGGTGACGGCGATCAGGGTGTCGGGGCTGTCCTGGTCATTCGCGTACGCCTCACGCCGGGCCGCGCTCCACGGAACCTGCTCGGAGTCGTAGACCTCGGCGAGCGGGACGAAGTGGTCAACGTCGAGACGGGCCGCATCGGTGACCACGACGTTGTCGTACCTGCTGAGCCAGGAACCGCCCGTCAGCGCGCACCGCTCGCCGACCTGGGGCGCTTCGACGGCCTCGGCGAGGATGGTCTCCTTGCGGGTATTGCAGCCGTCGGTGCTGTTCAGACCCTTGTTCCAGTGCTTGTAGAGAGACCGGCTGTATCCCGCCCGGTGTTCGGCGGCGATGGGCAGGTGGTCGATCGCCTCGGCGAGCGGCATCAGTACCGCGGGTGACGGGCCGGGTGCCGCCGGCCGTGAGCGAGCTGCTTCGGCAGGCAGGGATGTCGCGAGGACGGTCAGGGCGGCGAGAGCGAGGGCGGGCAGGGTGCGCCGCATCGTCATGGTGATCACGAATGGCGTTCTAGAGCGAATCCCAGCAACCGGGAAGCGCCCACCAGGGATGATCACCCGGATGGCGGGTGCTTTTCACCGCAGAGAGGCGCTGAGTCGAATTCCATCGCCGATTACGCCCAGCGGCATCAGTTCGCTCGAACAGGTGACGTTGTCAACCGATGGTGCTCCCGGTTTTCATTGGCTGCCGCTGATTACTACCCCGATTCGGTCATATGCGATCAGTTAGTGATCGGGCGTGACTGCGGTGTGACGGAGATGGATTGTTGTGGCGAATGTGACTGCATGCTTTCCGGATTTTTGCCGTCCGTTTTCATCGGTCTCATCCGGCCCGGCGAGGGGCGGGGCTGGGCTAGCTTCCGGGGGAAGGCGCGGAAAAGGGGCTCCGAAGTTGAGTGGTGTCGGCGTCGGAGCCCCTCTCGCCGTGCCGGATCAACAACACGCAAGGAGCAGGTAATTGATTCAGCGCGTCCGCCGGGTGATCGATTGGGTCATTCCGGCAAATACTGAGGCTAGCATTCCGCTCGCGGCCCTCGTGCAAACTTCCATCAGCGGTGCCTTCCAGGCGACGCTCCGCCTCGGCTCACTCCTCCAGGTGGGACTCGTCTCGGCGGCCCTCCACGCCGATCCGCTTCACCCGCAGGCGCTCATGATGCTCGCGGCGACCGCCTGGGCCGACCGCAGCACCGTGTCGTACCTCAAGGTGTGGCACGGCTGAGATCGGTGAACCGGACGCCGGCCACCTCCTGTTCGGGTGGCGGCCGGCGTAACCGGCCTCGCGGGCCGGGCCGTTCCTCCCGAACGGCGCCACACCCTCGCTGGGTTGCCGCCGCCGGGGCGGCATCGCTCCACGACTGCTTCGCGTATGGAAGGCAAGCATCATGCCGACGCGCGCCGAATGCGCCCTGGCTCAAGCGGTTCACCCCGTCCACGCCCCCGACGAAGCGGCTCGGGCGGGTAGAGGGCTGCGATTCCTCGCCTACGAGGCGTTCTGCCGGGACCACTGGACCGCATACCGGGCCTTCGGGGCGGCGGCGGCCGGATCCGCCCGCCTCGGCGCAGACATAGCCCGCAGCGCGCTGCGCGACCTGGCCGCTCAGTGGGACGCGACTCTCCAGGCCGCCGCCCCGGCCGCATTGGCGTGGGGCCTGCTCTCAGCCAAGTGTGATCCGCACCACAGGCCCTCCGTGCGGCGTCTGCGCAGTGTCCTTGCGCCGCGCGAGGTTGACGCCCTCCTGCTGCACTATCGCGTCGGGCTGTCTGCTCCCGAATCCGCCCGCACCATGGGGTTGGACGGTCCCGGATTCGAGTTGCTCCGCACTCGCGCGCTGCGCGGCATCACCCGGTCGAAGTGCTGGTGAATATGCCGCTGGTGAATTCGTGACCGGTTGCGCCGGGAGTGCGCCGGGGTGTGGATACGGTTTGGCCTGGCTGATTCGCGTTGGCATGTTTCGCCCGTTCGTGGATGCGGGTAGCCCCCGTGTCGGCGGCCCTCCTAGCATGGGCGATCCGCCGTCAGGGAGCTGTGACGCCTCCCGGGAGGTACGTGCGGCCGGAACGTGAGGAGCGAGTCGATCGTCGACATCAGCAAACCCAGTGTTGCCAGAATGTACGACCATTTATTGGGTGGCACTGACAATTATAAAGTGGACCGCGATGCCTGTGACGAACTGCTGCGTATGGCACCCAGCACTCGGACGCTCGCGCTGGCCAACCGGGCATTCCTGGTGCGCGCAGTGAAATACCTTTCCGGCGAATGCGGTGTCCGTCATTTCCTCGACCACGGATCCGGTCTGCCGACACGCCCGAACGTTCACCAGGTCGCCCAGGAAATCAACCCCGACAGTCATGTCGTCTACATCGACAACGACCCGATGGTCGTCGCGCACGGGCGCACGATGCTGGCCGAGGACCCCAGAACCACTGCGGTGCTCGACGCGGACTTCCGCAACACCGAGGGCATCTTCGCGAGTTCGGAAGTGCGCCGGCTCACCCGTGACGGTAGCCCCGTCGCGGCACTCTTTGTATCGGTACTCCATTGCATTCCCCGCCAGGACGATCCGTGGTCGCTGATCGCCGCGGTCGCAGAACGCCTGCCGCCCGGCAGCTACATGGTGATCTCCCAGCTCACCAGCCCGGACCCCGCACTGCGGGCGGAGATCACGGACTTCATGCACAGGGTGACCGATGGGCGCTGGGGCGAGGTCCGGGCGCCCGACGAGGTCGACCGCTTCTTCGACGGCCTGGAGTTCGTCGGCACCACCGCCCCCGTCGAGGTCTCCCGCTGGCTCCCCGACAGCGATCTCGCCCCGAGACAGACGACCGACGAGTGGATCGAGTACGGCGCGGTCGCCCGCGTCCGCTGACCTAGATGTCCGTCGCGGGCTCGGTCCCTGTCGGCTCTTCGGGCTCGGTCGCCAGCTGGTCGATGTACATCTGGATCCGCGCCAGCGTCTGCTGCTTGTCCAGCGCCCGTCCCCACCAGTCGTCCATCGACGCCTGAAAGGTCTCGACTTCGGCGGGGTCGACGAGGAACTCGCCGCCGCGGTTCTTGTTCTCCAGGTAGACCGCCTTGCCGGTTTCACTTTCGTGCGGTTTGAACAGCGTCATGGCCGGGTGCAGCGGGGATCCCTGGCGCAACGCCTTCCCGGGCAGCACGTAGATGTGGACGTTCGGCTTGTTCTCCGCGAGGTTGAACAGGTGCCGGAGCTGTTCACGCATCACCTGGGTGCCGCCCAGCTCCTTGGCGAGCACGGACTCGGCGATGATGATGTGCATGATCGGGGCGTCCTCCTGGTCGAGGAGCATCTGGCGCATCTGGCGCATCTCCAGCCGCCGGTCGATCAGTTCCAGGTTGCGACGCCGCACTTCCGGGTCGTGCTGTGCACGGGCATAGTCGGCCATCAGCGCCCGCGCGTAGCCGGCCGTCTGCAGGACACCCGGAATGTTGATCTCCTGGTAGATCCTGATCACCTTGGACGTGGCCTCCATGGCGAGCACGCTGGCGAACAGGTCACCGACCACGTCCGAGTAGTTCGACCACCACTGCTGCTGTCGCCCCTGGGACTGCCAGAGCAGGAGCGCGACCTCATCTATGACGTCCTGGGGAGCGTTGTAGAAGGTGAGCAGCGCGAGAACGCGGTCCTCGTTGAGCTGGTCGCCGCGAGCTCGTTCTATCCGGCTCAGCGTGGCCGCTGACCCGAGGCCGGGCCTGCCGGCCACGTCCGCGAGGTTGAGGTGCTGCTGGGTACGCAGATACCGCAGCAGGGCTCCGATGAGCCTTGCTGCGGCCTTCGGGGTCGAGGGCGGCCCCTGCTCCTGCTGGCCCACTAGGGCCAGAATCCGACCGGACATGGTGAACTCCTCGCGTCGACGCAGTTTCCCGCCGCGCGCTCAGAATGGACAACCCGCCACGCCCGGAGCAACCTGTGGCCGGTGCTTTTCAGACAGTCAGCCCGCCCAGATCTCCCCTGCCCGCGCCCGCGAAGAATGCCTCCATGGCGCTGCGGCCGATCACCAGCGCGGGGCCGTCCGGTGCCTTGGAGTCCCGGACCGCAAGGCGAGTTCCATCCCCGATGAAAACCTCGACACAGTTGATCGCGTCATCGCTCGCCGAAGACTTCTTCCACCGCGCCCCCGTAATCGAACTCGCGGTCATTCCGTTGAAGAGATGCTGCATGTATCACTGCCCCTTCCCTGTCTGAGCTGCACCGATGGTCGGGCTGCAGCTCAGGTTGAACCTGGCGACCCTGCTGATTTCACAGCCCGATGAAAATTGCATCGACTCGTGACAACGAGGGAAATCCTAGATCCTTCGCGGCGTCCGTGGAGTCCCCCGAAAGGGCGGTGTCGGCGAGATGCAAAGCATTAGTATGTTTATGTATTTGGTCGGGAGTGGGGCTGTTCCGGCGGTGCAGAGAATGGCCGGACTCGGGTGGTGACGGAAACGGTCCTGCCGGTTCTTGCTCGGTTCACGGAAATGATTCGAAATTCAATCGAGGTGCGTGGCCGGTATGCCGGTTTTTCGCGAAGGGCCTGCTGCCCATCAGCGCGAGCGGCCGGCGGGACGCATGACCGTCGGCGTCGGCGCGGGCGTGACCAGGCCTCTCGCGCGTTCGCGGCCCAGCGGGTACTGACGGACGACGGTCTCGTTGGCGAGGGCGTCGCAGAGACCTGTGATCAGGGAAGTCGGGGTGCGGGGGGATGCGCTGATCGCCCAGGTGGGCTGGTCCGGGTCGGTCCCGGCCCAGATGGTCCATGTGGCCGGGTTCTGGGGGTGCTGCGAGGTGAGGGGGTCGAACTGAACGCCGGCTTCCCCGTCGGGGGATATCCTGCGGAGCCCGCGGGTCGTCAGCGAGTGCTCCCATCCGGCCTCAGTCAGGGGCCGGGTGGCCGCGGTAGCTGTCTGCTCGTCGACCGGGCCGTCGATGCGGGTGTCCCTGCCCTCGCCGTCGGCGAGGTGGGTCAAGAGAACCTGCAGCGCCGGGGCGGGCGTAGCGCCCGTCGCGGTGAGGACCCACATGCGGTCGGAGACAGGGGTTTCGTACGCGGCCACGGTCCACACCGTTTCGTGTGCGTCGGCTTCGTGGACGTGCTCGATACGCAGGGTCTGAGACTCATGGATGGCGTGGGTCGTCTCGTCCGACCAGGTCCGCCACTTCTGGAACTCGCCGTGCTTGTCGAGGAAGCGATCGAGGAGTGCGTCGTGGTCGCCGGGGTCCGCCAGGTAGACGGGGACCGTCTTGTGCCCCGGGTGGGAAGGGCCAGCCTCGCTGGTGGTGACGTTGACGGAGCGTGCTGCGATGGCGGCGCGTTCGGTGTCGGTCAGAGACGCCGGACCCAGGCGCATCTCGGATGCGTGGACCCGTTTGAAGGCCGTCATCGCCTCCGCGAGCGAGTCGAAGGTGTCGGCGACCTGGCGCAGGTGGTTTTCGCCGTGGAGGTACACGGACTTGCCGCCTTGGTGCAGGTAGGTGCCGACTGCGACGGTCGTGTGGCCGTCCCGGGCGTGGGCGTGGATGAGGAGACGACCGTGCTGGATGTCGTCGTGGATCTTCTGCGCCTGGTCGGAGACCCAGCGGACCTCGCCTCGGGTGCACCAGGGCATGGGGTAGTCGGCCCAGGCCCATTCCTCGTCGATGGCCTCCTGGAGCTGAGGAGTGATTTCGACGGCGATGCCCTCGGCCGCCAGAGCCTTCGCCATGTGGTCGGCGTAGTACGGCTCCTCGTGATCAATGCGGGCCAGGACCAGAACGGAAGGGGAAGCAGCACTCCACCCGGCGGACTCCAACGCCGCGGTCGCGATGTGGGCCTGCGAGCCGGTCAAAATGGCCCGTACGGCGCTGGGGTGAGTGGGGTGGGTGGTGAAGAGGACGTGAGCGTCGATAGGGGAGTCACCTGGGGTTTTGTGTTTCGTGCCGACGGCGGGTCCGGGTCTTGGGGGCTACCGGGTTGCGCGTGCGGAGCGGGCGGCGTGAGCGGCCGTGGTGGTCGGCGGGCCGGCACGGGTCGTTGGAGCGGGGCGTTGCCGCGGTGGCGGCGCGGCTCCGGTGGCGCGTTGCCAGCGGGCCCGGACGGCTGAGAAGTCGCCGAGGGCACGACGGGAGCCGACGACGAGCTGGCCGGGGGTGTTCGCGCAGTCATGGGCGTAGGCCTGGATGCGCTGACCGGTGTGCTCGGCTGTCGCGAGGAGCGAGCGCTCCAGGGCCCGGTCGGCCCAGTGCTCGACGGATCCTTCGGGTTCGGCGAGTACGTGCAGGATGTCGGCAGGCCGGCTCCCACTGTCCAGCAGTCCGCGCTGCTGTGCTTCCCACAGGACTGTGACGGGGTCGACGGGCTCCTTGCGGCGGGCCAGGGCGATCAGGCACTCCCACAGGCCGGCGTGCAGCGGCAGAATCAGATCGTCGGGGAGCAGCCACCGGACGGAGCCTATGTCGGCGGGCCGGGCAGTGGCGGTGGCAAGAAGAAGTTGTTCCTCCTCGACGGCTTCCGCGAGGTTGGGTACGGCGGAGGGCGGCGGTGCCGCGGTGCGGGGACGTACCCCTGTGCGTGTGGGGAATCGCTGGCCGATGTCGGCCACGACCGCAGTGAGCGTGTCGGCTTCGGCGAGCACCTTCTCGACGACGTGCGGCAAGGAGGTGTCGTGGACGGTGTGGACAAGGCCTTCGGCGGCCGACTGCAGGCGGCGGCGCGCATGTTCCGCCTCCACCATCCGGGCATACGCGGGGGCATGGCTCGGCCACAAGCAGGCCTGTACCAGTGTGTGCAGGTGTATGGCGGTCAGCCCGCGAGTCAGCCCCTGGGCGGTGCTGAGCACGCGGTTGAGCCATCGGGTGGTCCTCCTGTGCTCGGCGGGGTCGGGCCGCGGCAGAGTACTGATCGCCGTAAACAGCGCGGCGTGTGCGGAGGTGGAGAAGGAGTCTGCGGCGATGCCGCTCACATCGTCCAGACGGTGTGGTTCGCGAAGGAGGGCCCCGAGGAGAGCCTGCTCGGCATGGAACACCGGCGGGGGCGGTGGGATGGAGGCGACATCGTCCTCGCTGGGTTCGGGGGCGTGGGACATCAGGCGGCCAGGGTGAAGTCGTCGGGGCAAAGAGCGACGCCGAGGTGGGGGGCGAGGAGGTGCCCGGCGAGCAGCGGGGGCATCGCGTTCCCAATCTGTGAGAACTGCTGGCCCTTGTTCCCGGCCCACGGGTAGTCGGCGGGGAACGTCTGCAGCAGGCCGGCCTCGCGGGCGGTGATCCTGATCGGCTCCGGAACAGCCGGGACGTCGGCACCCGCGGACAAGGGCGCAGCGGGCTCGGCGACCCACGTGCACTCGTTCGCACGGTGACCGAAGAACATGGTGCCGGCTGGCTCGGACAAGGGGCGGACGGTGGCGTGGGCCTGGTTGTTGCTGCGCAGGGACCATGACCACTGGTGGGTCTCGGCGGTGAACGCCCGTGCCGCAGCGTTCGTCCGGGGCGTCCAGGTGCCGCGCTCCCGGGCGTCGGACAGCGCCTTACGGGAACCCGACGGGAACGGCTCGGGCCCACCGCCGTCTCCGCCGCCCGCGCAGACGGTGGGGACCGGCCGGTCGGTCGCACCCCACCCCAGAGCTTCGGCCATGCTGACCCACTCGGCCCGGCCGGGACCGAACAGTGAATCCGGCTCGGCGAGTCGGGCGTGCGTGGGAGGAGGCGGCAGAGCAGTCCGAACACGGGAGGCCAGGAGGATCGCTCGTCTCCGCGTCTGCGGGACACCGAAGTCGGCCGCGTTCAGGATCCCGTACCAGACGGAGAATCCCCACCCGCGCAGGACAGCAGCGTATTGCTTCCACAGAGGCAATACCGCCGGCACTTCCTCCATGGCGACCCAGTCGGGCTCGCCGACCGCGTTTAGCGCGTACAGGTAGCGCATCGGCTCCGCGGCGAGCAGGGAGCGCTCGTCACGGCACGCGGTGAGGAGGCGCTTGCGGGTGTCGCGGCCCGCGGCCAGGTCCTCGACGACCGTGTGCACCAGCGGCTGGTCGAGGAGCCCCAAGCGCTTGCCCGCCAGGCTCCACGCCTGGCACGGTGGCGAGGCAATCAGACCGCGCGTGCGGCCGACGAACGGCCGCGTCGGATAGGCCGCTACGTCGGTTTGGACCGTCAACTGGCCAGCACGCGCCCGGGTCTTGCACGCCCAATGGTCCCATTCCAGCCCGACGTCGGCCAGACCGAGAACTTGGAGTGCTCTGCTCCAGCCACCCGGCCCCGCGAAAAGGTCGAGAATCAAAACCCGTAGCTCTCGTGCAGGGACGGGGAGTTCCCTGGAGGCAGATTAGTTATCAAGACGCTGACTGTGTCCTTCTTTCATTAATTATGGGTCTTCTGTAGCGAGCTGGAGGGATGAATTGCGCGCATGCTGTGAATTCCCTGCACCGGGAAGCTGAATCACCAAATTGGATCGGCGTGTCAGCGCATCTTCGATGCGTTCTTGAGCGGCGCTGGGGGTGGTGGTGCGGCAGGGGTGGATCGGTTCTGTTCGACGCCAGAAGCGTATGGCGAGGGTATTGCTCCCTGGAGCCTGCCTGCGGTGGGCGGTGCCAGTGTGGCTGCCTCCTCCCGGAGGCCGCTGACAACCATTTCGAGAATTCTGTCAGCCGTGTCACGGCTTTCAGAAACAACCTTGTTGGCCAGACCGGCCCGTCGTGCCAGCTCGACCCTATCGTTTTTGTGCTCGGGGTAGATGCTGAACTTGTACGTGGCGACTTCTGCTTGTATTCGACCGAGTTCAGTAGCGACCTCACCCAGCGGGGCGAGAGTTTTACTGTATGCCTGGACAGCTTCCGTTGAGCCCTGGGATGGTAGGTCGATAAGGCATTGATCGACCTTCTCGCAGACAGCTTTGGTGATCGCTGCCAAGATGTTGCTTCGCGCGGAGAGGGTTTCTACTCCCGGAAGGGATGGCGGTGCAGGAAGGGCGCGTAGCTGAAATCGGAGACGGTCGATCAGGCTGGCCATGTCGTGCAAAGCCAGTGCCTGGGAGAAGTTGGTCATGCGTTTTCGATGCCTTTCTCTAAAGGCTGTCCCGCAACTCGGGGAAATGGCCAGTAGGCCGCCACAGCCAGATCGACTTGTCCGGTTCTATCCCGGCTCGCGGCCTCATCGGGATTCAGGCCAAGCAGGTCGAACCGGACATTGGTAAACGGTCTCCAGAGTTACGGGACAACCTTTAGGACGTCGGCCTCGTCGGCGGCCCACTCGGCCGCCGGCACGTGGTCGATCGGCGCCCGACTCAGCGGTACGCGTGACCGAGAGCAGTACTCGCTCATATCTCAATGCCCCCCAGTGGAACGACCGCGACGGGCTCCCAGGTGATGTGGCGGCCGTCGTGCCACTGCTCGACGAGGTGGAGCCGGTCCGCGAGGACCGTTCCGGACAAAGGGCCGTCGATGGCCGAAAGCTCGGCCTTGAGTCCGGCCGCCTCCAGGAGCTCAGCACCGTCCGAGGTGTAGGCGACGGACATGTGCGGGTAACGGCTCGGCGCCGCCTTGAAGACGCTCCCGGCGCGGGTCATGGCCCCGGTGAGGTAGTCCACGATGCTCGCGAACGGGTTCTGCGGCCACCCGCTGATCTCGACGGCCACGTTGCCGATTGCTGGCCGGTCGAAGGTGAGGACGAAGGGCTCCACCGTACGCGCGAAGGCTCCCACGTTTTTGAGGAGTCCCTCCAGATCGACACCGGTACGCGCCAGCCCGACGGCGTGCAGAAGCGTGCAGTGCATGCCCTCTACCGGTACGCCCGGAAGACCCGGCCGGGAGAACCCTGCGTACGGAGCCAGGAGATCGGCGGCCTCGTCGTAGGTTGGCAGGATGTGCCAGTGGAGATCGCGGCGGCCTGCAGGCCAGACGGCGCTCACCCGGTCAAAGAAGTTCTCCACGAGGCCGCGTTCAGAATCCCCGTCCACACCGAAAGGTCCGTGCGGATGGTCAATTGCCCGCTTGACGCGCGGGTCTTGCATGCCTACTCGTCCCATTCCAGGCCGATATCGTGTACGCCGAGAACGGTCAGGGCGTAGCTCCATCCGCCGGGGCCGACGAACAGATCGAGCACGATCATGTGGCCAGCCCGAAGTCGTCACGGGTCAGGGCGTCTGCCTCGCCCCGGCAAGCCCAGGGCGAGCATCCGTCGGTGACGCCCTCTTCCAGTGCGGCGGCGTCTTCATCGTCGCCGAGTTCCTGCTGCAGGGCGGCCCACTCAGCGGCGGTGACGTGGTCGATGGGGGCCTCGGCCAGCGGGATTCGTGAGCGGTGCAGGAAGGCTTGGCCGAGCAGGCGGTTGCCGCTGGCGTTGGCGCGGGCGTTGCCCTGCCGGATGGCAGCATCGAATTCGACTACGTCCGCCCACTCCTCGGGCGAGGTATCACGGATGTGGCGCCACTGCGCGTTGCCGTGGAACGGGCACCCCA
Organism: Streptomyces sp. NPDC057682; assembly: GCF_042799575.1. Lineage (NCBI taxonomy): Bacteria > Bacillati > Actinomycetota > Actinomycetes > Kitasatosporales > Streptomycetaceae > Streptomyces > Streptomyces sp. NPDC057682. The sequence continues at coordinate 39,318 of NZ_JBHVIN010000031.1, read as the reverse complement.
AGCAGGAGGACTTCGGGGTGTTGGCGAGGTCAAGCGAGGACAGGTACCGGATGCAGTCGGTGCGCGACCAGCCCAGGTCGATGAGTGGGTGCCGGTTGCGCATGTACTTCACGTCCGCGTCCTTGGCGCGGTGGAACTCGTCGGTCGAGATGCCGACCCACTGCTCGACGAACACCTCCCGCGGGATCCGGGCGGGGTAGGGGTAACCGAGGAGGGCTCTGACCTGCTTTTTTATTGGTTTTATCTTATATTCGCCGGTGCACTGCCTCCGGGTCATCCCGGCCTTGCCGTTCTGGTTGAGGATGTAGAGCGGCATGGAGGCGAACCTGTGGTGTGGGTCGAGCGCGTCGTCGCGGATGTTCCCGGTGGACACGCGCAGGACGGGGATGCCGGCCGGGGCGGCTATCTCACGCTCCAGGCGGTCGAGGTGCTCATAGACGGCGCGGGGCTCCCAGCCGGTGTCGGCGAAGATCGCGTAGTCGACCTTGGGAAGGGCACCTGCGGCGGACAGGGCGAGCAGGGCACTGGACTGGACTCCGGCGCCGAGAGACAGGGCGCGAAACTGGGGCTGTTCGGTGATGGTGGGTCCTGGAGGGCGTGGGGGAGCGGAGGGGGATCTCGGCGCGTCGGCGGTACGGGTACGGCGGGCGACTGGGAGTGCTCTCGGCGCAGCGCGTGGCACAGCGCGAGGAGCCCGTCGAGCAGGTCGGCGGCCGAGGCGACGGTCGGCTCCGCAGCGCTCGTTCTCAACAGTGCGCGCCAGGGCGGCGGGAGGCGTTCCTCGTTCGTTGGCGGACCGTAGAGATGGGCGTGCAGGGCCTGGGCGTAGACCGCCACGGGGCCGCCGCGGGAGCGGTAGCCGTGCTGGGCTGCTGCTTGGCGCCGGACGGCGAAGTGCACGGTGACGTCGCGGAGAGTAGCGCCAGGTATCTGATTCGGCGAGCACACGGGCGAAGTCGAGCACGGAGGGGGAGCCGGGAGGTGTAGGAAGTTAAGGGACGAATGGTCAGTGCCCGGCTGAGCGATGAGGCTCAACGGGGAGGGCTTTCTGGGGCAGGGGTGGCTCCGTAACGGAAATGGCTAGCGACGGTGTGGGATGCCGAGCTGGGCGAGGGCGTGAGCGACCTGTGGGTTGATTGCAGCGCCGCGGACCGGGGTGATCAGGCTGCTGTGGTTTTGCTGGGTGTTGAGGGGGACGTCAGCGAAGTCACGCTCCACGGCGATCGGCGAGGCGAGATGCGTGAAGAAGTTGCCGACGAGGTGCTCGGGGGTGTCCCGCGTGAAGGTGGCCATCGTCGCCGTCCCCTCGAAGTGGACGTGCTCGACGCTCCAGCCATCGTCCGCGTCCGGCATCTTCTCGATTCGGCAGTAGCGGTCGGGCGAGACGAAGGAGTTGCCTTCGGCGGACCAGCCGTTGAGGGCGGCAACCTGGTCCAAGGGCTCTCGTGTGACCGGGATCCGCTCGGCGTGGCGGTCATCGCCGAGGAGCTGGGGCAGGGCCTGGGTGAACGCGGCCACTGCTTCCAGTGGGGCCTGTCGGCTGAACACCGCTTCCCAGTACGGCTCGTGGTGGGCGACCTTGATCCATCTTCCGAGCGGCTCCAGCAGAGCGATGTCGACCGCCACGCTGCCGTCGGGGCTGCCGACACTGACGTCCACGTAGCCGACATTCTGCTCGGCCTTCCAGCCGAAGAGGTGGGTAAGGGGGCCGATCACGTCGGCGATCCGGTCCCCGGCACCAGCCATGTACCGCGGGGAGACCAGAACCCGTTCGTCGGGAGCGTACGGGCTCATCGGCGAACCGCCCGCGCCGCTGCGGCCCTTCGGAGCTGTGGACTCCGCCGTCGAGAGGGTGGAGCGAGGACGGGGCCTGCCGGGCGTGTACGACACGTCGTGCGGGCGCACCCGGAGGGCTTCAAAGTCGCGGGTCGACTGCCCTGTCTGGCGTACTTGTTTGTGGTGATCGATCGGGGTCGTGGGGATGGGTTGCTCCTGGGATGGTTCAGCGGGTTTGGGCGGGGGCCTGTGTGGTGGCCGGGAGGGGATGGGACGGGGACGTGGTGCTCGGCCTTGCGGGGGGCCGTCCGATGACCGAGGCGAGGGAGGTGATTCCTGGTGCGGTGAGGCGTACGCGGTTCTGGGGCGGGCCGCCGATGTAGGCGGCGTGCGCCGAGGCCGTGGTTCTCTCGGCCAGGCCCTTCGCCTCCAGCGCGCGCAGGGTGCTCATCAGCACCTTGGGTTCGCGGGAGCGTGTGAACTCCCGGCCCAGCGAACTGCCGGTCACGACGTGCCCGCGGGCGATCTCGGTCAGGGCGTTGTACTGGACGGCGGTCAGCCGTTGATCGGTGGCTGGGGCGGAGGACCAGCGGCGCCGACGGGTCTCGTCGGCCAGGGTCACTGCGCAGCTGACCGCCGCTTCCGGGGCCAGAGCGGTCAGTTCCCGGGCCGTCCCGGTAGGGAGGTCCGACGAGGCGGTGGCGAGGAAGGCAAGCTGCTGCAGGCGCATGACCGTCTCGGTCAGCTCCGCTCTCTCGTAGAGTCGTTCGTTCTTGATCGCCTTGATCGCGGACTGGGTGTCGGCTGCCAGGCGCAGCGCCGACTCGGCGTGGGTGTCCGGCCGAGGCGGGGCGGTGGAGGACAGGAGGAGATCGAGGGCGTCGTTGTGCTGGACGTACTGACCGGCCAGGTGGAGCAGTCGCTCGACGGGGGTCGGCGGCGGCGGAACCTCGAACAGTGTGGCGTCGGGATTCACGCGCGCGTACGAGGCGAGGCCGCGCATCCGGCGGACAGTGCTGGCCTGACGGTGAGCGGTGGCGCCTGCCGCACGGGCGCGTAGGAATCGACGATGCCGGCGACGTTCCAGTCGTCGGGAACTTCGTGGACGGGTATCAAAGGGCCGGACTCCAGGCGGGACGGAATACGGGCAAAGCCGGTGCGGTGGAGAGGTGAGGGGTGGTGGGTCAGGCGGCGGTGTCGAAGTCGGACTGCTTCGGAGCCGCCTTGGCGACGGCGCGGGCGGTGATGCCCTGGGATGCGCGGGCAGAGGCGGCGGACAGCTCCTCCGCCCCGGGTTCGAGGTACCACGGCCGAAGATCGAGCACGGCGACGCGCATCCCGGTCGCGAAGCAGAGCGCGGTGCCCTTGGGTAGTGCGCGGATCGCGTCGGCGGGCAGGATCCGCTCCTGCCGCATCGACACCGACGTGCTCTTGCCGGACTCGGAGTGCGAGGTGGAGGTGGTCTCCACGTCGTGGTCGCCGATCAGGCGGCTCAGCTTGTCGGCGAAGTCGGGATCGTCGATTCCGGAGCCGATGACCTTGACGGTGGAGGCGGACCACATCGCGTCCATGCCCGCGTCCCCCCAGACCTTCTGGCCCTGGCGGTAGGACTGGAGAATGGTGATGGGAATGATCCCGCGGCTGCCGAGGTGGGAGTACAGGTCCGGCAAGTCGCTGATCTTGCACACGTTGGCGGCCTCGTCGAGGATCGCCAGCATGGGCGGGTCGAGGCGCCCGCCGGCGCGTTCGGCCTGTGCGGTCGCGGCTCGCATGACCGAGTCCGCGCACGCGGCGATCAACGCCGAGGCCCCGCCTCCGCCGTCCTTGCTGAGCAGGAACAGCGTGTCGGTGGACGTGACGAACAGTTCGGGGCGGAATTCGGGGACATCCTTCTGCGGGGTGACCCACGCGGCGATCTCCGCGTTCAGGAGGGCGGAGGCGTACTGCCGGGCGGTCTCGTAGATGCCGTCGCGGGTCTCGGGCGGCCCTTCGACGGTGCCCTTGAGCTGGGCGGCGACGGCGGCGAAGCCGTGGTCGCGCAGGATGTCGAGCGGGGTGCGGTCCGCGGGGAAGGCGAGCCACTGCATGATGTCGGTGATCGGGCGCTCGTCGAGTGCTGCGGCCAGCAGTAGTTGGGACAGGATGTTGCTGCCGGCCTTCGACCAGAAGTCGCCCTGCTGGGAGGCGTCCACCGACGCGGCGAGGAAGTGCCCCGCGAGCCGGTTCGCGCCGTCCAGGGTTTTCGCCGAGGCGAGGGGGTTCCACCACATCTCGCGGGCGGCGTGCGCGATCTGCTGCGGGTCCATGGTCCACACCGTCCCCGCCCGCGCCCGCATCTCGTGGGTGGCGGTGACCGCGTCCCCGGCGGCCTTGTTCGACGTCAGCAGGACCGGTCCGGGGGCGCCGAGTATGGACGGGATGGCGAGCGAGGTGGTTTTGCCGGAGCGCGGGGCCATGATCGCGACGGCGACGTCCTCGAATCCCATGCGGACCTCGTGACGGGTGCCCTTGAGGTTGCCGAGTAGGACACCGGTGTCCTTGGCCGCGATGTGCTTGGAGTCCTTGAGGCTGGGGCGCAGGGAGCGGGCTTTCGCGGTGATCGCTTTGGCCATCAGCGGTTCGATGTCCTGGGCCTTGGCCATGTCGGTGATCTTCTTTCGGCCGCCCCGGCTTCGGCGCCGGGTCCATAGAACGCCTGCCGTAGCCCCGAGGACGAGGAACACGACAACGGGGACGACGCGGGCGCCGATCAGCAGGGACGTCTCTCCGGCGGTGGGCCAGACCTGGTGGGGGTGGAGGAGGGCAGCTGTCGGCTCGTATCGGGCAGGGGTGGCGCCGGTGAGGTAGGCGGTGACGTTTCCGGACAGCCAGGCCAGATGGGCGAGAGGGACGAGAACCGCGATCGCGCCGAGCAGGAGGCGCAGGACGAGGTCGTATCCGTCGGTGTTGCTGCTGGAGGAGGGAGGGGGCAACGACTACGTACTTCCGGGGGAGAGACAGTGAGTGCGAAGGTCAGCGGCTGCGGCCATACTTCGGTGGGCTGTGCCGAGAGGGGACCGGCACCACCGCGGGGGCGGTGTACCGGGAGGCGAGTGACCGGATCCGGTCCTCCAGCGCGCCGGCGACATCTGCGGCGGGCACTCGTCGGGTCTCGCGGACCGAATGGTTCGGCGTCCTTCCGCTGTCCGTACGGAGCAGAGGTTCCGGGGAGGCGAGCCCAGCGGTGAAAGCGGCCACGAGGTGGCGCGGGGTATGAGCACCGAAGTATGCACTCCAGCCCCCGTCTCGGGTGCCGACTGCGATGGTGGTGACTGCCCAGGCTCCGGTTTCGGCCGGTGGCGCAAGGCGCTCGATGTACGACGTGTTGTCGAAGGAGACGAGTCCGTCGTCGAAGTACCGGGTCCAGCCCGCCTGTCGGAGCGATGAGTACGGGTCGCACGATGAGTCGTGGGTGGATGCCGGGTCGGTGAGGGCGTCGGTGACGGCGGCGATCAACTCGACCGGTGTGCGCGCACCGAAGGTCGCGGTCCACGCGGGTCGGTCCGGTGCGGCGGCGTGCCGGAGCGTCCACCACGGACGGTCGGGGCGGGGCTCCAGGCGCAGAAGGGCCGCCTGGTCGGGGCTTGCGAGCAGCACGCGCGGCATCAACGGGTCGTTGCCGTGGCTCCAGCCACAGGCGCGGTGGAGGGGAATGGTGATCCAGGCGGGATCGCCCCCGCTGGCGAGGTGGCGCGGGGTGATGAAGTCGACCTCGACGGTGTCCGTGGTCACTTTCGTGCCGCCGTTCGCCGGACGGGTGCGAGGGCCGGGGTGGGGGCCAGTAGGGAGGGTGCTGTGCGGGCCGCGGTGTTGATTTCCAGGATCGCGGTGCCGTGGGTGGCCCAGTCGTCGAGGTAGCTCCACGATTCGGCGTGGTGGCCGGCGAGGGCGTCGTCGTAGTCCGGTGTGCCGGGCTGGGCGGTGGTGGGGAGGGCATCGAGGGTGAGGGGCCACTGCTCGTGCAGTTCGTCGAGGCGGTCGAGGGCGTTGCGCAGTACGCCGAGGTGGTAGACCCAGCGGCTCTGGACCGTGCTTGCCGGAAGCCGGGTCAGCTGTGCCTCGGCTGTGGCCAGCAGGTGCCGGGCGCCGTGGCGAAGCGACTCGAACGCTTCTGCCGTCTCGGCGTCGCGTTGGCTTGCGCGCAGGCCGTAGGCGTGGTCGTCGTGGGGCCATCCGTCGAGGTCGGTGTGCTCCTCGGAGTAGGCGTCCCAGGTGGCGAGGATCTTCGTGCTGTCGCGCAGGTAGTCGTCGAGGCGGCGCAGGGAATGGTGGTGGTCTCGGGAGATGGGAGGGGTCCTGTCGGTTCAGTGGCGGGCCGGGGGAACGGGCTTGGGCGGGACCGTTGCGGTCGCGGAGTGGGTCTGCCGGCGGTGTGCCGAGCGGGCCCTTGCACGGATTGCTTTGATCCGGCGGGTGTACGCGTCGGCTGTCTGCTCCGCAGTGAGCGGGCTGCGGTCCTGCGTCACGCCGTAGGTGGCCGTGGGGTCGACCAGTCCGCGCTGCAGAGGTGCGGTGTCGACGAGTGCGGTGAAGAACGCGGCGACGAGGTGCTCGGGCGTACCGCGGTGAAAGGTGGCGTGCCATAGATGGGTGCCACTGCTGCCGATGTCGGGCGGGAGGTCGCGCACACTGATGTACCAGGCAACGGGGCCCTGTTGATCCCACGGAACGGTTCTGGGGCCTTGTCCGGAGTGGCGCTCCACCGTGCAGTTGTCCGTGTAGGCCATGCCCCGGCCGTCGATGAGCCAGCCCGCCGCGTCCAGTTCGGACAGCGGGCTCGGTGACCTGACATGTGTGCGGGCGACGAGCGCGTCGGTGAGGCCGGCGAGGACCTCGGCGGGCACGTGCGCTCCGAACTCGGCGTGCCAGCCGGGCTTGCTGTGGGCCGATTCTGCCCGGAGCCGCCACCGTGCAGAGGAGCGGGGCTGGGGATCGAACTGGAGGTGGTGGCGGCGATCGGGACTCACCAGGATGACCTTGGGGCTCAGGGGGTCGGAGACCGTGTCCCAGCCGGCGGCGGCCAGACCGTGGGTGACGTGGCGGGCATCGCCGGGGCCGGCGAGGTGGCGGGGGCCGGTGTCGTACGGGACCTGCGTGGCGAGTTCGTCGGCGAAGGCGGTGACCTGTTGTGAACTCAGCACCGGCGGGCAACCGACTCGCTCGTGGAAGAACTGCCGTACAGGGCGGTGAGGTCAGCGAGCGTGTCGGTCAAGGTGCGGTGGGCGTCCGGGGGGATGCCGGGCATCGGACTCCTCGGGGTGGGTGTGGAGGTCAGCGGCGGGTGCGTGTGCCGCCGGCCGGGGTGTACGGGCGGGTGCTGGTGCGCGGCCGGGTGCCGCGTGGGCTGTTGCGGGCCCAGGCTGCGGCTCGGGCGGCGGTGATCCGGGCCTGCTGCCATGTGTTGAGCTGGGAGGGCGTCACGGACACCGACCAGGTGCGGATCCGGGCGCTCGCCGGGACGCGTCCGCGGGGGCGCATCACGGGGTCCGGGCTGGCGAGTTCTGTGGCGAAGGCCTGTACGAGGTGCAATGGGGTGGTCGGCGTGAAGTGCGCTGTCCAGCTGTTGCCCTGTGTGTCCCGGGCCCCGGTCCACCACATCGCCGCCCCGTCGGGGCCATGCCGGAATTGCATCCATGCGGTGCCGCCCGGGCTCGCGGCCGTGTGGTCCGGGCCCTCGACGCCCGTACTCCAGCCCTGCTCGGCAAGGGGCGCCCAGACGTTGGGGGCGTGGGCGGACCGGGGGCGGGTGAGCGCGTCGGTGAGTCCGGCGACGATCTCCACCGGCGTCTGGCGGCCCAGGTGGGCCGACCACTCGGCGCCGGCCCCTTCTGCCCGGCCGTGGACGGTCCACCCGCCGGGCAGGATGTACGGGTCGTAGGCGACACGCACGGTGCGGTCCGGACTCTCCATGAACAGCGGGCCACCCGTTCTGGACCTGTCGCGCCAGCCAGAGGCGCCCAAGTACTCCGAGACGTGCCTGATGTCGCCGCCGCCGGCCAGGGCACGGGGCCGGACGAGGTAGTGCTGCTCCGCCTGCTCGCTGGGGCCCCAGCCCCGCCGCTGCTTTTTCCTCACCGGCGCCGCCGTACGACGAGCGGCGCTGGTGCCGGGGGCCGTGCCGCCGTGGCAGCGGGCTGGGCACCGACGCGCTGGAGGGTGTCGGTGTGCTCGTCCAGGTCGAGGGCGATGTCGCCGAGCTCGTTCGAGGCACGGCCCAGGGCGAGCCACACTTCCGCCGGCAGCGCGCCGCGCTCGGCCTGGTCCTTGGCGAACAGACTGCCAGTTGCGACGAGGTGGGTGACACCGCCCAGGACTCCGTTGTCCGGGTTGAGCACGAGGGCGATGACCTGTGCGGCCTGCGGCGGGGGAAGCTGGGACAGATGGTCGGCCAGGTGACCGAGCAGGCGGGTGATTTCGTCGGTCAGCCGCACCGCGTACGTGGTTGGGTGGGACATGGGCCTCCAGAACGGGGGCGGTCGGGGGCCGCGGCGTTCTCCGGCGAGCTGGGCCCGGCGCGTTCGGGCGCACCTGTGCTCGGCGCGGAGAAGTCGGGTCCTGTCGGAATGCAGGCGCGCAGATACCGGCGGAAGAGGGCCGTGGCGAGTCGAGGCTTGAGCCGGGTACTGATCGGCGGGGGTGTGCGGGCTGCTACTGGTTTCTCCGGAGTTCGGGTGGGGAGGAGGCGCTCCTGGGGCGGCGCCGGGCCACCCCGGGTGCCCGCGGTCGCCGTCTTACCGCGACCGGGTGACCTGAGTTCGGGGGCCGGCCGGGACGGGCGGAACGGACGTGGGTGCGGAGGGGGCGGTCCGGCCCACCGAGTGCTGGAGAGCGAGGCCGATGCCGAGCGCGTCGAGGCGCGAGCTGATATCGCGAAGGGCACGGGCCTGGACCTGGGAGTCGTCACCACTCAGGCGGTAGATGCCGCTCTGGGGGTCTTGGACGAAGCCGTGGGAGATCAGGACAGTGCCTGCGCGGTCGTCGATGACGGCCGTGGCGATGCTCCCGTCCTTCTGCCAGGTCAGTACGATCCGGTCGGCCTGCGACGGCTGGACTCCGCCCAGGGAATTGGCGCGGACCTGAGCGAGGGCGCTGTCGTAACGGGCGAGGAGATCGTCGGCGACCTCCTCGGCACCCAGGAACGGGTCGTCGCCCAGGGCGATCCCGTTGGGCTCGGGAACCGCACGGTATGCCTCGTCGGGCAAGGCGGACGGGGCGATGGCGGCGATGAGAAAGCCGTCGCGTTCGTGCCGGTCCAGAAGGACGAGCTGCGCGCCGTCAGGCCGGCTCAGGACCGCGGCGTGCTGCAGGGGCTGCTCGGCAAGGGCGGCGGCGACCAGATCCAGGTCCCAGACGCGGTCGGCAAGTTCAGCGAGGTCGTCCTTCGCATGGTCCGGCAGGTACGTGCTGGTCCAGGTGTCGGGGAGTTCACCGGCCAGTACGTCGGCGTAGGAGGCGAGGCGCTCGGAGTCAGTGATGTTGGGCATGGGGTCCTTGGGCGAAGTGGGAGTCAGCGGCGCAGCCCGTGGCCAGCGGGGGCGGCGGAGCGGTGAAGGCGCGCGGCGGGGGCGGACCGGCACACACGGCGGACCGCTCGTGCTCGGTCGGCGGAATCTCCGCGGGGCAGGTGCTGCGACACGGGGGTCGGCCGTCTGGCCGAGCCTGATGTGGAAGCTCTACGGCGTGCGTCGGTTTGGGCGCCGAAGGCCGGCCGAAGAGGGGGCTGCGGGAGGCTGGGTCAGGTGAGCGACCGTGCCGTCTAGGTCCTGCTGGATGCTATGGATGCGACGGCCGATCAGCTCCAGCCGATGGGCAGCCCCGGGGTTTGCGGGCTGCTGGGCAAGCTGATGCGCGGTGTGCTCGACGATCCTGCGGACAGTGGCCAGCGGACCGCCCTGCTCGTCAGCGAGAAGGACGAGGGTGTTACCGAGCCTCGTCGATGCCGAGGACACGGTGCGACGGGTCTGATCCTGGGCGGTCCTGGCGGAGGCGGGGACCAGACGCAGATCTCTCTCAAGACGACGGGCCTCGTCTGACAGCCGCTGCATGTAGTCACGGGGCAGTACCCGCCACGAGCCGTCGAGAAGGATCAGGCTGGCTACCAGCTCCATACGTCCTGGTTCTGCGTGCACGGCTACCCACCGGCAGCCGTGGGCGTCGTCGCCGGGCACATCGAGGCCGGTGGCCCGGGCGAGGCGCATGGCGACCTCGGCCCATTCCGGCTTCGTCAGCTCCCGGTCCGTCGGCGCGAGGCACACGGACAGCCGAACGATCGCACGCTCGCACTGCTCCGGGGCGACGGCGAACGCGCGCTCCAGATAGGCGTCTTCGAGGTGCTCGGCCCAATCCGCGGAAGTCCAGTCCGCCCGTCGACAGCCCAGGGTGTAGCGATCCAGGCCAGGCCAGTGCGCGACGACCGTGCGCTCGGGCCCGTCGTTCGAGGCAACCGGCCGGTCCAACGCCGCTTCCAGCGCATCGTGCGGCAGACGGGTCCGCCCGTGAAAGCGGACAATCACCGGCCGCCCCCGACATCGGCGACATGTACGAGCTGACCAACGGCGGTGGTGGTGTACCAGCCGCAGTCGACCAGCTCGTCGCGGCCGACAAATCGCGCGAGGAGAGCCTTCTCCATGGCCCGCACGTGGATCACACAGTCCGGACACCTGCGGGAGAGGTGTACGAGATAGCGAGGATGGGCGGTGACGTAGGACTGAGCACCGCCGGTTGCATCCCGCAGCCGCCACCCGTTCTCGTCGGTCGATGTGTGCCAGGAGGGAGCGGCTACTCTCTTCACATCTCCCCAGAGTTCCCCGCCGACCACGCCTTTCAGAACGATGACGGTGTCGCCGACCCGGAAGTGGGCGTGGGTGATGTCCCGAGTGGCAGTGGATGGATCGGGAACGACAGTGACGGGAGTGGGCTGACGGTCCCGGGGCGGAGGATGCAAGCGATTCCTTTCTGGGTGACGGGGCGGGAGCATCAATACTCCGGAGGAACGCCGGTTTGGCTAACCGGCGGTCACCGGCTATGTTGCCGCCGTCAGCGGACCGGATTCTCCGTTCCGTGGTCCGCCGCCTCGGCCGCGTCGAGAAGTTCGGGCAGGTCAGAGCCCTCGGTATCCCTCTGGTCGATCCACCATCCAGCGCGGGCGACGGTGCGAATCTTGTCTTCGAGGACGGCCCAGTCGGCTTCGTCCCAGGTGCCCTCGCTCACCAGCGCGCTGTACGCGGCAGTGACGAGCTGGTGCCGGGAGCGCTCGCCCCAGGCGAGCGCTTTCTCGGGCCCTTCGAGCGGCGGCATGTCGAACCGCTCCGTCCACTCTGCGGCGGCCTGCTGTTCTTCGGCACGCTTGGTGGCGAGCCATGCCGCCCGGGACTCCGCGTCAGAATTCCGGGAAGCGTTCCAGCAGTCGGTGCAGTCGCGTCCTTCGAGCCAGCGCGCGAAACCTGCACGCCGGTCAGCGGGACGGTTGGACAGGTCGTGCGTCGCTTCGTGTCCGCAATTATGAATAACGTTCCAGGCTTTGCGAATTGCCACGTGTTTGTTCCTGCTTTCTCTTTTCTGGGGCGTCTCAGCGGGTCCTGCGGATGGCGTCTGTGGCTGCCTTGGAGATGGCTGCGGGAGCGCTGGACGGTTTGGGGAGGTGCAGCAAGGTGGTCCCCGGCAAGTGCTGGGACTTCGCGGTGAGGGTGAGTTGGAGTACGGCGCAGCCGGCGGTCGTGAGCTGTTTGACGCGGGTGACGGCTTGGGCTGTTTCGTCGCTGCCGTAGTGGGCGTCGGTGACGATCACGAGGAGACGGCCGGTGCCGGGGCGGGTGAGTTCGAGGCCGTGGTCGAGTGCGTCGATGGCGTCGCCGAGGTTGTGGCTCCCGCCGGTGGCATCGAAATCCGTCACGCGTTCTGGTGCGCGGTGGGTGGGGCGGGTCAGTGCGGTCAGGTGCCTGTCATAGGCGACCGTGGCGGTGAGGGAGTCCGGGTCGGTCAGGGCTGCTGCGCGGGCCACGATCCAGGCGGCGGAGGCGACGGGTTTGCAGGCGTCACTCATGGAGCCGGAGACGTCGACGGCGATCCCCACGCGCAGTGGTGGGGTGGGGGAGTTGCGGCGGCGGGTGTGGGTGAACGGCTCCGCGGTGGGGACCGATCCGGCGGCGCGCTGGGCGTCGCGGGCGAGGGCACGGCCCATGTTGAGGCGGCCGGGCGGGGTGGGGCTGGTGGTCCGTTCCTGGGTCCGTTCGCGGTAGGCGGCGGCACGCAGGGCGCGGCTCAGGCGGGCTGCGGCACTCTTCTCGGCGGCGGTGGGCCTGCGGGTGCCGGTGACCGGGGTGTTGTGGGGCGCCGGTGTGCCGTCGGGGTTGACGGTGGTGCCATGGGTGTTGAAGACCGACTTGGCGGTGGCGGCGGCTTTGCGTCGCTGGCCGGCCCGCTGGGCGCGGTCCTGAGCCTGCGCCTCGGCCTTCGCGGCGATGGCGTTGGATGCCGCGGCCTGCGCTGCGAGGTCGGCGGCGTCGGTGGCGGCCGTGCTGTCCATGACGACCCCCACGGCGCCCGACAGCAGATCGGTGAGGCCTTCCGGCACGGGCAGGACGGGGCCCGCGGCGTCCAGAGCGTCGCACCACTCTTGACCGTGCGCGAGCATCGTCGTGGCGTCGTCGTCGGCACACTGGTGGGCCCCGGTCCAGACGCGGGTGAGCGTGGCCAGCAGGTCTGCGCCCAGCACCTTCTCGCACAGTTCGGCGACGGCCCGGGTCTCGCCGGCGTCCAGAACGCCGGCGTCACGGCGGCCGAGGATCAGGGCCGCCACGGCGGCGGCCTGCTCGATGCCCTGGACGGTGGGGTGTGCGATGTCGGACATGACCAGAGTCCGAGCACTGGTGCGCAGGAACGAGCGGTCCGTGGGCCGCGTGATCAGGTGCGCGCCCTCGACACGGCTCTCCTCCAGCAGCAGCGCGGCCTCGACGACACGAGGGTCCGCTCCGGCCGGAGCCGTCCAGACGGAGTGGGCCGCGTGCGCGGCCTCGTGGACGAACACGCCCCAGACGGCGGGATACCGCTCCTCGTCGCCCACGATCCGCGGGTGGATCTCGTGGGGCTTCAGCGGGGCGAACAAGCGGGAGTCGACCTCGATCTCGCCCAGCGTGGGGAAGTAGGCGGCGGGTGCGCCGCTGCGTGTGCCGGGGCGGCAGGTGACGAGGAGGTCCTGGCGGCCGGAGAGGGCGACCAGCCGGTCGCCGAGTTCGGCTCCCACGCGCAGCCACGCGGCCGGGGAGGTGCGCGGTTGCGCGGGCGGGGCGCCGTCGTCGTCCCAGCGCGCGAGGTCGAGGTCGTCGTGCCGGGTGGTGGCGGGGGACTGGACGTGGTGGTGGGCGCTCATCGCGTGCGGCCCCGGTTCGCGGAAGCGGTGCTGCCCGGGGGCTGCCGGGCGGCTGAGGCGGGGATCTGCTTGCCGAGGGTGAGGGGCGCGACCTTCTTGACGCCGACGGTCTTGATGACGGCGTCGGCGACGGCGTCGCGATCCTCCACAGGAGCGATCCCGACCAGGTTCGCGAGCGCGGCCTTGGTGCCCAGGACGGCCTCGGTGCGCTGGTAGCTGAGCAGTTCTCGCAGCTGGGGGGCCCAGCCCAGCTCGCCGAGTTCTACCTGGTGGGCGAGGTGCCGGGCGACCCGGACCACCCGGGCATCGATCCTCAAGGCCAGGGCGAGGTCGTAGTCCGTGCCGATCTGGATCTGCACGCTGAACCGGGACGACAACGCCTCCGTCAACACCGCCCCGTGGACGCCGGGATTGTGGCCCGCCACCACGTAGAAGCCCGGCTCGGCCTTGATGGTCTCGCCCTTGTGCGCCTTGACCTGGATCTGCCTGCGCCCGTCCATCGCCGGATACAGCGCCGCCAACACCATCGGTGAAATCAGGGTCGCGTCGTCGATCAGCAGGGCACGGCCCTCGGTCATCGCGGTGACCAGCGGACCGTACTGGAAGACGTAGCCCCCGCTGTCAGCCTGTGTGTACTCGCCGATCAGGTCGCCGACCGTGGTGTCGCCGTCCCCGGCGACGGTGAGCAGGTCAGGGAAAGCCGCCTCCACCAAACTCGTCTTTCCGGTGCCCGGAGGGCCGTAGAGCAGCACCGGCACGTCCGCGTCCCGCAGCCGGTTCAACGCCTCGACGTCGGGCAGATCGGCCAGCTCCCGGGGGTGGTAGAGCTGGCCGCCCGCACGGCGGATCGGCCCGGTCTTCCTGGGCGCGGCTGCCGCAGGAACGGTCGTGCGCGCCGTGGCCGCCTCGGCACGGGGAGAGTGCGTGCCCGGCCGGCTGATCACAGCCGTCTGCGCGGCGGCAGCGGTCTTCGCGTTCGCGCGGAACTGCGGCTGCCCCCTTCCGTCTTGGTCGGCCTCGCCGCGCCGCACCAGGGTGAGGGCCGCATTTCGGACCGCGCCGTGGGAGTGGCCCAGCTGCCTGGCCATGTTCCCGATGGTGAGCGTGTCCGCCGGCCGGTCGGCCAGCAGGCGGGCCACCTTGGCCCGCAGCTCGCCGCCCTTGGTCCGCGCTGGACTTGTGGTCGGTGCAGGTGTGGTCAAAACGAAGCCCCTTCAACGGGTGCGGGCGCGGGCGGGGTTGGCGATGCGCCGGAGAGGCCGGCCGCTCTCGGAGCGGATCCCGGACCGCACCGACACCGGCGGCCAGCCAGCCGGGCGCGTATCGCTGGCGCTCATCGGTCGACCGAGGGCTCGGCGCAGGTGCACGGGACGGTCGGTGACGAGCAGCTCGTCGGCTGTCGCGCAGCACCGTGCGTCCCCTCCGTACCGGGCTCCGCCGCCTGGCAGACGCAGACCGGCGCCTCTTCGAAGCCGTCCTGGAGCAGGATCCGCCGGGCGGCGGCGTTGTAGCCGGTGGTGGTGACCTCACCGGTAATGGCGTGCCGGATCGTCATGAATGGCTCTTCAGGTGTGTTGGGCAATGGGATCCACTACTTCTGGATGAGGGGGGCGGTGGGAGTGCCCCCTGATCGGGGCACCTTCAGCCGGGTTCGTCCGGGGCGGCGGTGACGGGCGATCGGCCAGTTCTCGGCGGAGCGGAGGTATCGGCGCGCGGCGAGAAGGACAGCGAGGGCGAGGGCCGCGCCTGCGGCGGGGAGCGACGCGCTGGCGAGCGGCTGCTCGGCGAGGCGCCCGGCCAAGGCGGTACCGGCGGACTGCCCGACACCGATCGAGAGGATCAGCCACGCGTACGCTTCGCTGGTCCGGGCTGCCGGGGTGAGGACGTCGGTGGTCACGTAGGCGCAGGCGACCACGACGGTCAGGAATGCCCCAGGCACGGCGACAGCGACGGTGTCCACTGCGGGTGCGTCCAGGAGGACCGTTAGCGGCAGCCATCCGGCGAGGAACGCGGCGGCGGCGGTGATCAGACGGTCTGTGGTGGACGCCCTCCAGGTGCGGCGGCCGTAGACGAGGCCGCCCAGGAAGCTACCGGCGGAAAATGCGGCAGGGATGATGCCCGAGAGCATGTCCTGTCCGTGGCGCTCGGCCATGGCGATCGACCACACGTTCATGGCCCCGATCGCGCACCCGATGCCCGCAAGCGCGATGAACATCAGCACCAGTCCGGTGCCGGGGCTTATTGGCGCGCTGGTGCCGGCCATCGGCGCTTGAGACGGCGCCGGGCGCCAGCGCCGTGAGGGCGGAGCGAGCACGACCACAGCGGTTCCGAAGAGGCCGAGCACTGCGGCGACGGCCAGTGCGACGGCGGGGTCGTACGTTGAGGCGAGGGCGGCGACGAGCAGCGGGCCGACGATGTACAACAGCCCCTGCGTGCCAGTGTCGAGGGCGAGGGCGGCATGCCGCAGCCGGGGTTCGGGCAGCACGCTCGGCCACAGGGCCCGCAGGCCAGCCTCCAGAGAAGGGGTGGTCAGACCGCCCGCGACCACGATGGCTGTGGCGAGACCCGGCCCGCCGTACGGTCCGGCCAGCGGAAGAGCCGCCAGGAACGTGGAGTTCAGAACAGCGGCCGGGACGTCCACCGCGGTCTGGCCGTGGCGGTCCATGAGGCGCCCCTTGACCGGCTGCACCAGCGAGGAGGACAGCCCGTACAGGGCGCTGAGCAGTCCGCCGAAGGCGATGCCGCTGCCGCTCGTGGTGGCCCACATCGTGATCGCGACGGGTGCCATGCCGTTGGGGAGCCGGCCGGTAAGGGTGCCGCCGAGAAGGCGGGCGACGTACGGGGTGCCCAGTACCGCGCCGTAGGTGATACGCGGTGCCGGGGTCTGGAAGACGGTCGGAGGCAACGGAACTTTCTCGGGGCGCTACGGGTGTCGGACTGTCGTGGTTGCGCGGTGCGGCGGTGCGGCCGGTGTGGTCTCGACGCCCGTGCGCGGGCGGACGCGCAGAACGGGAGTGCGGTGCGGGGGCAGGACGCCAACGGTCGCGCCCAGGTCCTGCGCCGCATCTGCGACTTCACCGGCGAGGAACCCGATCTGGCGGCTCAGCGCTGTGAGGCGGGCCCCGATCTGGCGGCCCTGTGCAGTCTCCAGTGCCAGGGCGAACTGGGCGCTGATCTGCAGCAGATTCTGCAACTGGACCATGGGGCCGACGGGATAGCTGTGTTGAACGGCGTCAAGGAGCGCATCCGACGCGTCACCGGCACTGCGGCCTTCGACGACATCCCGGATGAGGTCCTGCAAGGACAGATCCGGAGCCGGTTCCGGACGGTTGAACCGCGAGACGTCCGCGCGCAGCACGCCTGCCGGGACTGCCGGGGGCAGGGCCTGCCCCGCTTCCAGCTCGTGGGCGTAGTGACCGATTACCTGCCAACCAGGTGCCCCTGGGTCACCACGCAGGGCGACCACCGTGGAGTCGTCGTCCTCGACCAGGTTTGCGAGGGTGATGAGCTGGCCGTCGGCGGCGTACCACGACTCGGTCAGCTCCAGATCCCCCCAGCGTTGCGCGGCGTGGGCCCTCTCGGTCCACATTCGCTGTTCCTCGTCGGTCAGCGGAGCCTCGTGGTGGGCTTTCTGGTCGGCGAGATCGCTGGCAATGGAACCGTGGTCAGCCCATACCGTGATGTATAGCCACAGAGCGGCATGTTCGGCGCGTTCGTCCCGGGAACCGGGGACAGTCGGCCGGTCGAGGCTCCGTCGGATCTCGGCCGAAGAGGTGGCCAGGTTGTCCAGGACGGCCCGCCAGCCCGCAAGGTGCCGGGCCGGGGGCAGTCCGTCGAGCACGAGGCGGGCGGCGTCGAGGAGAGCCTCGGCGTGCGGAGCGAGGTGCGCGGCGTATGCCTCGACCGCCGCGCTGTCACGGTGGGCTCGTGCGGCTGCTGCGGCGGTGGGGTGGACGGTGCGGCCGTATCGGTCCCGTGTCGCATGGAGGGCGGCTTCCGCCTCGTTGCCGATGATGTCCATCTTCGAATAGAACTCGCGTGCCGCATTGCCGAGTTCGGATGAGCTCAGCTGTTGGTCTTCGCGTGCCGGACGGTTCGGGGCTGTCATCGGGACCGCCCCCCGACGGTGGCCGTCACATGGGCGGATGGAGCGTAGATGGGGCGCGGCGGGACGGGCCGGGCGGCAGGGGCGGACGTGGTGGGTGGTGTGAAGCGGCGTTGCGTTGTCCGGGCGGCTGCGGCCTGGGCGAGACGGGCGCGACGCTCCAGGAGCCCGTTCGGCCGGCTCGGTCGCGCGGGGCCGGCGGAGACGGCCGGGTCGAGGCGGACGTCGGCGTGCACGGTGCAGCCCTGGCGCCGCAGGTTGTGGACGGCCTGTCGGGTCCGGCGGAGACCGTCGCGTTCGGGCTCGCTCAGCCGGTAGAGGCCGGGCTCGCCGGGAACCGGGTGAAATGCTTCGCGTGTCAGGTACCAGTGAGCCACGGTCGTGGGCATCGAGGCCGAGGCCGAAGCGACGAATCCGTGCTCCGTGTGGTCTCCGAAGGAGAAGTGGGGACTTGGGGGCAAGAAGGCGGGGTCTCCTGTGCTGTCGAAGGGGGACTGCGCGTTGGTGTGACCGGGCGGACTAGCGGTGTGGGACGGTTCGCGCCGGAGCCGGACTCCGCGGGACGGCTGTCGGGGCGTGTGGGGCCGGGGCGGTTCGCGGCGCACGGACAGGTGCTGCGGCAAGTGAGGACCAGGCCGCAGGGTCGTCGCTGAATGCGGAGCGAGGGTCGGTGGACCAGCGGACCATGGGGCCGAGGTCCTCGTTCATGAGAGAGATCACCTCGATACCCGACCCGTGCAGCACATACCCCCACTGCATGTCCTGGTCCTCGACGGTTGCGTCGGTGACGGACATGCGTACCGGCGGAGAGCCGTCGGGCGTGACCAGGTGGTCAAGGGTGCGGCTGGGCCACCGCTCGTCGCCGACCAGCGAGGACACGAGAGCGGGTGGGGCGCCGTCCAGGAGATCGGTGCCGAGTTCGTCCCACCCGACCGTCACGTCGTCAACGAGGTGGCGGGTCATGGCCTCAACGGATCGTGCCCAGCGGTACTGGTAGGCGGTCAGGAGTAGCGGCAGGTGGTGGCTGGGCTGGCCGTCGAGCTGGACTTGAATGCCGCTGTAGCCAGTGCCGTTGACGGGGCGTGCGATGAAGGAGCGTGTGGACAAGGGCGGTTCTCCGTGTGGATGGGTCAGCGTGTCGGCCGGGGCTGGACTGTCGCCGCCATGCGTGGGGGAGGGGACGGCTGAGTGCGGCCCACGGCGACGGGGGCAGCGCGAGGAGGGGTGGTGATGTGCTGATCGCGCGCCGATGCCGGCGGTCTCCGGGGCGGGCCGTCCGGCAGCAGCCCGAGGTCCTCCAGGCGCTGGTCGATGGCCTGGATGAGGGGTACTGCAGCGCCGCCGTTCCGGGCTTCCGGGCGTGGGGGGACACCGGGGTCGCAGCCGGGAGTCGAGTCGTAGACGACTTCGAGCACGGTCGGATCGTCAGGGGATTCCCGCGTCACGATCCAGCCTTCCGGGTCGCCGGCCGGGCGGGCGGCGGACGACTCGTACGGGGGCGCGATGATCAGGTAACTGTCGTCGGGCAGCGCGACATAGACGACGTGGGAGTTGAGGCCGAACTCGATGTCGCATTCGAGCCCGCGCGTCCGCAGCGGCGTGGTGATGTGGGCATGGCGGCGCCACAACTCCTGCCACCCTGGATCAGTGGTGTATCGGTGGCTGGGAAGCGGGGCGGGTTCGGGGGCGGTAGCGGAAATGAAGTAGTGCTCCATCCGTGGGAACAGTGCAGAGGGTCGCGCTCAGTGCGGCCTTGGCGTGGATGCGTTGTGCCCGGCCGGGGTCGGCGGCGGGCCTGGAGGTACCGGCCCGGGGCCTGCTCGACGTGCGGGTTGTGCGGTGCGGTTTCCGAAGGCTGTGACACGCTGGTAGGCGTGGATGGCCTCCTTGAGGTGCTCCACGGCGTCGGCTCGGCGGGCAGCGAGGATGTCGATCAGCAGGCCCCGGGACTGCAGAACCCCCAGCGAGTTGATAGACGACTTTCCAGTGGAGACTCGGTCGAGCATGGAAGCCACGCCCTGGGCGGCGTCGGTGAACTGCGCATGCACATGGTCGAGATGACTGGCAGCCCGGATCACGAGCCAGGCGACGATGTCCTCGGCGGAGTCCGCCGTGCGGGGCCTGGTCGGGCGCGGGGGCAATGCGCCGAGGGCCTCGACCACCATCCGTTTGCCGGTGGTGAGCTGCGAAGAAGGGGTGCCGGTTCGTACACCGGCGGATGTGGTCGAAGAGGGCGGTGTGGCGCCGTCCCGGGTGACGGGACGTGGAGACGAGGCCTCCGCCGGGGCAGGCTCTGGAGCGGTGGTCACGCGGATTCCGTTCGGTCGATCGATGCTCTCAGCGCATGCGGACGTCTGTGTCGAAGAGGTTGAACTCAAGGCTGTGCAGCAGGTGTTGGACGACGAAGGATCGGCCGGCTACCTTCCACAGCCCGCGGCCTCGGATGAGGTGCTGGATGGCGCCTGTCTCGACGGAAGTGAGGCCGAGGAGGGAGGCTGCGGCGTGGAGCTGGTCGGTCTCCTGGCGGTAGATGATGCGAGTGCTGCAGTCGGCGAGAAGGCCCTCGGCCAGGGCGCGGCCTTGTGAGCCCGCGTCGCCGGCGGTGAGCAGGTCGCTGAGCCGGTGGATGATCATCAAGTTGGCGATGCCGAGACCGCGGCTGAGTTTCCACTGGGCCTGCATGCGCTGGAGCAGCCCGATGTGAGCCATCAGGCGCCATGCTTCGTCGTAGACGATCCAGCGTCGGCCTCCGTTCGGGTCGGAGAGCGCGGATTCCATCCAGGCGCTGGCGCAGGTCATGGCGAGGACGAGTGCGGTGTCGTCGCCCGAACCGCCGAGGCGGGACAGGTCGATGGTGAGCATCGGCGCGGTCGGGTCGAAGGCGACGGTGGAGGGTGCGTCGAACATGCCGGCCAGGTCTCCGTGGACCAGCCGGCGCATGGCGTGAGCGAGGTCGCGGGCGGCATCTCCGAGCTGGCCGAGCATCACGCCTGCGGCGTCGTCGAGTGCCAAAGGGTTGTTGAGGGCCGCGGCGATGTCGCCGAGGAGCGGGGTGCGGTGGGCATCGGCTGCGTGGGCGACGACGGTGTCGAGCGCAATGTCCAGAGCGGTGTGCTCCACGGGCCTCAGGTCCCTGCCCAGGACGGTGCGGGCCAGGGAGCCGAGAAGGAGAAGCCGGCGCTTGCGGATCTCGCCGCCCCAGTTGGCCTCGGACACGGACGCGGGGCGCGGGGCCGCGTCCAGAGGGTTCAGACGTCCTGACAGTCCGGGACCGAGGGCGACGGACCGTCCGCCGAGGGCTTCCGCGACCGGTGTCCATTCGCCCTTGGGGTCGCACGGCACGTAGACGCGGTATCCGAAGGCGACCGAACGCAGGGCGAAGGATTTGGCGAGCGCACTCTTGCCCTGGCCGATCACGCCGGCGAGCAGGATATTGGGGTTCGTGAACCCTTCGATCTTCCCGTACAGCGCGAACGGGTCGAACACGAAAGCCGCTTCGGCGTGGACGTCGCGGCCGATGTAGATGCCCTCGGCGCCGAGGCCGCCTTCGGCGAGGAAGGGGTAGGCACCGGCGGCCACGGCGGTGGTCATGCGGTGGGCGGGGAGCTTCAGCCGGCTTCCGCGAGCGGACGCGGGCCCGCTCCGTCCGCCGGGCGGATGAAGTGCGGCAGGCATCTGGGTTTCGGCGTCTATGCTGCCGCGTCCGTGAGCGACGGCTTCGGAGCGGGCCTTCGCGATGGCCTCGGCGAGCTGACGGCGGGCGGCCCTGCGGCTGGCGCGGTCGGTGGTGTGAGGGGTGAACAGCGCGGTCGCGGACGCGCGGCGGCCTCGGCGGGCGGACCGGTGGCTCATCGGCGGCCCTCGATTCGGCGGGTACTGCTCACCGCACACAGACCGTGGTGTATGGGTGGAGGTCGGTGGGCGTGGTTCTGCGGCGGACGACGTGGCCGGCGGCAAGGTGCCGTTGGCAGATCGTCAGCACGGGCGGGCCTTCCGGAAGCTGATCGGGACTGCAGGAGCGTGCCTGGCCGTCGGCCGGCCGCGTACCAGGCAGCAGGTGAAAGGCGGCGTGGACGTCGCTGGCGGCCTGCCAGAGCCTGGTGTGGGCGGATTCGAGACTGCGTCCGGCCGCCGGGTGCGGGGGCCGGGTCGTCTGGGCGAGCCGGTCCAGAATCGGCAGCAGGGCGGTGAGATGCGCGTGCAGCACGTCCAGGTGCGGACGATCCGCGGGCCTGGAGGGGACGATGCCCGAGGGAGCGATGGCCTGTGCGTGATGGCGGATCCCGGCGCTCGCGGCGCGGAGGTAGGGGTGCGCGTCGTCTAGGCGCGTAGGAGAGGTCAACGGTGGTCCTTCCGTCGCGGGTGAACTGGAGTGGTGGCCAGGGCCGACTGGTTCCGGTTCACAGGGCGGTGCGGGCGAGAGGGAGGGCGGTCAGGGTGAACGCTTCCGGCTGCTGGTAGTTGAGCCGTCGCAGGTCGATTCCTGGGGTCACTGCGTGCGTTTCGATCTGTGCGCAGGCGGCGTCCAGGAGCGCGTCGGTTTCGGCGGTCACGGTGATCAGGCCGGTCAACGCGACGTCGGCGTGTCCCGCGATGAGCTGCCGTTCGCGGGTCTTGACGTCGGCGTACTCGACTGAGTCCTCCTCGGAGTCCACCTGTCCTCGGCGGGCACGCTCATTGGCGTCCGAGATGATGGCCGCCTTGCGGCGCTGGACGTCGCGCAGCGCCGATTCGAGACCCTGCGGCACGTAGATGAGGGAGAGGCTGCGACGCACCCCGGCGGTGAACATCAGCCCGTGCAGGAAACCGGCCCCTACGTCGGTCCGCGGCCAGTTCTCCACCCAGTACGTCGCGTGCCGCGCGCTGTCGGTGGCGAGGCGGTCGTACTCCTCGACCTGGACGACGGGGCCGGCGGCGGCGGGATCGGCTTCGGCGCGGCCGGTCTCGGACCAGTGCTGGAGGGCCGCGAGCGCCTTCGGGTCGTAGGCGGTGCGGATGACGGCGGCGATCTCCCGCGCGTTCAGCCAGCCGGTGACCTGGAGCCCCGCGGTGCGGGCGGCCTGGGCGATGGAGGAGGTGGTCTGTTCCATGACGGTGAACGCGCCGGGCAGTCCGCTGCCGGCCTGCGAGATCAGGCGACGGGCGGCCTTGAGGTCGAGCGAGATGGCGAGGTATGTCTCGTGCGGTGCCGCGGTGGGGCCGGCCGAGGCGACCAGCTCGGAATAGATCTGTCCGGCGACCGGGGCGTCGGGGTGACCGTGCTGGGCCCAGTGCCGGGCGAGGGTGTCGCCGGTGTCGGGGACGGTGCGCTCCAGTACCTGCACGCTGGAGACGTGACCGGTGCGGGCGATGCTGGCGAGGGCCCGTCCCCAACTGCCCACGTTGTGGTTCTGGGTGGCGGGGTCGAGAAGGGCGAAGGCCCGGGAGGTGACGCGGGCGACGGCCGTCAGGGTCTGCCGGTGAGGGTCGTGGACGGCCGCGGCGCCGTTGGCCGAGTCGCCGGGGGTGACGACCTTGAGGGAGGCGGCGCTGCCCGGCAGGTGGAGGACGCCGTCCTGACGCGGTCGGGTGACGGGCCGGGCGAGCCAGAGGGTCTGTCCGGTGCGGCGGCGGTACGCATACCGGATGACGGCCGGCGCCCAGTCGATCAGTGAGCGGCCGTTACGGCGGATCGCGACGAGCGCACCGGACCCGGCCCATAGCGGCGCCAGGGCGATGGCACCGAGCAGTCCGGTGGAGACGACGGTGACCAGCAGCAGCGCCAGTGTCGCGGCGACGAGTGCTAGTTGAGGCAGGGTAAGTCCGAGAAGGATGCCGCGACGGGACCGGTGCGGGAACTTCACCGTGACCGGGGCAACGGATACGTCAGTTATGGGCTGGTCCTGGGAGTGCGGGTGGAAGCCGGGGGCGGGAGGGGCGTGTCCCGCCCCCGGCAGTCGGTCAGGGGATCAGAGGCCGGCCGCAGGCGGCGGCGATCCGCCCGCACTGCTGGACGGGGTGTGCTGCGTACCGGAGGGCGGGGGAGCGCCCTGCGGCGGCGGAGTGGTGGTCGGCGGGGTGGACTGCCACCCGCCGCCGTGCCCCGGCCCGGTACTCACTCCGGAGCCGCCGGGGGCGGGGCTGCCTCCCATCTGACGGCTGGTGTCTGCGGTCACGCTCGTCGGCGCGGGCTGAACGGCCCTCTCCAGACCCGACTTGACCGCGGCGCCGCCGGACGAAGGACCCGTGCCGCCGCTCTGCGGCCCCTGCTTGCCTTCGCCGGGCGCGCCGCTCGGGTTGGCGGCGATGTCGCCGGGGAAGCCGCCACTGCCGTCGGGGCCCTGAGGTGCTGCGCCCCCTCCGGCGGTGGTGCCGCCGGTTGCGGCGCTGGTGGCGGCTGCGGCGGCCTTGCGCGCGGCCTTCTCAGCGTGCGCCTTGGCGATCTGCGCACCGGCGCCACCGGCGCGGTGGATCGTCTCTCCGTCGCTGCCTTCAGCGGCCCAGTGCACGAACTTGAAGACGGCGTACGGACACAGCAGCACCAGGACCATGATCACGATGCCGGACATGACGTCCGCGAGTGCGGAGATGCCGTCTTTTGCTTCGGTCTTGCCGAGGGCGGCGACGCCGAGGACGAAGATCACGGTCATCAGGAGTTTGGAGACCACGAGTGTTGCGGTGGCCTCGATCCAGCCGCGACGCCAGCGGCGGGCTGCTTCCCAGCCACCGCCGGCTCCGGCGAAGATCGCGAGGGTGACCATGACGAGGATTCCGACCTTGCGGACCATCATCACGCACCAGTACAGGATGGCGCCGACAGCCGCGCCGAGTCCGGCGACGACCGGGACGAGCCAGCCCATTCCAGTCAGGGCGGCGATCCCGTTGACCATCACCATGCGCCGCACCGCGGACTCGATACTCAGATGTGCAGATTTGAACAGGCCGTCGCTGATGGCGTTGACTACTTTGACGGCTACTGTCGTCAGGGCGATGGCGGAGAACGCGAACAGTACGCCTGAGGCGGTGCCGGTGCCCGCCTGGACGAGGGCCTGCCCGTCGCGCCGGATGGCGGCACGGATGAGCTGGGCGCAGAATGTTGCGACGAGCAGGGTCAGCCCGAGGGGCAGCAGCATCTCGTAGTTGTCGCGGAACCACGTGGCGTTCAGATCGACGCGGGTGGTGGTGTTGACCGATGCGGCGGCCAGGTCGGCCGAGGCGGCGGCAAGCTCGCCCGCCGAGCGTGCCAGCCAGGCCCCGAGAGTAGCGACCGGGTTCGCGGCGAAGTGGATCGCGTCGCCCGTGTCGCACAACTTGTCGGCCACGGGGATGTCGCAGAATCCCACTAGCTACTCCTCCTTTCTGTCGGGACGGGGACGGGCGGTCACTGGTGGACGCTGGGAGCGATGGCGGCCAGCGCGCAGTCGTGGCCGGGCCGGCACTGAACGGCCAGGGTCATCGCTCGTTCCTCTGCGCCGCCTCCGCCGCCCTTCCAGCTGATCTCCTGCTTGCCGTTGACGGTGACGACGTAGACGTACGCCTCCGTGATCGCCGAAGGGTCCTCGGCGAGGACGTCCTTGAACGCGGTGGGGTAGTGGCCTTCGACGACGGTTCCCGTGGCGTGCTGGTCCTGGTCGGCCATCCGCGACCACAGCACCGGGTCGGGCATCTGCCCCGAGACCGAGGCCCAGTCGGCGTATTTGGCCTCGGTGGTCATCCACGAGCGCATGCCGCTGAGTTGCTGGTCGCGGGTGGTATCACGGGTGTCGTAGGACCAGAGCATCTCGGCTGCCGCCCTGGCGTAGGCGACCGGTTCGGATTGCTGCGGAGGCCGGGTCACCGAACCGGATCCGGAGGACGACTTGGGAGTCGGTTCGGGGGAGGACGAGCTGTTGCTCGGGGCGGGCGGCGATGATGCCGTTCGGTGACCGTTCCCGCCTCCGCTCAGCAGGGCGACGGCTGAGGCCGCCACGAGCAGGGCGACACCGGCAGTGACCACGATCGCGATGCGACGGGTGGCCCACCGCCCCGAGCCGTACGAGGACAGTGCGAGGAAGGAGAGTCGCGGCATCAATGGACCTGGGCTCCGAGGTTGGAGAAGAAGGCGACGATTCCGTTCGCGGCGCCGAGTCCGAGGGCGGCGCCCGCGGCGACGACGGCGCCCTTCTTCCCGTTCGCTTCGGCCTGGTGGCCACCGGTGTGGTGGCCCCAGGCCCATACGCCGAGCGAGACGGCGAGGGCGCCGACGACGGCGATGATCCCGAACATGTTGATGCTGTTGACCACGTTCTTCAGCACGCTCAGGCCGGGCAGGCCACCGCCCTTGGGCGAGATTCCTGGGTCGTAGGCGAGGTGCAGGACACGGTCCGTGAGAGGGCTGGACATGAAAGTGGTGACGCTCCTTGCATGCGCCGGACCGAGCGATGGCCGGCGGAAGGCGAAAACGGGGGGGAGGGTTGCGCGAAGGGCGAGGCAATGACCGTGGGCCCCTGACCACCCGGGGTGTTGCCGGGCGGGCGTGGCGTCAGAGGACGCGACGGACGGCGAGAATCGACCAGTCCTTGATCGGAGTGATCCGAACCGGCTTCGTGGTGCGCGGTGCCTCTATGACCAGGCCCGCGCCCATGTACATGCCGACATGCTCGGGCCGTGCGGCGGTGCCGCGGGAGAAGAGCAGGTCACCGGGCTGAAGGTCCGAGGCAGAGACGGCCTTGCCTTCGCGGACCTGCGTGTACGTGGTGCGTGTGAGGGTGACGCCCGCGTGTGCGTACGCCTGGAGCATCAGGCTGGAGCAGTCGCAGCGCCCCATGGGGTCGGGGCCGTGCGCATCCGTGCAGGATCCGCCCCACTGGTAGAGCGTGCCGAGCTGCTGCATCGCCCAGGCGATGGCTTTGCGTGCCCGGGGGTCGGCGTCCTTGGGGATCACGTATCCGGCAGGGACGCTCCCCGCGGGGATGAAGCCGAAACCGGCGCCGGTCTGTCCCAGTGCGCAGCTGGCCGACGACTGCGTGGTCTGGGCCGTGTGCTTGTCGGCGGCGTCACCGGGGAACGTTTTGGCGATGGCGGACTGCAGCGCGGTGGCCAGCGGCTCCCACCGCGCGTATGCGTTGGGGAAGCCGGACTTCTGCACGGCCTGGGCGGCTTGGGTGATGGTCATCTGCTGCCACCCGTCGACCTTGAGCAGGTGCGTGTAGAACTGCTCGCTCGCGTGGATGGGGTCGCGGATCTGTTCGGCGGTGCCCCATCCCTGGGACGGGCGCTGTTGGAAGAGGCCGAGGGAGTCGCGGTCGCCGGTCGCGAGGTTGCGCAGCCGGCTTTCCTGCATCGCCGTGGCGAGCGCGATGACCTGACCCTTGGCGGGAATGTCGAGGGAGAGGCCTGCGGCCACGATCGTCTGGGCGTTGGGCACCTGCTCGTCGGGCAGGTCCAAGCCGTCCACGTGCACGTCCTTCCCGGACGCGCCGTCGAGGAGCTTGGCGACCTGATCGGCGACCTCGTCACTGTCGATGCCGTTCAGGCAGCTCGCGAACGAGCCGTTGCTCTGCATGGCGTCGGCCGAGGCGATCAGCATTATGCCGGTGCTGGCGATCAGGATCGGGGAGAGGACCACGACACCGATGCCGGCGGCGAGCGCCTTCAAACCGGGCGGACTGGTCGCCCAGCGGTTTCGGATAGGGGCGGGTTGCGCGATGTCATGAAGGGTTCCTTGGGGGTGTGGTGTCCGGTCGTGCCGCGAGCGCGAGGCAGCCGGAGGGCACGGCAGCCGGGGTGGGCGGTCACAGGCGGTCCGGCGCAGGGCGAGCTGCTGCCCGTTTCGTGCGGCTGGGCTATGAGCCAGGTATGGCGGCCGGAACCCATATTCTCCCGTGAGGTGCGGCAAGGGGCGCCGGCACCGGAGTGCGTCCGGCCGTTGAAAAACAGTAGACGCGGATCGGCGGATGGCCAAAGAGGTGCCGGACACCGGTACCCCGCCCCCGCGATTCTTGGCCGTCGGCGGGTTCACCCCTACAGTTTTTGAATCCCCTCGCCCTCCTCGGCCCGTGGCTCTGGGCTTCTGCATGCCCAATTCCGGCCCGCGAGGACTCCTGCGCGAGGTGACAGATTCCCTCCGTGTCTCCGCACCCGAATCGGGGTTCCTCTTTGCCATTTTCCCTACACCAGGGCGATGCCCTGGCCGTTCTCTCCACCCTTCCGGACGACTGCGTCGACTCCGTCATCACCGACCCGCCGTACAACTCGGGCGGTAGGACCGCGAAGGAGCGCACCACCCGCTCCGCGAAGCAGAAGTACACCTCCGTCGACTCCAAGAGCGGCCTCGCCGACTTCACCGGTGAGAACATGGACCAGCACTCGTACGGCTACTGGCTGACGCAGATCATGACCGAGGCCCACCGCTTGACGAAGACCGGCGGAACGGCGCTGCTCTTCACCGACTGGCGTCAACTCCCGATCACCACGGACGCGATCCAGGCCGCCGGTTGGCTGTGGCGCGGCGTGCTGGCCTGGCACAAGCCCCAGGCCAGGCCGCAGAAGGGCCGGTTCACCCAGAACTGCGAGTTCATCGTCTGGGCGTCGAAGGGGGCCATCGACGGCTCCCGGAATCCGGTCTATCTGCCGGGAATGTACTCCGCGTCGCAGCCCTCGGGTGCGAAGCGCCAGCACATCACGCAGAAGCCGGTCGAGGTGATGCGCGAGCTGGTCAAGATCAGCCCCGACGGTGGAACGGTTCTGGATTTCTGTGCCGGATCCGGCTCCACGGGCGTGGCCGCCCTTCTGGAGGGCCGGGACTTCATCGGCGTGGAAAAGACCGAGCACTACGCATCGATCGCGAGTGACCGGCTCACCGAGACGATCCGCGCAATCCTCACTCGGGATGACGTCGTTCTCACCGCCTGACCCGTTTGCTCGCCCCGCCGCCCAGCTCGGCAGTGCCCGCGCGCGCCCGTCGGAATAGAGCCGCCCGAAAGGGCGGGTAGTTCCCCGGAGGTATCGCGCGAGCCCCGTAACGTCTCAACTCTGCGTCTCGTAGGAGGCCGACCTCACCATGCCTGAATCCGAAATGCCAGCCGACCTGGAGCCGATCCGCCTCCCCGATCAGCACCTGGAGGGAATCGAGGCGAGCGTGCGGCGTCTCATGGAGCAGTCGGCGCAGCAGGCGCAGCAGATCGATCATCTCGCTGCCGCTCCGTCCCCGTTCGCCGCGTACGGCATGCCCGGATTCGGCGGCCCGTCGACGGCCGCTCCGCCGGAGCCCCGCCCGATCCTGGAACTCACCGGCGAGGAGCGAGAGGACGAACTCGACGCCCTGTCCGACTGGGTCGACGACTTCTTCCTTCCGGTCTACGGGGCAGAGGTCACCACCGCGGCACCGTGGTGCCTGCAATGGCAGGAGCACGACGACGTCGTGGCATGGCTCCACGCCCTGTGGCTCGCGTATCAGCAGCACACGGACCCCGAGGCCGGGCTGAGCGGCCTGTTCGTGTGGCACCGGGACTTCCTCACCCACGCCGTCGCCGCGATCCGCGCGCCGGGCGGCCCGCTGTCGGCCTGCATGACCTCGCCCGACCGGCCCGCACACCGCCTCCTGCCCAGTCCGCCGCCATCCGTACGCACCGAGACGGAAGTTGCGACAGAAGCCGACGACGCCGTCGAACCGCTGTCGTGACGGGACGTCCTGCCTTCGGGCTGAGCATCGACCCCCGCGCGCTTACCGACCTCCTCCAGGCCCCCGGCGACATACGCGACCTCACCCTCTCCTACCTGCAAGAAGTCGTGAACGCCGAGCGCTTCGGCCTGCGCCTGGACGGGGACCTGCAGGGGTACAGGAAGCTGTTCATCGACTCCCGCAAGGACTGGCGCCTCGTCTACGCCTTGCGCCCGGCCCCCGCGGAATCCGCCCACCGCAAGGAGATTCACGTCATCGCGATCCGGCCGCGCGCAGGCAATGACGTCTACGACGAGGTCGGCCGACGCCTGGGCATGTCCCGCCGGCCGCTGAGCGCCCGCACCCATGCGGCACGTTCGCGCTCCCCGCAGGTAGCTGCCCGCGTCCTTGCGCCCCGGCCAGGTCCGCCGCCCATCACGGTGCCTGGCCTCCCGCGAACCGCCCCCAACCCCGCTGTCAATAGGACACGTTGAACGGAGCGCCGTCCATGTCCGCACACGCGCCGGGGGCCCGGCGCGCCGTCTCCCCGCTCGACCACCGTCTCGAAGCCGCCACCGGACACGACATCGACACCCTGTGGGACTACCGGGACCGCAGGGTCCTCGATGAGCAGCACACACTGCTGGTCGACCGGCACCGGGACCTGGCCCGGACTCAGACCGGTGTCGTCTTCTACTTGCGTCTCCTCAACCGCCTGTCCAGCGGTGAGTTCGACGTCGATTGCGCCTTGTTCACGCGCATCGATCGCGCTGTGGATCAACTCGAAGAGGCTGCCGATGCTCGCGACGCCGCCGCTCGGGACGTGCTTGCCGCCCTTGAGCCGATCGAGGCGGCGGCAGCCTCCTGCGCGCCCGACACACAGCATCTGTCCACGGACGACCAAGCGGCGCTGCTCGCCATCGCGGGCGGCGCCAAGCTCTACGAGCACCTGCTGACCGGCCGGATGTCCGTCACGGCCGCCTCCGGCACCCGAATCCCCCACGCCACGCTGCGGCGGCTGGAAGACGGGGGACTGGTCACCCTCGACACCAGCCACCCCGTACACGCCGGTCAGCCCGTAGCACTCACCGACGCCGGTAGAGCGGCACTGGTCGCCGCCCGGCGCACACCCACGGCACTGGAGCCGAAACTCCCCCCGCCCCAGTCCACCGGGCCGCCGTCAACACCACTTCAGCGGCGCTGATTTCCACCGAAGGGCCCTTCATTGCCACACCCCGAGCCGGCACCGGAGCATAAGCCTGTCCCCCAGGTCGACTTCGATCTGGACGACCTCGACGCCGACGACACGTACCTCGACTTCTACCGCACGATCGGTGCCAGCGAACTCGTCCCCCTCGCAGAGCACCACGACGGGCCACACAGCTACTACGTCCTGCATGACCGCAGCGCAGTCTGGGGACACCCCGGCGCGCCCGAGGTACTCGCCGTTCATCTGCGACGAGACCACGCCGACGGGACGTTCACCTTCGATCAGGCCCCGCTACCTCTGGCCGCGATGGCGCAGTCCTGGCTCATCCACCGCGGCTGCCCACCCGAAGCCATCGCTCTCGACCCGGGGCTGGGCGCACCGCCGGCAGACGATGCCACGCGGGCGCTGGAGCAGCGGCTCATCGGCGACGGTGATCGATACGCCATGGGCTACTCCTACACCAGCGACGACCCGGACGACATGGTCATCGTGGTGGCCCTGCACGCCCTGGGCGAGGGCACGCTGTCGCCGTTTCGCGTGATGATCCAGGAGGTCAATGCCGACACCTGGACGCGCACCCTGCGTGAGGGCGGCTTCGACACAGCGGACGAGGCCCTGCAGTGGTGCACCGCTCGCATTGCCGGCGAGGCAGGCCCCCTTCCGCCGGTCCGCCCCACCACCATCTTCCCGGCCGGGGTAGCGAAGGGGCCTGCCGTGCGCCCGCCCGGCCGTGCGCGGTGAGCCCTCACCCCGAGGCGGGCAGCGCAACATAGCCGACGATCGCCGGTTAGCCAAACCGGCGATTGTCCGGACTCTTATAGCCGCCGGGGCGACGCCGCGGCTCCCATTCATTCCACGCCTGTTCAGAACAGGAGACCCCCATGCCCGAAGGCGTACCCGAAGACTCTGTCGTGGGCGTCCTCACCAGCCTTGTCGAAGCCCGCTTCGGCATGGGCTTGGAGCAGTTGAAGGCCGCGGTCACCGCCGAACCGGACGCGAATCCCGACGCCACCGCTGTCGTCAGGTGGCACAGTCTGCTCGTCGATGCCCAACTGGTGCTGGAGCGTGCCGAGAACGACCTCCTTGCCGCACTCCTGACTCAGCCGAGCGAGATCGACGACCCCGCGATGGGGCTGGCCCACCGGGTGAACGCGGCCGTTACCGCCCGCGACGGCCGGGCCATGGTCGTGCGATGGCTCGTCGATCCGGACGCCCTGGGGAAGCAGGGCCTCGCCGCAGAGCGCCTCGCCCGCCACCGGCCCCGTACCAGCCCGGCCGTACAGACCGGCACCCCGAGCCGACCTGCAGGCACTGCCGTACCGGCGACGGTGCGGCCGTCAGGACGGGCCGCGCGATGAGCCGTGACAAGGCCAGCACCCTGGACTCCGACCTGGAGAACGCGTTCGGCAAGTCCGTCTCCGTGCTGTACGAGGCGTCCGTCGGCGACGATGCCCCGCCCGCTCTCGCCCGCGCCCTGGAACTGCGCTCCTTCCTGGCACTTGCGGAGGAGCAGGTCGCCCGCGTACGCGATCGGGTCCACGCCGACATGGCCCCCGACCGCGACATGAGCGAGCTGTCGGCCGACAAACTCCACTCCGACGCGCAGTGGCTGGACGCGGCGCTCGATGCCCGCGACGGGTACCGCGCTGCCCTCGGAGGGCTCCTGCGCACCATGCCGTCGCCCGCCCCGACGGCCCGGCCTGTCCGTACGGCACAGCTCACGGCCACCGCACCCCCACCCCCCTCTGCCGGACCGGCATCTCAGCACGCCGGAGTGACCCGGCACCGCCGACCGTGAAAGCCACCGCTTGACCCAGATCACGTCCACCGACATAGCGACTCGGATCGAAGACCTCTACGACGTTCCGATCGGCGATCTCGCCGTCCACGCCGAGAGCCAGCCGCCCGGCATGCTCAGCGCCCTGCTCGACATGCACGCGCAGGTTCTCCGAGCTGAGCACACCGTTACTGCCCATCGCGCCCGCCTCGGTCAACTTCTCAGCCCGGAGCACATCGGCCGGCCCGAGGTGAGCCATCTGCTCGACGCCGCGCGAGGCCTCTCCGAAGCCGTCGCCCTCCGTGACGGGCTCGCCCCTCTGGTGTTCGCCGTCCTGCAGAGCCTGGGCCGCGTCCCGGCCCCCTCACCCAGCCCACCCGCGCCCGCCGCCCCCGTTCCCGTAGGGCCCGCACGGGGCGAGAGCGCGGTCCCCAGCCGCTGATCCGCCATCGGATTCGCCGTACTCACCCAGGAGTTCCTGTCTTGGTCACCACAGCTCTGCGTCCCGACATCGATACCGACATCGCCCGGGTCACCGAGACCCTCGCCATGATCACCCCGCGCTGGAACGTGCGGATCCTCCTGGCCCTGGCCAGGTCGCCGCTGCGCTACAGCGAGGTGGCTGCCAAGGTGTCCTGGCTGCAGTCCGGCCAGCTCCACCCCAAGCTCACGTCGCTGTGCCACGTTGGTCTCGTCGAACGAACCGAGCACACCGCACGGCACGTGACCTACGGCCACACCGACCGCGGCAAAGCCCTGCTGCAGGTCCTGCCCGTGATCGTCACCTGGGCCGAGGAACACCTGGAAGCGGCGGAACACCCGCTGCCGGCCATCGAGCAGATCGAGGACAGCCTCACTCTTCTCACCCGCCGACACGCCGCAGCCATCCTGTGGGTGCTCAAGTCCCGTCAGGAGGTCAGCGGCCGGGCTCTGGGCCGGATCGTGATGCCCGGCAGCGACTGGACCAGCGTGTACCCGCCGCTACGGCAACTCGTTTCGGACGGTCTGGTCGTCACCGACGGTGTGGGGCGGCCCTACAGGCTGTCCGAGGCCGGCAACGCTCTGGGCCCCGTGCTCGGCTCCCTGTCCGCCTGGTCCGCAGGACAGCCCCTCACCCGGGCCGCCCAGCACCCCGTGTGGGGGAATCCGCAGGTGAAGCCCACGCCAGCGCCGTGGGTCAGCAGCCGTCCGAGGCCCGCCCCCGCGGCAGCCGCACCCGGCTGGCACAAGCGGGATCTCTTCTCGCACGCCACGCACTCTCCGAACGCAGCCGTTCCGGCGGGAGGACCGCGCCGATGAGTACCCCCTTCAGCCCGGCCGAAGTGCAGCGCGCCATCGACCTGCTCGCTTCGCGGCCCCTGGTCCGCCTGGTCACCGAGATCGACGACAACGGGGCGATACCGCCGCGACGGCTGGGCGGCACCCTTCCCGACCTGGCCCCGCACCAACTGCGCAGCGCGTCCGGAACAGCCCGCGCCCACGGCCTCATCTGGGGCTCGCCGGGCACCGGCCTGGAACTGACCCAGGCCGGCCATGAACTGGCTGACCTGTACGACGCGATGGCCACCTGGGCCCGGCGCCGGGCCGCCCCGGTCCCCGTCTGCGAGTTCAGCAGCCGCATCCGATACGTCCTTGATCGACTGGCACCCTCGCTCACCACCGAGAGCGCCGACGGAGCAGCGGATGGAATGTCCCGTCTCCGTGCGCTCCTGATCCAGTGGCTGGCCGGAAACCCCCAGGTGCTCCGTGTGTGCGAACCGGAGCAGGCCGCCGCGTGAGTGCCGCCGTCATGCCCCGCCACGCGCGCGACGCCCGCGCACTGGCGACCAGCGTGTACCTGCCACGCACGGCGGACGCACTCGCGCTCGCCATGTCCACCTACGGCATTCCCCTGCTCGTCCTTGCCGCAACGGGCTCCGCCGAACTGACCGGCACCGCCTTCGCGCTGGAGTGGATCCCGCGACTCGCCGCGTTCGGGTGGGCCGGCTCCGTCGTCGACCGGCGCGGTGCGGCCATCGTGCTGCATCTCGCCTCGCTCGTGCGCGCGCTGGCCCTGGCCGCCGGCGCGGTCCTGCTGCACTTTCATCCCTCCGGGACCACGGCGACGGTGACCGTGATGGTGGTCGCGGCTACGACCGGTGTGTTCAGCGAGTTCGGATACATCGCCGCCGAGACCGCGGGCGCCGCAGCCAGCCGTCGCGCCGGCACCCGGGCCCACCGCGTCCAGGCCGTCCTGCTCGGCATCGACCAGACCGCGACCCTCGCAGGACCCGCGCTCGCCGGCGTACTCCTGCTCGCCGGACCACCGACGATGCTCGCCGTGATCACGGCCCTGTCGCTGCTCGCCGCGATCCTCGCGCTGCGCACACCGCCCTCACCCGTCGCCCCGGCCCGCGCCCCGAAAAAGGGACATCTAGCCGGGCTCGGCACGGGGTGGCGCACGATCCGCGCCGTGCCCGCACCGCCCTCACCCGTCGCCCCGGCCCGCGCCCCGAAAAAGGGACATCTAGCCGGGCTCGGCACGGGGTGGCGCACGATCCGCGCCGTGCCCGCTCTCGGATGGCTCGTGGCCGGACTCACCCTGTCTAACCTGGCCTCCGGCGTCCTGCAGGCAGCCGGCCCGGTGATCGTCGTCCAACGCCTGGGGCAGACCACCACCGCGGTCGGCCTGCTCTGGTCCGCTGCCGCCGCGGCCACCATCATCACCGTCGCCCTCTGCCGGTTCGCGATCGACCGCGTGGGTCTGTGGCCCGTGGGCGCCGCGTGCGCGGCCATCGCCTCGCTCGCCTGCTTCGCCGCTGCCTGGGCACCCGACTACTGGACCTACCTCGTCCTGGTCGCGGCCCTCATGGCGGCAGAAGGCGGCATGTCCGTCGTGCTGCGCACTGTGCGCTCCCGCCTCATCCCAGCAGCCGGCCAGTTCGGCAGCGCGCTCAGCGTGAGCATCCTCATCCTTCTGCTGCCGTTCCCTCTCGCCGGGATCCTCACCGCACTCACCCCGCCATGCGCGCTCGGCTACGTCATCACGGCCTGCGCCGCCCTCCAGGCCATCGGCCTGGCCTGGGCCTTCACCCAGCTGCGCACCGATCCCTCCCTGCGTACCTGACCTCGCCGATCCGCCGCCCGCCCGTGGATCCGTCACCGAACCGGAGACCTCTTCTCCTTGTCCGCCAGCACCACCAGGCCACGGCAGCCCGCGCCTCTCAAACCTCGCACCGGCCTCCCCTCCGGCTTCACCCCGGCACCCGGGCGCCTGTCCGGCCCGCTACTGACCGCCGCGTACATCAGCACGGTTCCCGCGGCGAGCCTCCTTATCACCATGTTCGGAACCGTCCCTATCGGGCCCGGCCTCACAGCCCCGGCCGGGGTCTTTCTTGCCGGCATCGCTCTCGTCCTGCGCGACCTCGTACGTGAAGCCCTCGGCCCCGCAGTCGCGCTCGCCGCAGTCCTGGCGGGCGGGGCCCTGTCCTGGTGGCTCGCCGATCCGGAACTCGCTCTCGCCTCGACGGCGGCGTTCCTGCTCTCCGAACTCCTCGACACAGCCGTCTACGAGCCTGTGCGCCACTGCGGCCTCGTCACGGCGATGGCCCTCAGCAACACCGTCGGCCTGGTCGTCGACTCGGTGCTCTTCCTCGCACTGGCGGAGGGATCCCTCACCCATCTGCCGGGGCAAGTCCTGGGCAAAGCCACCATGACCGCGGTCGCCATCGTCGCACTCGCCCTCGTCCGCCGCCCGGGGGTGACGGCATAGCAGCCACCTCCGCAACCACGCACGGCACTCGGTTCTATCTCGGCACGCACATGGTGAACTGGCTGGAGGACAGCCCGTACCCGCTGTTCATCTCCCGCAACCGGCTCCGCAATCGCAGGTCCTACCCCCGCGCCCGAAGCCCGTGGGCCTTGGACTCGGGTGGATTCAGCGAACTCCAACGACACGGCACTTGGACCACCACCGCCCGCGAGTACGCCACCGAAGTCCGCCGCTACGCCGAAGAGATCGGCCAGATGCAGTGGGCCGCCCCTCAGGACTGGATGTGCGAGCCCTGGGTGATCACCGGAACGCCCCACCTTCCATCCACCAGCCCCCGCTGGTTCCACGGCACCCGCGCCGCCCGGGGCCTGTCCGGGCACGATACGGAGGAGGACCTGGACGCGGCCATCACCGTCCACCAGCAGCGCACCGTCGCCAACTACCTGGCTCTGCGCGGCATCGCCCCTGACCTGCCGTTCATCCCGGTACTGCAGGGATGGCACCTCCGGCACTACCTCACGAGCGCCCAGATGTACTCCGATGCCGGAATCGATCTCACCTCCCAACCCGTCGTCGGTCTCGGCTCGGTCTGTCGACGCCAGGCCAGCGGACAGATCGCGTCGATCGTCCGGACCCTGGCAGCCCAGGGCCTCTCCCTGCACGGCTTCGGCGTGAAAACCACCGGCCTCGCCTCGTACGCCGACGGTCTGGTCTCGGCCGACTCCATGGCCTGGTCCATGGGGGCCCGCCGCCGGCCGCCGCTGCCCGGCCACCGGCACAAGAGCTGCAGCAACTGCCGGGAATGGGCGCACCGCTGGTACTCCCGCGTGACCGCCCACCTGCCCAACCCCACTGACATACCCACCTAGGAGCACTTATTTCCACCTCGCCCCGCCCCGTCGTGCTCGTCGTCTCCCCGGGCGATGAGATCTACCGCGGGTACTGCCTGGAGCAGGTCGCAGCCGCCTACGACGTCGTCCTGCTGACCGGCACCGCCGTCTCGTGGGAGAAGCCGTACGTCATCGACCACGCCGTCGTCGACCTGACCGACCCCGACGCGACCCTCGCCGCAGGCCAGGCACTCGCCGCCCGCCACCCGCTCAGCGGCATCGTCACCTGGGACGAATGGAACCTCGTGCCCACCGCCCGCCTCGCACACGTCCTCGGGCTGCCCTGGCCGTCCGAGGACGTGATGAACAACTGCCGCAACAAGGCCACCGCACGCGGCCTGTTCGCCCACCACCGCGTACCATCCGCCGCCGCCATGCGCGCCCGCACACTGCTGGAGGCCGGCATGGCCGCGATGACCCTGGGCTACCCCGTCGTCATCAAGCCCGCCGCGTTCGCCGGAAGCATCGGGGTGCGCCGCGTCGACCGCCCCGAAGACCTGCCCGACGCTGTGGAGTTCGCCGCAGCCGGCGCGGCCCGCAGCCGCGAGGACACCAGCATGCTCGTCGAGGAGTACCTCGACGGCCCCGAAGTCTCCGTCGAATGCGTCACCCACCACGGCCACACCACCGCGGTCGCCATCACCCGCAAACACCTCGGCCCCGCCCCGTACTTCGAAGAGGTCGGCCACACCGTCGACGCCGCCGACCCCCTTCTCGACCAGGTCGCTCCCGTCGCCGCCGCAGCAGTGCGCGCCCTGGGCATCACCGACGGCATCCAGCACGTCGAGATGCGCATGGTGAACGGCACACCCCGGCTGATCGAGGTCAACGGGCGCATCGGCGGTGACATGATCGGCCACCTCGTACGCCTCGCCACCGGCATCGACCTGCCCCGCGCCGCAGCCGACATCGCCTGCGGCAGTACCCCCGACCTCACGCAGACCCGCCATGAGGCCGCCGGAATCCGCATGCTCCACCCGGACACCTCCGGAACCGTCACCGCACGGCACATCACCCAGCCCTTTGCCGCGCACACCCCCTGGCTCCGCCAGATCGAGTGGCTCTGCGAGATCGGCGACCCGCTCCGCCTGCCGCCCGAAGGCGACCTGTACACCGCCCGCGCCGGCTTCTACATCGTCACCGGCCGCACTACCGCCGAAGTCACCGAGCACCTGGACCTCGTGGCCGACGAGATCACCCTCGTCACGACGGAGGATTGCTGATGAACGCCGCCGGTGCCCAGCATGACGTGGACGGCGACGTCTACGTCTCCCCACGCCACCTCGCCTCGACCACCGGAACCGGTGGCCCGGCCCTGGCGCCACTGCTCGGTCTCGGATGGGGCTCACGCCACGACGACCTCGGCAACATGTACGTAGACGCACCCGACCAGCGCGTTCGTGTGGGCTACCTGCCCGAGGGAGACGACGACGGCCTCTGGCGAATCAACGCCTACAAGGATCCCTTCGGACCGCCCGCCTGGGGCGTCTGCTTCAACGACCGCGTCCCCACCGAGTTCGTCCACGCGTTCACCGCCGCACTCGCGACCGCGTACGAACAGGGACCGGATGCCTACCTCGCGGCACCGGTCCCACGCAGCGAGGACCGCGAACCCTTCCTCGCTGTCGTACCCCTGCTGAAGCACGGCTGGACGCTCGACCGCCGCCCTCTCGACGGCGTATTCGAGGTCGCGCCCCCGGACGGCCAAGCCGGTCTGGAGTTCACGACCGGCACCCTCGACGCGGAAGCCGAACTCACGACGCGGGACGCGCGCTGGCAGTTGTGGGCAGGCACGTCCGTTGACCGTCCTGTCTGGTACGCCACCGCCAGCACCCACACCCCCGTCGTCCTGCTCAGGGCTGTCACCGAATGCGTCGCCGACCCGGCACCGCTGGCCCGGTGGCGTAAGGACGCCCTCAGCTACATCGACGGAATGGCCACGCTCACACCGATCCTCCCGCCCAGCCCGCCGGCCCCCACACCACTCGACGTGCAACGGATCTCCGCCCGCCGGCCGACCGCACTTCCTCCGGCCAGCGTCCCGCGCTGGAGCTCCGCCAGCCGACCAGCCCTCCCCGGGCCCCGCCGATAGAACCAGACCACCCCGGAGAGCCTCTTGTCCCTGCAAGCCGCCGAGTTCTTCGCCGAGCTGTGCCTCCCCTTCGACGACACCGTCGTCGGCAACACCTACTTCGCCGCCCCGCCCGGCACGTCGGTGCGGCTCCGCATCGATTTCACCAGCACGATGCACGCGGACACCTATGGCGGGCTGCGCCTGTCGATCGTCCACCCCGAACGCGGCGAGATCGACGCTGTGGCACTTAGTTTTGCGGACCACGGAACCTTCCACCGCCGCGACGAGGCCACCAACACCCGCCCGCGCACCCGGCGGTACGGCACCTTCGACACCTACCACCGCCCCGGCCGCCCACCGTGGGACGGAGCTGTCACCACCGGCCTGCGCGACGCCATCGAGAAGTACACCAACATTTGGTTCCCCGGCGCCTGGACCCCGACCCCGCACGGGCGTACGGCCAGTCCTGACCTCCGGAGCACCCCCGTCCCGCCACATGCCCGCACCGGGGCCCGCACCCGCTGAGCCTCCTCGCGGCCCTCGACCACGGCGCGCAACCGTCCCTTCGTCTACCCCCTACGTTGCCGCACGACCGAGTCATTCGACGCCTGCTCTAGGCACTGTTTCTCGGATCATGTTCTGAGCCAGATGACGAGGGCTGCGAGTGTGACGGTGCCGAGGTAGATGTAGGCGCGTTTCTCGTAGCGG
>NZ_JBHVIN010000030.1:0-52938 GCF_042799575.1 Streptomyces sp. NPDC057682 | reverse complement strand
GGTCCGGACCGGTCCGGACCGCGGGCCCCCTGCCGTGGATGCGGGGCGGGGTCAGCGTTGCTGGCCCGCCATGACCGTGATCAGGCCGACCACCACGAGCAGCGAGCCGCCCCAGGTCCACATCGAGGTCCGCTCGTGCAGCACCGTCGCCCCGGCCCCCACGATCAGCAGATAGCCGAGGGCGTTGAAGGGATAGGCGAGCGAGAGCGGCACCGTGGCCAGCGTCGACATCCAGGCGAGCGCGGAGACCGCGAAGACCACCAGGCCGATCACGACCCAGGGGGTGGTGGCGGCGCGCAGCGCGACCGAGGTGCCGTCCCGTCCCGCGGCGGTCGCGGCGCTCCTCATCCCGTGCTTGAGCATGATCTGCCCGCCCGCCGAGGAGAACACGGCGAACAGCAGCAGGAGGAGACTGGAGAGGGTCAAGGCCTTGCTCCTGACGGCGGCCCGGGGTCCGGAGTCCGGGGCGCGGGTGGGTTCGGGGATCGCGGGCTCAGACGCCGACCCGGTCGCCGGGGACGTACTGTCGGTTGAGGATGTCCTGAACATCGACGTGCTCTCCAGCGATGATCGTCTCGGCCGCGTGCGGGGTGAGCAGGGCGACGTGCTGATAGCCGAACAGCGTCGGCCGGATCCGGGTCAGCAGCCGCGACATCCCGCCGAGGACCGAGGCGAGCGGCCCGCGTCCCAGCAGGGACCAGAACGGGGCCCCGGTCGAGGCGATGTCCAGGACGTCGTAGCCCGCGTCGCGCACGGTGCGGCGCAGGCTGGCCCGGGTGAAGAAGCGCAGGTGCGTTTCGTCGAGGATGCCCCGGCGGTCGTAGCCGAAGGCGCCGACGGCGACCCGCATGCGGGAGTACCAGTGGCTGAAGTTCGGCACGGAGAGCAGCACTTCACCGCCCGGCCGGAGCACGGTCGCGATCTCGGCGAGGACCCGCTCCGGGCGGGAGAGGTGCTCGATGACGTCCCCGGCGACCACGTAGTCGAAGCCGGTGCCGATCTCCGGGGGCAGCCCCTCCTCCAGATCGGCGAGGTGGAAGTGCGTACAGCGTTCACGGACGCCGGGCACCTCCACGTAGTCGACGCCGGTCACCTCGTGGCCGAGGGATTCCAGGCGCTGGGCGAACAGCCCGCCGGAGCAGCCGAGGTCGAGGACGCGGCCGGGCGGCATGGTGCGCATCTTCTCCAGGATGACGGCGTGCGAGGAGCCGTCGCCCTCCTTGAAGGCGTACTCGACGGGCTTGGGGATCCAGGCGCAGGTGCCGAATCCCTTGACGGCCAGCCGGTATTCGAGGACGTCCTTGACGACGTCCTTCGCGTATTTCATGCCGTTGACGTAGCAGATCTCGTCGCCGTAGTACGTGGGCACGGGGATCTCCTTGATCCGCATGCCGGCGTCGAGGAGCTGGACGATG
The DNA here is from genome assembly GCF_042799575.1 of Streptomyces sp. NPDC057682. Classification (NCBI taxonomy): domain Bacteria; kingdom Bacillati; phylum Actinomycetota; class Actinomycetes; order Kitasatosporales; family Streptomycetaceae; genus Streptomyces; species Streptomyces sp. NPDC057682. The sequence continues at coordinate 51,523 of NZ_JBHVIN010000030.1, read as the reverse complement.
ATCTGGGTGTCGAAGTCGAAGGCGTCGGTGTTCCGGTCGACGGGCAGTTTCTTGAGGGCCTCGACGCTGTAGGCGCGGTATCCGGAGTGGAATTCGGTGAGATCGGATCCGAGGAGCCGGTTCTCCAGCCGGGTGAGAATGCGGTTGCCGAGCCATTTGTACATCGGCATGCCGCCCTTGCGGGCTCCGCCGGATTTCATCATCCGGGAGCCGAACACAGCCTCGCATTCGCCGTTCTCGATGGGGGCGACCATATCGGGGAGGAATTCGGGGGCGTACTGCCCGTCGCCGTGCAGCAGGACGACGATGTCGAGTCCGTGGGCGGCGGCGAGGGCGTATCCGGCCTTCTGGTTTCCGCCGTAGCCGAGGTTCTTGGTGTGGCGCATGACGACGGTCCTGGGCATTCCCTCGGCCTGCGACCAGCGGCAGCCCGCGGTGAAGGTGGCGTCGTGGCTCGCGTCGTCGAGGATGAGGATCTCGTCGATCCGGGACCGGAAGTCCTCCGGGATCCGGTCGAGGGTCTTCTCCAGCGTTGTCTCCGCGTTGTACGCGACCACCAGGATGCCGATCCTGGGACTCGGGCTTTCCTTCACGGGGCGTTCTCCTGTTCAGGGGGCGGTGGAGCGGGAGGGCTGGGCGGTGCGGGGTGCGGAGAGCTCCGCCGGGCCGGAACGGTTCTCCGGGCCGGTGACGGGGGGTGCGGTGAGGAGGCCGTGGATGCCGGTGGCGAGTCCGGCCGCGAGGACGAACCAGCCGGCGGCGCCCAGGTGGAGCACCGGTTCGCTCCAGCGCACGGGGGAGCGTCCGCCGTAGCCGAGGACGGCGGTCAGTCCGGCCACGGCGTTGAACGCGAGCCCTTCCCAGGGCCCGAGGACGAACATCGCGGCCGCCGCCCAGGTCAGGTACTGGAGCCCGGAGGCGGTGGAGAGCAGGAGCAGCAGGCCGAGCGTGGCGGCGGTGACGCCGGGCAGCTGGTCGGGGCGCAGCACCGCGAGCCGGACGCCGACGGCCACGCAGACCAGGACGAAGAGGAGGTGGCCGCTGCCCTGCATGAAGGTGATGGCGGCCTCCGGCAGTCCGAGGACGTCGGCGAACCGGATCAGGCCCCAGAGGTGGTAGGAGCCGCCTGTGTAGTCGAGGACGTTCTCCTTGAGGTGCAGGGGGACGGTCACCAGGACCGGCCCCCAGACCACGGCGATCACGGCGGCGAACCCGGCGGTGAACCGGAGCGCCGCCGGCCGGCCGCCGCGCAGGGCGGCGACGAACAGGGCCGGGAGAGCCACGACGGGGACGAACTTGACGCTGATCGAGAGGGCCGCCGCGATCCCCGCCGCCAGGGGTGACCTGCGGTCGGCGAGCAGATGGGCGGCGGCCAGCGCGCACACGACGGCGACCGCGTCGGTGTTGCCGTGGTAGCCGGAGGTCGCGAGGAGCACCGGGCTGAGGGCCACCCCGGCCCCGCACAGCACGGCGGTGCCGAGACGGGCGCGGCGGCGGACGATCTCGAAAACGAGCAACGCGCAGACGAAATCGGCGAGCGAGGCGGGAAAGCGGATCAGCGTGGCGAAGGAAATGCCGTTCTCGGACAGGGCGTTCAGTCCGAGCAGCATCCAGCCGGCCAGGGGCGGATGGTTGTAGACGGGAAGTCCGGGCAGCGGTTGCTCGTAGATGCGGATGGGCCCGTACACCGTGAGCGCCTTGGCGAATCCCTGGAAGAAGCGCACATCCGCGGGCCCCGGTGAATTCGCGGCGATGAGCATGCGCGTCAGGAGACCGGTGGCCGCGACGGCCGACACCACGGTCCTCGCCCGGCGCACGCTCCAGGTCTCGCCCCGCATTCGGATACCCATGAAAACAGAACGTAGCAACCCGGCGACGCTATGCAACGCACCGATGAACAGACTTATCCGGGCCGTCGCTCGCATGCCTGCGCATCAACGCAAACGCCGCCGGGCCGGAATCACCCGAACGGTTCAGCCAGTTCGGACCGCGTGTCCGTCAACGCGCGGGCGCACGGGCTCACTCGGCCGGTGCGAGCATGCGGTCCACCACCCGGGCGGCGGCCCGGCCGTCGTCCAGGTCGCAGAAGTCGCGCCGGAACGCCTCGTACGCCTGGGCGTGTCCCTCGGTGGCCCGGACCGGATCGCGCAGCGCCTCGACGAGGGCGGCGGAGTCCGCGATCAGGGGGCCCGGGGCCCGGGACTCGAAGTCGAGGGCGAAGCCGCGCAGGGTGTCGCGGTAGTGCTCCAGGTCGTAGGTGTGGAAGAGCATGGGCCGCCCGGTCTCGGCGAAGTCGAAGAGCATCGAGGAGTAGTCGGTGACCAGCGCGTCGCTGATCAGCAGGAGTTCGGCGGCGTCCGGGTAGCGTGAGACGTCGCGGACGCGTCCGGTGCCGGAGTCGGGGAGCCGGTCGGTGACGAGGTAGTGGCGGCGCACCAGCAGGACGGTGTCCGGGCCCAGCGCGCGTTCGGCGGCGGCGAGGTCGAGCCGCAGGTCCATGGGGTAGCGACCGCCGTTCTTCGGCAGGTCCTCACGCCAGGTGGGGGCGTAGAGCACCACCCGGGCGGTGTCGGGGATGCCGAGCGAGGCGCGTACGGCGGCGGCGACCTTGGCGCGGTCCGGGGCGTGGAAGAGGTCGTTGCGGGGGTAGCCGCACTCCAGGATCTCGCCCTCGTAGCCGAAGGAGCGCCGCAGTACGGGGGTGGCGAAGGTGTTCGGGGAGACCAGGAAGCTCCACTGCCGGGCTCGGTGCCGCAGGGTGGCGATGTACGCGCGGTTGGCCCGCGCGGTGTCGGCGAGGTCGAGGCCGATGCGCTTGAGCGGGGTGCCGTGCCAGGTCTGGACGACGGTCTGGCCCTCCCGCCGCTCGAACCATTCGGGCAGCTGGGTGTTGGTGACGACGTACCGGCTGCGGGCCAGCGCCTCGTACCAGGCGGCCGATCCGTGCTCCACGGTGTCGGCCGAGGCCGGGACGCGGGCCTGCCCGTCGCGGACGACCCAGACGTGGTCGAGTCCGGTCCCCCGGCGGGCCAGTTCCTCGTGCACGGCGCGCGGCGAGTCGGAGTACTGCCGGCCCTCGAAGCTGGTGAACAGCACGGTGTCGCGCAGGGCGGCGGTGCGCTGGGCGGTGTGGGCGGCGGTGAGCAGCCGCCGGGCGCGCGGTCCGCGCTCGGCGGCCGTCAGCGGCGGTGCGCAGCGCAGCAGCAGCTGGTCGTGGTAGCGGCGTTCGATGGCGTACGTGCGGCCCGCGAGGGTGCGGGCGGCGGGCAGGGTGTGGTGGACGGCGGCGGGCAGGCGCAGGGCGGTGTCGCGGCTCTCGTCGGTGGCGCCGCGCTCGCGGAGGAAGAAGTACCAGTTGCCCTCGCCGAGCGGCAGCGCGCCGCCGCCGCAGACCTCGACGGCGTCGGGGCGCAGTTCGGCGGCGAACCGCCGTTCGCCGCCGGGTCCGGTGAAGGTGACGGGCAGCACGGTCTCCTCGTGGTGGCCGCTGTGCCGGGCCACGAGGACGACGGGCCGGGCGGTGTCCTCGGGGAAGGTGCCCTCCAGGAGCAGCCTGCCGTCCTGGGTCCAGGCGGCCAGGTCGACGAGGGGCTGCACGGGGCGGTCCCCGATGAGCAGATTGCCGCGGGCGCTGACGGTGAGCCCCAGCTCGCGCGGTTCCTCACCGGCCGGAACGAGCGGGTAACGGCCGGGCGGTACGGGGCCGGGGACGTCGAGCGGTGTGCGCCGCCCGCCGGGCCCGACGAGATGGACGCTGTACGGGAGGCCGGCGCGGGGCCCGGTGTCCGCCGGGCGGGCCTCGCCGAGGGCGGCCAGCGGGAGGGCGGCGGTGAAGCGCCGCCAGCCGGTGCGGTCGGGTGCGGCACCCTCGTGGACGGTGACGGGGGCGTCGAGGGCGGCTCCGGAGGCGCGGTGGGTGAGGCCGAGCCGCAACTCCCCGTCGGCGAGCCGGGCCCTGACCATGCCTTCGACGACGACGGCGGGCGCTCCGTCGGCGTCCTCGCCCGCGTGGTGGCTCTCGAAGCGGGCGTCGACGCGCTCGGCGTGCAGGACCAGGCGGTCGGCGTCGAAGACGGGCACGATGCGGTGGTCGCCGTCCGGGCGGTGGACGGGCGGGGCGACGGAGGCCTCGGCGGTGGTGGGCGCGGCGCGGCGCAGGAGGCCCTGGCGGGCGGCGCCGATCTCCAGGCGCCAGGTGACGCGGTCGACCGGCCCGTCGGGGGCGATGCGGATCCGGGCGGGGTCGAGCACCGCCTCGAAGCCGGAGCGGTCGTAGTCGTGGAGGCTCTGCCGGGAGCGGGCGGTGGCCTCCGGTTCGGTGGTGCGGCGCAGGCGCAGCGGGACGATCTGGCGGCGCCCGGCCCGCAGCCAGCCGGCCCGGAACTCCGCGCGGCCGGAGCCCGCGGGGAGGTTGCGCAGATAGGCGTATCCGCCGAGGTGGAGCTTGCCGTCCCGCCAGGTGACGTCGCGGAGCCGGGCGACGAGCGGCAGGTCGCGGTCGGCGACGCGCAGCACCCGGTCGGGGACCGCGCGGGTGAGTGCCGGGTGGACGGCCCGGCGGCGGCGCAGTCCGCGTACGGCGAAGGCGCCGGGTTCGCGCCGGTCGAGGACGAGCACGTCCAGCAGTTCCTCCAGACGGCGTTCGCGCACCAGGTGCCACATCAGCCGCAGCCGCAGCGGGAGGGCGTCGAGGACCGCGGGGTCGACCTGGCCGAGGAAGGCGTTGGCGCGGTCCAGGAAGGCCTCGCGGTAGGCGTCGTCGCCGTCGGGCAGGACCTCCATGAAGTACCAGAGGTCGTTGGCGAGGGCGTGTGCCTCGTAGTGGTTCTTGTCGGCGGGGGTGTGGTGCTCGGCCAGGAACTCGGACACGCCCTGGACATGGGCGACGCGATCGCGGACGCCCCGGACGACGGCCCGGCCGGCGGTGATGGAGCCGGGGCGGTCGCGCCAGTGGTAGACGGGGTCCTTGAGGATGTCGACGGAGGACGCCAGGAAGTGCGCGGGGAGCACGACGGGGATGTCCTCATAGAGCGCGCCGACCGGGAAGGCGAAGGCGTGCGCGTCCCAGAAGGAGCGGCGGAAGACCTTGTTGCAGGCGATCCGGTCGCCGGCGAGGACCCGGTCGCGGGTGATGTGGGTGCGCAGCCGGGTGGTGGCCATGGGCGCGCGGAACATCGGCGACTGCACGAGCCGGCCGCCTGCCCGCAGCCGCAGCACATTGCCGGAGGCGAGGTCGGATCCGGTCTCCTCCAGGGCGCCGAGCAGCCGTTCGTACGCGCGCGGCGGAACGATGTCGTCGCTGTCGACGAAGGCCAGGTAGCGGCTCTCGGGGTCGCAGTGGCGGACGCCCGTGTTGCGGGCGTGGCCGAGCCCGCCGTTCTCCTGGCGGACCAGGCGGAAGCGGTCGTCCCGGGCGGCGAAGCCGGCGGCCAGGGCGGCGCTGTCGTCGGTGGACCCGTCGTCGACGATCACCACGTCGAGGTCGGTGACGGTCTGCTCCGCGAGGGACCTCAGGCAGTCCGTGAGGAAGGGTTCGACGTTGTAGACGGGGACAACGACACTGAGCCGTGGCGGCATGGCGGACACGTCCGTTCATCGGGGGAGCCTGGCGATCCGTAGGGCTCAACCCCGTGTACGGCCGGGGGTCACCGGTAACGGCCCCCGACGGGTGACGGCGCGCGCATGCGTGCTGACGGCGCCTGGCGGGCGAAGGTGTCCGGTGGGTGAGGGTGTTCGGTGGGTGACGGCGGTCGGCGGGGGGACGGCGGTCAGGGGGTGACGGCGGCTGGGGGTGACAGCGGCCGGGGGGTGACAGGCGGCCGGGGGTGACGGCGGCCAGCGGGCAGGGGCTTCTGCGGGCGACGGCCGTCAGCGGGTACGGGGTTCGGCGGGTGCGGGGTTCGGCGGGTGCCGGCGGTCAGCGGGTGAGGGCGGCGACGGCCGAGGCGGCCAGGTCGTCCAGATAACCCGGGGGCAGGTCGCCCCGGACGACCGCGAGCCGCCAGTAGAGCGGTCCGACGATCAGGTCGAGGACCCGGTCGGGATCGGTGTCCCCGGGCAGTTCGCCACGGGCCACGGCCTCGCGCACGACGACGGCCGCGATCCCCTGCTGCGGGTCGAGCAGGACGGCCTTGATGGTGTCGGCGATCTCCGGATTGCGGGCCGCCTCGACGAGCAGGTCCGGGATGACCTGCGAGGCCAGCGGGTGGCGCAGACCGTACGCGGCGAGGTCGAGCACCGCGCGGATGTCGGTGTACAGCGAACCGGTGGACGGCGCGGGCATGCCCTGCACCGCCACGGCCGTGACCAGGTCCTGGACGAGGTGGAGCTTGGACTTCCAGCGCCGGTAGACCGCGGTCTTGCCGACGCCGGCCCGGCGGGCGATGCCCTCGATGGACATCCGGGAGAAGCCCACCGCGGCAAGCTCCTCGAACACCGCTCTGCGGATGGCGTCGGTCACGTCCTCGCGCAGCACTGCGGCTCCGGCGGGGACACGGCGGCGGCTTCCGGGGGCGGTGGTCATGGCCGAAGCATAGTCCGGTGCGACGAAACGGTTGCGTCTCGACGTGGGGAGGTCTTTACCTCGACGTCACGACGAAACGGTTGCGTCGCGACGCTGGAGCGTCCTAACCTCGACGTTACGACGAAACGGTACCGTCGCGACGCAGAGGCGTTCCCTCCTCCGCGTGACGACGAAACCGCCCCGTCGCGACGCAAGACCGTTCCACCCCGTGCGTCACGACGAAACAGTCCCGTCGCGACGCACGACCGTCACACCCCCCGCGTCGCCACGCAACGGTCCCGTTCCGTCGCCCGCACACGTTCCCGCACCCCCGGCACCCCGGGGGGCGCCCCCGCACTTCCGCGTCGAAAGTGATCGTGGTGAGCCAGACCATCGCCCCGGCCCCGCCGGACGCCCCGCCGCCCCCCGGCCCTCCCTCGTACGCCCCCGGCGAGCTCGCCGCCCTAGCCGCCCGGCACGGGCTGGGCGTGAGCGGGGCCCGTCCGTCGCTGCCGCGGTACGTACGACAGCTGTGGGGGCGCCGGCACTTCATCACGGCGTTCGCCACCGCCAAGCTCACCGCCCAGTACAGCCAGGCGAAGCTCGGCCAGATCTGGCAGCTGATGACCCCGCTGCTCAACGCGGCGGTCTACTACTTCATCTTCGGCGTCCTGATGAGGACCAAGCAGGGCGTCGCCGACTTCGTGCCGTTCCTGGTGACCGGTGTCTTCGTCTGGACCTTCACCAGCAGTTCGATCACCGCGGGCACCCGGGCCATCAGCGGGAACATCGGGCTGGTCCGGGCGCTGCACTTCCCCCGGGCCTCGCTGCCGATCGCGCTGGCCCTCCAGCAGCTCCAGCAGCTGCTGTTCTCGCTGGGCGCGCTGGTCATGATCCTGCTGGTGTTCGGCCAGTACCCCCGGCCCTCGTGGTTGCTGGCGGTTCCGGCGCTCGGTCTGCAGGCCGTGTTCAGCGCGGGCGTCTCGATGGTGGTCGCCCGGCTGGCCGCCCGCACCCCGGACATCGCCCAGCTGATGCCGTTCGTGCTGCGCACCTGGATGTACGCGTCGGGGGTCATGTGGAGCATCGACAAGAGCCTGAGCGGCGACCGGGTCCCGCATCTGGTGAAGGCGGCGCTGGAACTCAATCCGGCGGCCGTCTACATCGACCTGACCCGGTTCGCGCTCATCGAGAGCTTCCACGCCTCCCAACTGCCCCCGCACGTCTGGACCGTCGCCGCGGGCTGGGCGCTGCTGTGCGGGGTGGGCGGTTTCGTCTTCTTCTGGCAGGCCGAGGAGCGTTACGGACGTGGCTGAGCACCCGGGCACCGCGGTGCCGACCGTCGTCGTCGACGACGTCCACATCACGTACAGGGTCAACGGCGCGCGCACCGGCCGGGGCAGTGCCACCTCGGCGCTGAGCCGGATCGTCTCGCGCCGGGCCGCCCCGGGCGTCCGCGAGGTGCACGCCGTCAAGGGCGTCAGCTTCGCCGCGTACAAGGGCGAGGCGATCGGCCTGATCGGGTCCAACGGCTCGGGGAAGTCCACGCTGCTCAAGGCCGTCGCCGGGCTGCTGCCCGCCACGAAGGGCCGGATCCACACCCGGGGCCAGCCCTCGCTGCTCGGGGTGAACGCGGCGCTGATGGGCGATCTCACCGGCGAGCGGAACGTGGTGCTCGGCGGACTCGCGATGGGCATGAGCCGGGAGCAGATCCGCGCACGCTACGACGACATCGTGGACTTCTCCGGGATCAACGAGAAGGGCGACTTCATCACCCTGCCGATGCGCACGTACTCCTCCGGCATGGGGGCGCGGCTGCGCTTCTCCATCGCCGCCGCCAAGGACCACGACGTGCTGCTGATCGACGAGGCGCTGTCCACGGGCGACGCCCGGTTCCAGCGGCGCAGCAAGGAACGGATCGCCGAACTGCGGCAGCGGGCCGGCACGGTCTTCCTGGTCAGCCACCACAACAAGTCGATCACCGAGACCTGCGACCGGGCGATCTGGCTGGAGGCGGGGGTCCTGCGGATGGACGGACCGGCGGCGGAGGTCGTCGCGGCGTACGAACGGTTCACCGCGGGGAAGGGCAAGGGCAGATAAAGAGCCGGAAGGGTGGTCCGGAAGGTCCCAAAGCTCCTTCGTAACCAGGGATCTGACAGACCGGTACCTGTCATAGGCTCGTGCGGTCGCACACGATGACGAGGGCGGGGAGGCTCCCATCAGTACAGGCTTCGGCACGGCACTCACGCCCCTCGGCCCCGGCGACCCGGCCGAGATCGCCGGCTACCGGCTGCTCGCCCGTATCGGCGAGGGCGGCATGGGGTCCGTCTACTTCTCGTACTCGCGCGGCGGTCAGGCCGTCGCGGTGAAGCTGATCCGCCGGGAGTTCGGCGACGATCCCGAGTTCCGGCTGCGGTTCGAGCAGGAGGTGCGGGCGGCCCGGATGGTGCGCGGCTACCACCTGGTGCCGGTCGTCGACCACGACACCTCGGGCGAACAGCCGTGGCTGGCCTCGACCTACATCCCCGGCATGCCGCTCCACGAGGCGCTGACCTCGCACGGCCCCCTCCCGCTGCCCTCGGTCCTGGCGCTCGTCGGGATGGCCGCCCAGGCCCTGGGCGCCATGCACACGGCCGGTGTGATCCACCGCGACCTGAAACCCGGCAACATCCTGCTCGGCGCCGACGGCCCGCACGTCATCGACTTCGGGATCGCCCGCGCCGCCGACGCCACCCACATCACCCGCAGCGGCCGGCTGATCGGCACCCCGCAGTTCATGTCCCCCGAGCAGACGCTCGGCGAGGAGGTCGGCCCGCCCAGCGACGTGTTCTCGCTCGGGCTGATCGCCGCCGTGGCCGCAACGGGCCGCCATCCGTACGGGGAGGGCGGGGCGGTCTCCATCGGTACCAGGATCGCCAACACCGAGGCCAGGCCGCCCTCGCTGGACGGGTACGAGGACGGGCTGCGCGAGTTGCTGGCCGGCTGCCTGGCCCAGGATCCGGCGGCCCGCACCACCCCGGCCGAACTGGCCGCCCGCTACGCGCCCCCTGCGGGCCGCGAGGGCTGGCTCCCCGCGCCGCTCACCGCGGAGATCGCCCGCCGCGCGGCCTCCGTTCCGCCGGCCCCCGGCCCCGCCGCTCCCCCGCCGGCGCAGGGCGTCCCCGACGCGCCGCCGCCCCCGGTCGCCGGTTCGGTCGCCGCCGGGACCACCGTGCCGCCCGTGGCCGGAGCGGGGACCACACTGCCGCCGCGTACGGACGCGGGGACCGGCCCGCTGACGCCCCCGCCGCCCACCGCCGCACCGACCGGACCCGGCACCGGCGCCCCGCCGTACGGGACGGTCCCGCCGATGCCGTACCCCGGGCAGCCCCTTCCGCAGACCGGCCGGCAGCCCTCGCGCATGTCCGACCGGCGCCGCGGGCTGCTCGCGGGCGCCGCGATCCTGCTGGTGGCGGTGGGGGTCGTGATCTGGTCGCAGTCCGGCCCGGACGGCTCCGGGAGCGGCGACAAGGCGGTCTCCTCGGACCCGGCGACCACGGCCGGCACGGACCGGGCGTCCCAGGGGGCGGAGAGCCCGGAGAAGTCGTCCTCGCCGAAGCCCACGTACACCGTGGTCTTCAAGGACAAGCCGCTGCTGATCAGGGCGCCGCAGAACACGGACACCAGCGTGATCGACTTCGACGCTCCGAGGCTGAACCCACAGGGCAGCTCCGACAGCGAGGACACGAAGGGGCAGGAGATTCTTTACGAGAACAGCGTCGGTGCGAAGTGGGAGTTCCTGACCCCCGCGGGTACCTCCTCGGCCGCCACGCCCGAGGCGTGCCGGGACGCCGTGGGCACCTCCGCACTCCAGGATCTGGACGAATACGATCTGCGGGACGGCAAGCCCCTGGGCAAGGGCACCATCGTCTGCACGGTGACCACCGACGGCAATCTCGCCATGATGAAGATCGTCGACTGGCATCTGGCGGACGGCGATTACACCGTCCCCGGCTTCGACACCGAACTGACCCTCTGGAAGATCAACGAGTAGCCGTCCGAGCGCGGTCCGGCCGGCCGGCGCGCGGGTCGGACCGGCTTCGCGCACGAAGGGCCAACTACACCGCGGCACAGCACATGTGAGGCCCCTCAACCGTCGTAAGCTCGTTCGGTCAGCTGGACGCGTGAGCGCGGGAGGATCCCATCGGCACCAGCACCGGCACGATGTTCGCACCGCTCGGGCCCGACGATCCGCGCGAGATCGGCGGCTACCGGCTGCTCGCCCGGATCGGCGAGGGCGGGATGGGCACCGTCTACCTCTCGCGCACCCGTGGCGGCCAGGCCGTCGCGCTGAAGGTGATCCGCCGGGATTTCGGGGAGGACACCGAATTCCGCCGCCGCTTCGCGCAGGAGGTGCGGGCCGCCCGCCTGGTGCAGGGCTACCACCTGGTGCCGGTGGTCGACCACGACACCTCCGGCCCCCGCCCCTGGCTCGCCACGGTGTTCGTCCCGGGGCTGTCGCTCCGGGCCGCGCTGGAGGACCACGGCCCGCTGCCCCTGCCGTCCGTCATGCGGCTCATGGGCTGTACGGCTCAGGCCCTCGTCGCCATCCACACGGCGGGAGTCGTCCACCGCGACCTGAAGCCGGGCAACATCGTGCTCGGGAGGACGGGCCCGTACGTCATCGACTTCGGCATCGCCCGCGCCGCCGACACCACGCATCTCACCCGCAGCGGCGGGCTGATCGGCACCCCGCAGTTCATGTCACCGGAGCACGCCCAGGGCGAGGACGCCGGCCCCGCCTCGGACGTCTTCTCGCTCGGGCTGATCGCGGCCCTGGCGGCGACCGGCAGCCATCCGTACGGGACGGGCGGGGCGATGACCCTGGGCGCCCGGATCGCCAACACCGCGTTCCGGCCGCCCCGGCTGGACGGCTTCCTGCCCCAGCTGCGCGAGGTGCTGGAACAGTGTCTGGCGGCGGATCCGGCGGTACGCATCACCCCCGCCGCGCTCGCCTCGCTGTGCGAACCCTGGACGGGCAGGGCGCCGGACGGCCTCGACTCCTGGCTGCCCGGCCCGCTCGCCGCGGAGATCGCCCGCCGTGAGCAGGCCCTCCCGGGACCCCCGGCCCTGCCCGACCCGCCGCCCCCGCTCCCCCGGTCCGGGGCCGGAGACCCCGCGCCGCCTCCCGGCCGGGCGGTCCCGCCCGACCCGGCTCCCCCGGTCCCGGCCGGGACCGGCGAGCGCACGGTGCCGCCCGCCGGGGCGGTGCCACCGGGTGGCGTTCCCGCGCCCCCGGCCGCCGTACCCGCCGCGCACGCGCCCTCCGCACCGGCCCCCTCGGCACCAGCCCCTTCGGCCCCCGGCCCCTCGGCCCCCGGCCCTTCCGCCCCCGGCCCTTCCGGGCCGGTCCCCCGGGCGCCGGGCGGTTCGCGCCGCAGGGCCGTGCTCCGGGTCGCGCTGGCGGCGGGCGCGGCGGTCCTGCTCGTCGCGGGTACCTGGCTGGTCGCCACCCGGACCGCCGACCCCGGCCGCACCCCGGCCGACGGCACCCCCGGCGACGTGCGTACGCCCGGCGGCCGGCCGACCTCGCCGACGCCCGGACCGGACCGGAGCAGCCCGGACACCACCGCTCCGGAGACCACCGCACCGTCACCGGAGCAGCAGCGCCACACCCTGGTCTTCGAGAACCGGCCGCTCTCGCTGCGGGCCCCGTCCGGCTGGGACGCGGTCTCGGTGGACCTCGACGAGCCCCGCGTCGGCGGGCCGAGCGAGGGCAGCGGCACCCACAGCGAGCTGACGCTCGACAGCAACCTGAGCCGGTGGGAGTTCCTGACTCCCATGGGCCGCGGTGCCGGGCCGACGGCCGAGCAGTGTCTGCGGGGCGCGCGGACGGACGTGCTGCCGTCGGAGATCGAGGAGGAGGATCTCAGCCGCACCCTGCCGGTGGGCACGCTGCTCTGCACGGTGACGTCCGACAAGAACATCGCCATGGTGAAGGTGACCAAGGTCGTGCACACCTCGGACGGCATGCCCGACTACTTCACCGAGGTCACCCTCTGGCGGTCGTAGTCCGGGCGCCGCCGCCCCGGCCCGACCACAACCGCAGCAGCACCCGGTCACCGGGCTCCCCCGCCGCCAGGAGCGCCGCCGCCCGGCGCCAGGTGGCCGGGGGCAGTCCGTTGGCGGTGATCAGCCGGTACAGGTCGGGCAACGGCCCGGTGAGCATGAGCAGTTCGCCCAGCAGCCGGGCGTCGGCGGGCGGGGCGTCCGTGGCCAGGACCAGGAAGAGGGCGTCGGGGCCGAAGCGCTCCACCAGGGCCAGGCCGTCCTCGCCCGCCGCGAGGAGCCAGGGGGTGAGCCGTTCGCCGTGGCCGGCGTGCGGTCCGCGCTGTTCCAGCAGCATCCGCAGCACGCGCCGCCCGGACTCCCCGGCCAGCGGCGGCAGCCAGCGCGGGCCCCAGGCGGACACCGCGTCGGCCGTCCCCGGCAGGCGCTGTTCGACGACGGCGGCGGTGACCGCCACCGCGAGCCCGTGGTGCACGGCCAGCGTGAGAACGGTGGTCAGCGCGGACGGGGTCAGGACGTCGGTGAGCGGGGTCAGTTCGGCGAGGGCGCGGCGCTGTTCCGGGCTGAGCGCGAACCGGTCGGCGAACTCCTGCGCCGGGACGCCCAGCCCCTCGCCGAGCAGGGTGTACAGGGCGCGGGCCGGGTCGGGAGCGGTGACGATCCGGGCCAGTTCGGCGCGGGCGCGCGGGTCCAGCACGGCGTCCGGGGCCGTCGCGTGCAGGGCGAGCAGCGCGGCCCGTTCGGCCGGGCCCGGCAGGGCGGCCAGCAGCGGGAGCAGGGCCGGGGCGGCGGCCAGCGCGGCCAGGGTCCGGCCGGGACCTTCGTCGTCCCGGACCGGGGTGCCGAGGACCGCCTCGGCGATCCTGCGGTCCAGCCGCCGGCCGTTCACCGCCCAGGCCCGCACCCGTTCGGGGCGTTCGACGGCGCCGCGCACCACCCGGGTCAGCCCGGTGGTGGCGAGCCGGGCCCGCGACCATTCGACGACCGCGACCGAGTCCAGGGGCGCCGCCTGCTCGCTCTCGTAGCGGCACTCCTGGAAGACGACGAGGACCTCGTCCAGCGGGCGTCCGATGCCGGTGGCGTACGCCCCCAGGATGCGCATCGCCCGCTGGTCCAGGCCGAGTTCATGGGCGTGGCGCAGTCCGTCGGTGCCCAGTTCGGCGAGGGCGGCGGCCGGGTCGGGGAAGGCGGTGACGATGTCCCCGAAGTCCAGGTCGCCCTGTTCGGCGAGCCAGCGGGCGGCGAGGACGGGGTGGGCGCAGACGGTGCGCCAGTGCTCGGGCGAGGTGGCGAGCAGGGCGCGGGCGGCGTCGGGGGCCGCGGCCCCGGCGTCGGCGGCGATGCGCAGCAGGACCCGGGCGTCGACGGCCCCGTCCTGGTCGAGGGCCGTGATCTGCACCCAGCCGAGGCCGAAGTGGCTCAGGTGCTCGGGCTGGCGCAGCCCGTCGAGCAGCAGGTGCCACATCTCCGGGGTGTAGCGGGTCAGCAGGTCGCGGTCGGGGCCCTCCAGGTGCGGGCGGAGCAGTTCGAGGAGCCCGGGGTCGTCCATGCGTCCGGCGAGCGCCTGGAGGCTGGGCGCCGGGATGTCGCAGAGGACGCCGACGACGGTGTCGTCCATGGCCGCGACGGTGCCGGCCAGCCGGCGTGCGTCGAGCGCGGGGAGGGCGGTGCACAGCCGGCCGAGGAGTCCGGCGCGCCGGATGCCGGGCCGGGTGCGCAGGGCGTCCTCCAGCGGGACGCCGTCCGCGTCGGAGGGCAGGTCGGGGTCGAAGACCTCGGCGAGCCGCTGGGCGACCGGCAGCAGCCGCCGGGTCGCCTCGTCGTACAGATCCTCCTCCGACGGGCCCAGCAGCGCGGACATCAGGCATTCCCGGAAGACCGAGGCGGGCACCCCGGACAGGGCGATGACCAGCCGGTCCATCCGGGCCCGGTCCAGCATCCGGTTCTGTTTGCGCAGCCCGGGGGCGTTCTGCCGGGCGCGGACGGCGACCAGCAGTTCGGTGTTGGTGCCGAAGGCGTCGGGCATCCGCTCCAGCACGATGCCGCGTTCGCTGGGCGACATGGTGTCCATGCCGCCGAGCCGGATCGCCCAGCCGGTGGCGAAGGTGCGGCGGCGCAGCGCCTGTCCGCCCTGGCCGGCCAGCATCTCCTGGTGGAAGTCGTCGAGTTCGCGGTCCGTGACGTACGGGAGGCGGTCGGCGGGCATGCCCGCGATCCTGGGGACGGCGCCGGCGATGTCGCCGGGGTCGACGCGTTCGGCGCGTCCGCCGCGGGCGGCCTCGATGCGGCGCAGTTCCTCGCCGTCCATGCGCCCCGCGATGATCAGCCGGGCGCCGGGGGCCGCGGCGGCGGCCCGCTCGGCGTAGCGGATCAGGTCCTTGCGGCGGGCCACCACCCAGCCGGCCCCGGAGAGCTGGGAGGCGGTGCGGGAGGTGAGCCGGCCCTGTTCGAAGGCGGCCAGGGCGAGCACCTGGGGGCCGTGGTCGTGGAGCAGTCCGAGCCGCAGCGATTCGGGGTTCAGGGCGAGCCGGCCGTCCTCGGTGCGCTGGGCGGCGTCGTCGTAGATCAGCAGGGCCCGGCTGTCCGCGATGTCGCGCAGGGCCCGCTCCCGTTCCTCCGTGGCGGAGGCGGCGGAGAGGGACTGGGCCAGCCGGCCGGGCTGGAGCGAGGGGATCTGCTGGAAGCCGGCGGCGCCGAGGTAGCCGGCCAGGTCGGCGGGGCCGCGCACCGGTCCCCAGGCGGCCGGCGGCAGTCCGCAGGCCATCCAGCCGGCCAGGCGCAGCAGCGAGCGCAGCTGGGTCTCGCGCCAGGCGACGGGGCGGCCCTTGCCCCGGGCGGAGGGGAGGTCGTCGCCGAGGAGCAGCGCCCCGGACAGGGACATGCCCTGCGGGGCGGGCATCCGGCCGGTCGAGGGGATGTAGAGGTGGCGGCCGAGACCGACGAGGGTCAGCGCGCCGGAGTTGAAGACGAGGTGGTCGGGGGAGAGCTCGACGGGGGTGTAGCCGGAGCGGGCCATGTCGTCGAGGGCGCGGCCGAGCGGCACCAGGACGCGCAGGGCCTCGGCGGGGGTGAAGCGGTGGCCCTGTTCGAGCATCGCGGCGAGGTCGTCGAGCTCCATGAGGACGTCGAGCGGCCGGGTGCCGTTGCCGGGGGCCCAGGCGGTGACCAGGGCGGGCGGCAGCCCCGGGTGGTCGATGACGTCGAAGAGCGCCGGGGTGACGGGGGCTCCGACGGCGAGGAGCGCGGCGGCCTCGGCGCGGGTGGCCCGGTTGGCGAAGGTGCGCAGCGTGCCGTACTCGTCGGTCCGGGTGTCGCGGACCATCCGGGTGGCGCGCGCGGAGCTTCCGGCCGGGCGCAGTTGGCCGGGCCGGGGCAGGGCGGGGCGGGTCTCCCAGACGCGACCGCTGCGGCCGGGGTAGGTGGCGGTGGTCATGAACGGTGCTCCAGTGCGCGCAGCGCCCCGAGCAGGGCGGTCGCGCTGCGGGCGCGGGCGAGGTCGGCGCGGACCCGGTCGACGGTGGCGAGGCGGTACTTCTGCGGGGCCAGACAGGTGGAGATGACGCTGTTGAGGATCGGGCCGAAGCGGGGGTCGGAGATCTCCCGTCTGACCCGGCCCTGGACGTCCTGGCTGCCGTAGTAGAGGCCCCGGGTCTGCTTGGGGGTGAGCCGGGCGAGGCGGGCGGCGTGGGCGAGCGTGGCCCCGAGCATGTAGATGTCGTACCGCTCGGACGCGGGGGCCAGTTCGGCGGTCTCGTCGCCGCCCTCGGGGCCGGGCGGGGCGTAGGCGACGGTCGTGGTGGTGATCCGGGCGCCGATCCGCACGGCGGCGTCGTAATCGATGAGGACGTAGCGGTCGGGCGGGCCGAGGACGAGGATGTTCTCCGGTTTGATGTCGGCGTGCACCCAGCCTTTGACGACCTCGCCCTTGTCGGTGTGGCGGGTGGTGTGCAGGGCGGCGAGGGTGTTGCACAACTGCTCTGCCAGGTCCAGGAGTTCGGACTCGGTGTAGCGCTGGTTGCGCCCGGCGCGGCGCTCGATCTCGTCCTGGAGGGTGCGCGCTCCGGTGTTCCGGTACCCGATGAACTCCTGGACGAGGAAGCCCTCCTCGTCCTCCTCGTCGAAGGGCACCCCGGCCGCGCGCAGGGTGGGCGAGGGCTGGGACTCCAGCGAGATGACGACCGGGCACTGCTGGGTGAGCTGGGCGGCCCGTCGCGCCGCCACCAGTCCGCTCTCCCGGCGCCCGCGCTGGCCGCCGAGTTCGGCCTTGACCTCGCGGGGTTCGTCCAGGACCGCCCTCGGCCACCACATGCCCTTGATCACCACGTCTCCGCCGGACCAGCTGTCCTGGGCGAGCAGGGCGTACCCCTGTCCGGCCCCGGCGATGAGCCGTTTCGTACGGAAGCGGTCGCCCTGCCCGTAGGCGGCGGCGATGTACGCGCAGCGCGGCGGATCGTCGGGGGCGCCGCGTTCGGCCTCGGCCCAGAAGGGTTCGAATCCGCTCACCACGCCCCACCCCCGGCCCCGCCACCATCGCCGTCGCCGTCGCCGTCGCCTTCCGAGGAGCCCTCGCTGATCCGCAGCCGTACGGAGCCGGTGCCCAGGACGAGTTCGTCGCCCGGTTCCAGTCCGTACGGGGTGCGGGTGGCCAGCCGGGCGGTGCTGGGGCGGCCGTACCGGTCCAGCACGGGGTTGAGGAAGGAGGCGTTGTTGTCCGTGAGATGTTCGGCCATCGGCCGTCCGTCGTCGTCCAGGAAGATCCGTACGTGCTCGCGGCTGATCTCGCCCCTGGCCTCCGGGCCGAGCCCGTCGGTGACGTCGGTGGTGCCGGGCCGGGAGCGCGAGGCCCGGCCGATCACGAGCCCGTCGTCCCCCGGCACGTCCACGGTCCGCAGCACCGCGTAGCCGTGCATCACCGTGATCACGGTCCGGCCGTCCGGGGTCTCCGGCACGGGCGCCTCGGCGACGGTCTCCTCGGCGGGCTGGTCGCAGGAGTGGCAGTAGAGCCGGTCCCCGGAGGCATACACCTGCGGGGGCGTCAGCACGGATCCCGATCTGCGGCAGGGCGAGGGCTCCTCGACATGGCGGAACCGCAGCTCCGAGTCCGGGTCGCGCAGGCCCGCCTTGCCGCGCTTCCTGGCCCGGTCGGCGTCGATCTCCTCGTCGGTGGCGACGGACAGGCTGCGCCGGCTGAACACGACCCGGCCGCGCACCCGCCGGGCGCTCCAGATCCGGTCGGTGTTGCCCTGGAGCCAGGTGTGCTCGCGCCGGGCGAAGCGGAAGTTGTCCTCGCTGATCACGGCGGCGCCGTACTGCGCGGCCATGGAGAGGATGCGGTCGTCGGCGTCGCCCTGGTGGAGTTCGAGCCAGTGCTCCCGCCCGGCCCGGTCGGCGAGCGCCCGGTCCTCCAGCCTCCCGCGCACCGCGCCGTCGAGCACGGCGTACGGATAGGAGCCCGGGTGCTCCCGCAGCCAGGCCTCCCGTACGTCGACGACCCGGGCGAAGCTGACGGTGCCGCCCCGGCCGTGGGCGATGTTGGACGCGTCGATGATGACGTCGGGTGCGCTCACGGGCGGCCCCCCGGGCCCCACGGCGGCCGGGTCGCCTCGTCGTCGTCCGCGCCGGACGCGCCGGGTGTGCCGGACCGTCCGGGTGCGCCGGAGCCGTACGGCGGCCGGGTCGGCTCGTCGTCGTCCGGACCGTGGTCCTGGGGCGGGCGGGTCGTGCGCGGCGGCGGATAGCCGGCGCTCCCGTAGCCGCCGCCGTGGCCCGGACCGCCGCCGTAACCGAAGTCCGGCCCGCCCCCGCTCACCGGCGCGTAGCCGTCCTCGTCATCGTCGTCGTCATCGTCGAGATCGGCGTACTGCTGGGCGCGCCGGGCCTTGATCTCGTCCGGCATCTCGACCGGGATCTCCTCGAACCAGGCCCGTTTGGACCTGGTGGAGCTCTGGCTGGAGGCCGCCCGCGCCTCGTTGGCGACGTCGTTGGGGTCCATGCCGTCCCGGAGCCCGCCGCCCGCCTGGTCGAAGACGGCGGCCAGGGCCGGATCGGGGATCCGCCGGGCCCGCGCCGCACCCTCCCGGTAGACGGCCTCGCGCTCGTACTCCGAGGCGGCGCGGGCGGCCCGGTCGGTGATCTCGCGGTCCAGATCGATGCCCTCCGCCTGGCGCAGCAGATCGCGGCGCAGGATCGGGGTCATCGGGTTGTCCACGACGTTGACCGCGACCTGGGCCCCGGACAACTGCCGCGCCCCGCTGCCGGAGCCGAGCCGCCCCCTGGCCCGGAGCACCGGCATCGGGCGGGCGGACCTGCGGTGCGGGGCGCGGAGCTTGATCAGGTAGAGCGGCTGGCCGGCCTCGCCCTCCCGGATCGCGCCGAGCGTGAGGACGATCCTGCTGGGCGCCTGGCCGCCGCCGTCCTGGACGGCCCCCTCGATCCGCCGGCGGACCGGGTCGAGCTGGTACACGGCGAGGACCGGGAAGCTGGGGTTGATCTCCAGGGACAGTTCGCCGCTGCCGGTGACCACGTCCCGGCTGTTGGCCGCGAACTCCCGGGCGACCTCGCTCATCACCTCGCCCGCGCGGGCCCGCGAGGCCACGTGGCGGGCCATCCCGGTCGGCGTGAGCCGTTCCAGCAGTCCGAAGTCGGCGCCCTCGCCGATGCCGACGGCGTCCGTGTGCAGTTCGCGCCCGGCTGCCTCCGCGGCGAGGGCGGCCAGCCGGCCGGGGTCCTGCTCACCGAAGTTGGCGACGCCGTCGCTGACCAGGACCACCCGGCGGGAGGCGGCCCGGTGCCCCTCCAGCGCGCGGTACGCACGCCGCAGCGCGCCCTCGATGTTGGTCCACTGGCGCTCGGTCTCGACGTTCCCGTTCCACCGCCCCTTGCGCAGCAGCTCGCCCGCCGTGCCCGAGAAGCGCACCCCGGACTCCTGCGCGAAGGTGAGGAGTTCGACGTGGGTGGCGCGCGGCAGCGATCCCACGAGCGCCCGGACCCCGGCGGTGGCCACGTCCTTGCGGCTGGCCTGGCCGCTGCCCTCGACCGGGTACTCCTTGCTGTTGTCGGCGCGCAGCTCCATGGACCAGCTGTCGTCCACGAGGACGGCGTAGACGACGCCCTCCTTGGAGCGGTCGCTCCTGGTCAGCTCGCGTGGTGCGACCAGTACGGCGAACTCCTCGCCGAGATGGATGTCCTGTCGGTCCGCCGTCACCTTGATGTCCTCGGCCGGCTGTCCCGTCTGCGTCATGCCCGTGCTCTCTCCTGGACCTCGTCGGCCGTCGTCCGTCCCCCGGGGCGTGCCCGGGGCCTTCCCGTCTGGATCAGCCCTCGCCGACCGCGCAGACCAGCGCGGTCGCGTTGTCCCAGCCGCCGAGCGCCTCCGCCCGGCCCATGAGCCCGGCGGCCAGCGCCGGGGCGACCGGGCGCCCCGATGCCTCCAGGTCCGCCGCCATGGCCGCCAGCACCTCCCCCGTCCAGCGCCCGCGCTCCCCCGCGGTGGCCCCGTCGGAGGCGAGCACCAGCAGATCGCCCGGAGCCACGGAGAAGACGCGGTGCGCCCAGCGCGCGGTTCCGTCCCCGAGTGCGCTGGTGAGCGCCGAAGTGTCCCCGTGCGCCTGGGAACTGCCGCGCAGCCGCTCGGCGTAGGCGGTGTGCGCGGGGGTCAGTTTCCATGCGGTGTAGGGCAGTTCCCTCGGCCGTACGGCGGCGGCCGCCAGCGGCCGTACGAGCCAGGCCTCGGCATCCCCCACGGAGATCACCTCGGCGGTGCCGTCCGGTGTCACCGTGGCGAGGACCGCGGCGGCGCCGCCCCCGGTCCGCTCGACGACCCGGTCCAGCTCGCCCACGAGGGCGCGCGGCCGGTCGAGGACCCGGCGCGAGGGGTGGGGCGCGGCCGGGCGCGGGGGCCCGGTGCGCGGCACGGCGGCGCCCGGTCCCGGGAAGTCGGGGGCGGCGGCCGGGGACGGCGGCTCCCCGGCCGGGGGCGGCGGCTCGGCGCCGGCCTCGGCCTCCTTCCAGAGCCTGACCAGGCATTCGGTGGCCGCGCGGGCGGCCCTGCCACCGGAGCCGTCCCCGTCGCCGGTGACCCCGTCGAACACCGCCATCCGCAGGGTGCCGTCGGCCGCGCGCAGGGCGGTCGCGGCGTCCTCGTTGTCCCGTTCGGGATCGCCCTTGGCCTTGCGCGAGCCGACGGCGCTCTCCCGGAAGCAGACCGCCGAGACCGGTCCCCCGGGCCGCCGCTCCAGCGCCTCGTGCAGCGCCGCCATGCCCGGTGCCACGCCCCGGCGCAGCTCCACGTCGAGCAGCAGCCGGTGGCAGACCGCGTCCAGCCCCAGCGGGAATGTGCCCGCCAGGACGTCCAGCAGGGCCAGCGCGTCCGCCTGGTCCGCCGAGGGCCGCTCGGCCACCGCGTCGACCAGCGCCTGCACCAGCGCCGAGCGGTCCCGGGCCCGGGGCCGGGCCGGCTCCACCCCGTCGCGCAACTGGAGCCCGCCCTCCGGGTCGTACCGGGGCAGTGCCGCGACCTGCCAGCCCTCGTACGGGTCGTATCGGATCGACTCCGGCACCAGGCAGCCCGGCCCGACGCGCTCCAGAGCGGCGTCCACCGCCCGCCACAGGAAGGGCAGTTCGGCGCAGAGCTTGCCGCTGTCCAGGGTGTGCCGGTCCTGCACGCTCTCCCGCAGCACGGGGGCCAGTTCGTCCGGCCACTCCAGGCGGATCCGGGGCAGCGCGAGCCTCGCGAACCCCGCCCGCTCCTCCCGTGCCCCCACGCCCGTGTCCCCTTCGCCGCGCCCGTACCGCCGTGCCGTTCCGTCCGTCACGCTGCTCCCACCGGTCTCCGCCACCCCACGCCCGTACGGCTCCCCCGCCCCACCGACCCCTGCCGCCTCTGCCGCCCCTTCCGTCACGCGGATCTCACCGGCTTCCGCCGCCCCACGCCCGTACGGCCCCTCCGCCCCACCGACCCCTTGCAGCCTCTTCCGCCCCTTCAGTCACTCGGATCTCACCGGCTTCCGCCGCTCCGCCAGCGGCGCCAGCCGCCCCGCTGCAACTCGGTGTCCAGCCGGACCACTTCGGCCTCGGCGGCCTGGGCCCGCTGCTGCCACTGCCAGGCGCTCTGCTGGGCCTCCTGGACGCCCTGGCGCGCGGCGTCCTGGGCGGCCCGGATCTGCGACTCGGCGTAGCCCTGGGCCTGCCGGGCGGCCTCGTCGGCCCCGGCCCTGAGCCGGTCGCGTTCCTGCTGGAGGGCGGCGGCCGCCTCCTCGCGCTCCCGCCGGACACCGGCGGCGGCCTTCTCGCGCTCCTCCGCCACGGCCGCCGCGAGCAGGGCGTCCAAGTCGGGCCCCCGGCCGGCCGGGAAGGCGGCGGCCCGGTCCGGCACCGGTGCCGTGGGCGGTTCGGGGTCCCGGTAGAGCGCGGAGACCGAGGTGGCGGCGCCGACCGGCGGATCGGCGAGGGCCAGCGGCACGGGGCGGACGGTCAGCGCGGCCGGGTCGACCACCACGACGGGCCGCCAGCCCGTGAATCCGTCGCCGCCCCCGTCCTCCTGGACCACGGTCAGGGCGCAGCCCGAGCCGAGATGCGCGGCGCCGCCCCCGTCCACGTACGCCCACAGGTGCTCGCCCTCCGTCAGCAGCGAGGCGACGGCCTCGGGCGAGGGCACCGCCACGCCGGGCGCGGGCACCGGTGGTCCGACGGGGGCGGGGGCCGCGGACGCGCCGGAGACTTCCGGGCCGTCGGCGAAAACGCCCCAGCCGTCGTCGGCGGCCGGGGGGACGTACGGGGGCGCGGCGGGCTCCGGGGGCCGCTCGGGCATCCGGGGCACGGCCTGCGACGGCCCCTCGTCGACGAACGAACCCCAGTCGGACACCGCAACGCCCCCACGTCGGTACTGCTCCGGAAGACGTCAATATAGTTGCTGTACAAGCTTATTCACAGAGCGTCAGTTCCCGATCGGTGAGCCCGGAGGCCGACCCGATGGAAGAACACCTGACCACCGACTTCGAGGAAGCCTGCTTCCTCGTGGACCTCTCCAACGTCGTGCGCGACCAGCGCCTGGGCGAACCCGGCGGCCGTTCGCTGCGCAGGCTCGCGCTCCTGGTGGACGCCGCGAAACAGCTGGCCCGCGACCCCGACGTGAAGCTGTACCTGGTCGCCGACCGCAGTCTGCGCCTGGGCCGCAGACAGGAGTTCACCGATCCCGCGGACGTCGGACTGCTCGCCCGCTGGGTCCGGCTGGGCCTGGTCGAGGAGCTGGGCGACGCCGACGACCGACTGCTGGAGCTGTGCGAACTGACCGGCATCCCGGTCATCACCGGCGACCGCTTCCGCGGGCACCGCACCGCGTACCCCTGGCTCCAGGGCAACGCCGACGACTTCCTGGAGCCCGTCCCGCGCCCCGACGGCACCGTGGGCCTGGTCCCCGTCGATCTGAAGGTCGCCGCCCCCGTCGAGATCTCCATCAAACTGGAGGAGGACGTTCTCAAGCGTCAGGGTCTCCTCAACCCCCGGCGCAAGCCCCTCTTCGACGTGGTGAACCGCAACTGGCGCTGTGCGGAGCGCCGTTGCACGCTGTACGACACCCGGCAGGGCAGTGCCGCGCTGCTCCCCCGGATGCGGCGCGGGGTCCCGACCTGCGAACTGCACGGGGGCGCGCTGACCGACGACGGCCCGCGCACCGCGACCGTCCAGCTGAAGCTGCTGCTCGACGACGCCCTGGCGGAGCGGTTCACCCTGGTCGACGGGACCCGGGTGAAGGTGGGGCGGGCGGCCGGCGAGGGCGGCATCTCGCTGGCCGGACTGCTGCCGAAGGAGCGCACCGCGGGCCTGAGCCGGGTCCATCTGGAGCTGCGGATCTCCGGCGGCACGGTCCATGTCCGCGACCGCAGCAGCTACGGCACGACGCTGTGGCGCCGCCATCCGCGCCGCTCGGGCCCCGGCCCGTGGGCGAAGCTCGGCACCGAGGAGCGCGCGTTCGCCGGCGGCGACGAACTGCAGCTGGTCGAGGGCGTCCTGCTGACCCGCAGCGGCCGCCGCTTCCCGACGGAGCTGGCCAACGAGTGGCAGCGCCGCAAGCCGCCCCCGTCCGCGGAGACGGACGTGACCCGGCTGGTCTGAGACCCCCGGGACGGACGCGAGGGAGGGGCGGCTGCCGGGCAGCCGCCCCTCCCTCGTGCCGTCCGGTGCGTCAGGCGTGCGTACGCAGCAGGGTGCGCATCGTCCGCATGGCCACCGAGAGGTTGGCCAGGTCGAAGGCGTCCGATCCGCGGATCTCCTCCAGGGTGGAGCGCGACCGGGCCAGGATCGCCGCGTTCTTCTCCTCCCAGGCCTCGAACCGCTCCTGCGGGGTGGAGGTCCCGTTGCCGACGGCGAGCACATCGGCCGTGAGGGCGGCGTGCGCGGCGTACAGGTCCTCGCGGATGGAGGCGCGGGCCATCGACTGCCAGCGGTCGGACCGCGGCAGCTCGATGATGCGGTCCATCAGCTGGGTGATGCCGAGCCGGTCCGCGAGGTCGTAGTAGACCTCGGCGACGGACAGCGGGTCCTTGCCGGTGCGGTCGGCGATCGCCACGATGTCCAGGGCCGGGAAGGCCGAGGAGAATCCGGCGACCCGCTGCGCCAGCTGGTCCGGGACGCCCGCCTCGGTGAGTTCGTCCAGGATGCCCTGGTACCACTCCTGGTCGGCGCCCCTGAGCATCTTGGGCAGCGCGGCCCAGACCTGGTCGACGCCCTCGCGGAAGAAGTCGACCGTCTCGCTGATCTCCAGCGGCTGCGGCCGGTTGCCCAGCAGCCAGCGCGAACCGCGCTCGACGAGCCGGCGCGAGTGCAGCCGGATCCGGGTCTGCACCTCGGCGGCAACGGTGTTGTCGAGCGCCTCCACGGCGTCCCACACCTGGCCGAGACCGAAGATCTCCCGCGCCGCGAACTGCGCCCGCACGATCTCCTCGACGGAGGCCCCGGTCTCCTCCCGCAGCCGGTGCAGGAAGGTCGAACCACCGGTGTTGACGGTGTCGTTGACCAGCACGGTGGTGATGATCTCGCGCCGCAGCGCGTGCCCGTCGACCGCCTCGGGGAACCGCTCGCGCAGCTGCTCCGGGAAGTAGGCGTGCAGCAGCTGCTGCAGGTGCGGGTCGTCCGGCAGGCTGGTCCCGATCAGCTCCTGGGCCGCCGTGATCTTCGTGTAGGCAAGCAGCACGGCCAGCTCGGGCTGGCTGAGCCCCTTGCCGGCGGTCAGCAGCTCGCGGATCTGCCGGTCGTTGGGCAGGAACTCCAGTGCGCGGTCCAGGTATCCGTCGCGGCCCAGCCGGCGCATGAAGCGCTGCTGGGCGTGGAGGAGCGAGGACGCCTGGGCGGACGAGTTGGCGAGGGCGGTGTTCTGCGCGTAGTTGTTGCGCAGCACCAGCCGGCCGATCTCGTCGGTCATCTCGGCGAGCAGCTTGTTGCGCTGCTTGACGGTCATGTCGCCGTCCCGGACCAGGCCGTTGAGCAGGATCTTGATGTTCACCTCGTGGTCGGAGGTGTCCACGCCGGCGCTGTTGTCGATCGCGTCGGTGTTGATCCGGCCGCCGTTGCGGGCGAACTCGATCCGGCCGAGCTGGGTGGCGCCGAGGTTGCCGCCCTCGCCGACGACCTTGGCCCGCAGGTCCTCGCCGTTCACGCGGATCGCGTCGTTGGCCTTGTCGCCGACGTCGGTGTTGGCCTCGGAGGACGCCTTGATGTACGTACCGATGCCGCCGTTCCACACCAGGTCGACGGGGGCCTTGAGGATGGCCTGCATCAGGTCGGCGGGGGTCATCTTGACGATGCCCGGCTCGATGCCGAGCGCCTCGCGCAGATGGGCGTTGACCGGGATGGACTTGGCGCTGCGCGGGTGGACGCCGCCGCCCGCGGAGATCAGCTCCTTGTCGTAGTCGGCCCAGGAGCTGCGCGGCAGGTCGAACAGGCGGCGCCGCTCGGCGTACGAGCTCGCGGCGTCCGGGTTCGGGTCGAGGAAGATGTGCCGGTGGTCGAAGGCGGCGACGAGCCGGATGTGCTCGGAGAGCAGCATGCCGTTGCCGAACACGTCGCCGGACATGTCGCCGACGCCGACGACGGTGAAGTCCTCGGTCTGGGTGTTGTGGCCGAGCTCCCGGAAGTGCCGCTTGACGGACTCCCAGGCGCCCCGGGCGGTGATGCCCATGCCCTTGTGGTCGTAGCCGGCCGAACCGCCGGAGGCGAAGGCGTCGCCGAGCCAGAAGCCGTAGGCGACGGCGACCTCGTTGGCGATGTCGGAGAACTTCGCGGTGCCCTTGTCGGCGGCGACGACGAGGTAGGTGTCGTCCTCGTCGTGGCGGACGACGTCCTTGGGCGGCACGACCTCGCCGGCCACCATGTTGTCGGTGATGTCGAGCAGCGCCGAGATGAACGTGCGGTACGAGGCGATGCCCTCGGCCATCCAGGCGTCGCGGTCGGCGTTCGGGTCCGGGAGCTGCTTGGCGACGAACCCGCCCTTGGCGCCGACCGGCACGATGACGGTGTTCTTCACCATCTGTGCCTTGACCAGGCCGAGGATCTCGGTGCGGAAGTCCTCGCGCCGGTCGGACCAGCGCAGACCGCCGCGGGCGACCTTGCCGAAGCGCAGGTGGACGCCCTCGACGCGCGGCGAGTAGACCCAGATCTCGAACGCCGGGCGGGGCGCGGGGAGGTCGGGGATGGACTGCGGGTCGAACTTCATCGAGACGTAGCCGTGCGGCTCGCCGCTCTCGGCGCGCTGGAAGAAGTTGGTCCGCAGGGTGGCCTTGATGACCGTGAGGAAGGAGCGCAGGATGCGGTCCTCGTCGAGCGAGGCGACCTGGTCCAGGGCCCCGTCGAGCTCTTCGAGCAGTCCGTCGGTCAGCTCGTTGCCGGCGGCCTGGCGGCCGGGAGCCATCCGGGCCTCGAAGAGCGAGACCAGCAGCCGGGTGGTGTGGACGTTGTTCTGGAGCGTGGACTCCATGTAGTCCTGGCTGAACGTCGATCCGGCCTGGCGCAGGTACTTGGCGTAGGCGCGCAGCACCATGGCCTGCCGCCAGCTCAGACCGGCGCTGAGCACCAGGGCGTTGAAGCCGTCGTTCTCCGCCTCGCCGGTCCAGACGGCGGCGAAGGCGTCCTGGAAGCGCTCGCGGGCGTCGTCGGCGAGATAGCTGCCGTTGCCCGTGGACTGCGGCATGCGCAGGCCGAAGTCGTAGATCCAGGCGTGCGTACGGTCGGCGCAGCGCAGCTCGTAGGGGCGCTCGTCGACGACCTCGACGCCGAGCCGCTGGAGCGCGGGCAGCACGGCGGAGAGGGAGACCTGCTCACCGGTGCGGTAGATCTTGAACCGGCGCTCGCCGGGGGCGGCGCCCACCGGCTCGTACAGGCTGAGGGCGAAGTCCTTGCCGTCCTTCTTGAGCGCTTCGAGGTGGACCAGGTCGGCCACGGCGGAGCGCGGCGAGTGGTCGGCCTTGTAGCCCTCGGGGAAGGAGTGGCCGTACTGGCGGAGCAGTTCGGCGGCACGCTCCTCACCGCATTCGGCGCCCAGCGCCTCCTGGAAGCCGTCGGCCCAGGAGCGGGCGGCCTCGACGAGGCGGGCCTCGATGCGGTCGGCCTCGGCGTCGGTGAGGGTCGGCAGCTCGCTGCCCGGGGCGACCCGGACGACGAAGTGCAGCCGGGACAGGATCGATTCGGTGTTCCAGGCGGTGAAGTCGACGCTGGTGCCGTTCAGCTCCTCCTTGAGGATGTCGATCAGCCGCAGCCGCACCCCGGTGGTGTAGCGGTCGCGCGGCAGGTACACGATCGCGGAGTAGTAGCGCCCGTACTCGTCCTGGCGCAGGTAGAGCCGGAGCCGGCGCCGCTCCTGGAGGTAGAGCACCGAGGTGACGATCGAGCGCAGTTGGTCGGGCGGCGTCTGGAACAGCTCGTCGCGCGGGTAGGTCTCCAGGATCTGGAGCAGGTCGCGCCCGTCGTGGCTGTTGTACGAGAAGCCCGCGCCCTCCAGCACCTCGGCGACCTTGCGGCGGACGACGGGCACCCGGCGCACGGACTCGGTGTAGGCGGCGGAGGAGAACAGACCGAGGAAGCGGCGCTCCCCGATGACGTTGCCGTCGGCGTCGAACTTCTTCACGCCGACGTAGTCGAGGTAGCTGGGGCGGTGCACGGTGGCGCGGCTGTTGGCCTTGGTCAGCACGAGGAGCTTGTGCTCGCGGGCCTTGGCGCGGGCGTCGGCCGGCAGCCGGTCGAAGGAGGGGCTGACCGGGTGGGCCTCGTCCTCCGTGTGGTGCGGGTCGGAGCGCAGGATGCCGAGGCCGGTGCCGGGGACGGCGGCCAGCGCGTCGGTGTCCTTCAGTTCGTACTCGCGGTAGCCGAGGAAGGTGAAGTGGTCGGCGGCGAGCCAGCGCAGCAGCTCCCGGGCCTCGTTGACCTCGTCGTCGGCGAGGTCGTCGAGCGGTTCGCCGGGCAGGTCGTCGGCGATGCGCAGCGCGGCGTCCCGCATCTTCTCCCAGTCCTCGACGGTCTCCCGTACGTCGGACAGGATCCGCAGCAGGTCGGCCTGGATCTGCTTGAGGTCGGCGCGGTCGGTCTCGCGGTCGATCTCGACGTGGATCCAGGACTCGACGAGCGCGTCGTGCGGCAGCTCGGGCCGGGCGTCCTTCTTCGCGCCCTTGGCGGTCTTGCGGCCGGACCGGGGACCGGCCGGGGCGCCGGCGCCCTCGCTGAGGACCTCGATGAGCTTTCCGGTCACATCGCGCCGGACGACGATTTGCGGGTGGATCACGACGTGGATGCCGCGGCCCTGGCGGGACAGCTCGTTGGTGACGGAGTCGACGAGGAACGGCATGTCGTCGGTGACGACCTCGACCACGGAGTGGCTGCACGTCCAGCCGTTCTCCTCGACGGTCGGGGTGTGCACCCGGACGTTCGCGGTGCCCTGGGGGCGGTTCTCGGCGAGACGGTAGTGGGAGGAAGCGGCACCGAAGACGTCGACCGGGTCGCGGCCGATGATGTCCTCCGGGGCGGTGTGGAGGTAGTAGCGCTGGAGATAGCCGAGCACGGTGTCCTGCCGTGAACGCTCCTGGCCGGCCCCGCTGCCCTCGGCCTTCGCCCGGGGGCCCCCGTCCGGCCCGCCGACACCACCACCCGGGCTGTTGTCAGCTACCTTGGCGGCCCGTGCGAGCAGCTCGGCCTTGGCTTCGTCCAGCTTGGTCTGCATGTCCTCTGGCTCCTGTCGCGCGCCGTTGCGTGACGTAGGTGGAAAAAAAGACGACGTACCGCCACGACACGGGGTTTCCGGTCTGAGTCGACGCTATGCCGCTATGAGAGACGCCCGGGACCTTATTGGCCATTTTTGGCGGTCTGGCCGGGCTGAGGGGATCAGTCATGGCCCGGGTGCGGTGGCACTCCGGGCGCAGGCCGGGGGCTTCGCTGCCCCCGAGGCGTATCGCGCTGATCACGGGGTCCAGGCTATCTCGCTCTCCCCCACAACCGTCACGAGCCGCATGTGTACAAAAGAAACCCCCGAAGTTTGACACTCCGGACAGCGCGCGGCCCCTGGACAACGCACTCTGGAACGGTTGGGACCGTACTGTCCGGCCCGGATCGGGCCGGCACACCCGTGAGGAGCCCCGCGATGGCACCGAAGATCCTCATCGTCACCGGCGACGCCGCGAATCCCTGGAAGTCCTCTACCCCTACCAGCGGCTGCGCGAGGAGGGGTACGAGGTCGACATCGCCGCCCCTCCCGCAAGACCCTCCGTTTCGTCGTCCACGATTTCGAGCCCGGATTCGACACCTACACCGAGAAGCCGGGCTACACCTGGCCGGCCGACCTGGCCTTCTCCGAGGTCGACCCGGCCGACTACGCGGCGCTCGTCGTTCCCGGCGGCCGTGCCCCCGAATACCTCCGCAACGACCCGGACCTCCGCGCGATCCTGGCAGCCTTCTTCGACGCGGACCGCCCGGTCGCCCAGATCTGCCACGGCCCGCTGATGACGGCGGCGGCCGGGGCGCTGAAGGACCGCAGGGTCACGGCCTACCCCGCCCTGGAGCCCGATATGGCGACGGCCGGGGCCACCTTCGAGGACACCGAGGTCGTGGTGGACGGCACCCTGGTCTCCTCCCGCGCCTGGCCGGACCACTCCGCCTGGATGCGCGCCTTCCTCACGGTGCTCAGGGCCAAGGCCCCGGTGACGTGAGCGAGCCCGGGGCCGCCGGCTACTCGCCCAGGCTCCGGGCGAGGGCCGCGGCCTCGGCGAGGGTGTCCACGACGGGCACTCCGGCCTCCTCCAGGCTGGCCCGGCTGTGCGAACCGCCGGTGAACAGCACGGCCTTCGCCCCGACGTGCGCGGCGGCGACCGCGTCGTCGACGGCGTCACCGATGACCACGGTGTGCTCGGGGGATATGTGCTCCAGGGCAGCGAGGTGCCGCTCCATGTGCTGGGCCTTGCTGCCGCCGGAGGGACCGGTGCGCCCGTCGACGCGCACGAAGTGCCGCTCGATCCCGTAGCCGCGCACGGTGGGAACGAGGTGCTCGTGCCCGTACATGCTCAGCAGGGACTGGCTCCGCCCGCCGAGCTGCCACTGGGCCAGCAGCTCGGCGGCGCCCGCGGTCAGCCCGCAGTCCGCCCGCCGCTCGGCGTAGTGCCGGTGGAACGCGCCGTCCATCAGCTCCCACTCGGCGTCGGTGGGCAGCCGGCCCATGAGCCGCTCGTAGAAGCGGGGTATCGGGACGCAGTACGTCTCGCGGTACTGCTCCACGGTGATGGGCGCGAGCCCGACCTCACCGAAGGCGGCGTTGGTCGCGCCGACGACGGCGGTGTTGTCGTCGAGCAGCGTGCCGTTCCAGTCCCAGACCAGATGCGTGCGGTGGTGTCCGTGCGTCCCCATGCAGGAAAAAATACCCGGCGCCACCGACAACCGAACAAACGGTCCACAACCCGGCTGCTCTTATCCGATCAGATGAGGAATCTCCTGGACGCCGAACCAGAGCAGCTCGTGGTCCTCGGCACCGTCCACGGTGAACTGCGCGTCGTCGTCGCCGAGGTCCGCCGCCCCGAGCGCGGCCGCGGCGGCGGTGACGTCCTTGTCGGCCTCGTCGGAGTCGACGTGGACGGCGGCGGCCTTGGCCAGGGGGACCGCGGAGGCGATCGTGACCTCGCCGAGCGAGGAGGCGTCGAGGATGTGATCGGGGTCGGCGACCGCGTCCCCGTCCGGTACGTCGACGGCGACGACGACCCGGCGGCGGGCGGCGTCCGGGTCCCCGGCGATCAGCCGCAGCGACGCGGAGGCGGCCCGGTTGAGCGCCGCGTACTCCAGCTCCTCGATGTCGTCGGAGACGTACCACTCCCGCAGTGCGGGGGTCACCGCGTACGCGGTGAGCGGGCCGGGGCCGACCTCGCCCGCCCGGTGCGCCGCTGCGAGCCCGGAGAGGGTCAGGGGGACGTACACGCGCATGGCTGGGGTCGCTTTCGTAGTCGGAACGCCCTCAGGATACGTGCGGCGTCCCCCTTTGGGGTTACGTGTCCCGGCCCCGCACCGTCCACCCGGCGCCCGCGCCTCACCCGGACCGGCCCGCCCCGGAAGCCCGCCCCGCACCGCCTCCACCACCCGGATAGGTGAATCCCCGGCCCCGCCGCTCCGTACCCGTCGACGCTTGCGACGGCCCCGCCGCCCCCGTAGAAGATCCCCAGCAGAAGTTACCGCCCGGTACTGGCCGGGCTCCGAAGCACGGGGGCGACAGCGATGAGCACGAACAGGACCAGGCCCGCCGGACGTCACGACGCCCGCAGGCCCGAAGCCGTACCCGCACAACGCCGCCGGATGCCCCAGCGCCTCCGGCCCCACCACTGGTTCGCCGAACGCCTCCTCGCGGTCCTCAGCGGCCAGCGCCCCGTCCACTGGATGCTGGGCCATACCATCGGCGACGCCTACGACCAGCTCGCCGAACTGGCCCCCGCCACCCCGCTCAGGAGCCGGGGCGCCCGCCCCGTCATCCGCATGTGCCACGGCGCCCATCCCGCCCCCGGCGTCGTCGAGGCCTGCGCCAGCATCGCCGCCGGCGAACAGGTCCGCGCCATGGCCTTCCGCCTCGAACAGGGCCCCGACCTCCGCTGGCGCTGCGCAGCCGTGGAACTCGGCAACACCCCCCTCCGCCGCCCTTGACCGCCGCCCCCATCCACCCCGCCCCCGACGAAAGAGCAGAACACCCCATGAACACCGCACACGCCCCCAGAACCCGCCCCCACCCCCTTGGGCCCCACCAGACCCCACAGAGGCCTCCAGACGCCCTCCAGCCCCCTTCCCGACCGCACGAAGGGGCCGGCCACCCCCACCCTTCGACCGACACCCCACGACCGAGCCCTCCCCCTCCGCCCCCACCGCACCTCCACCACGGCGCCGACGCACCCCCGGACCGAGCCCAGCCACTCCCCCGCCCCGACGCCGCTCAGGGCGCGGGATCCGAACCCGTCCCCAGCCCCTTCCCGACCCCACCCGCATCTGACGCACAGGACCAGGACCGACCCCGGCCCCTTCCCCGCCCCGCCGCCGCCTGAGGCGCGCGGTCCAGGGCCAAACCCGGCCCCTCCCAGCCCCGCCGGCGTTTGAGGCGCGGGGTCCGGGGCAGCGCCCCGGTTTCGGGAAGGGGCGGGGAGGGGACCAAGCCCGCCGCAGGCGCACCCAGCCCCGCAACCGGCCCCGCAGGCCCCTACCCCCGCACCCGCCCCACCAGACCGCCGACCGCACCGCACCGCACCCCCGACCAAGCACAACGGCCGGGGCCGGACACCCATCGGTGCCCGGCCCCGGCCGCGAACGCGAAACCGCCTACTTCTTGCGGCGACGCCCCCCGCCACTCTTCTGCGCCTTCCGCCGCTCCGCCCGGGTGAGCCCGTCCGACTCGGACGCCGTACCACCGTCCCCGTTGGAGAAGTCGCCCTCGACGACCCCGCCCTCCCCGTCCACCGTGGGAGCGGAGAAGTGCAGCCGGTCCGGCCGCTGCGGAGCGTCGAGCCCCTTGGCCCGGATCTCCGGCCGCGCGGCCGGCACCGCGTCCTCCTTGGACAGCGATGTCGCCGCGTCCTGCACTGGAACCTCCTCGACCTGCTGCTCGACCTGGACCTCCAGGTTGAACAGGTAGCCGACGGACTCCTCCTTGATGCCCTCCATCATGGCGTTGAACATGTCGAAGCCCTCGCGCTGGTACTCGACCAGCGGGTCCTTCTGCGCCATGGCCCGCAGGCCGATGCCCTCCTGGAGGTAGTCCATCTCGTAGAGGTGCTCACGCCACTTGCGGTCCAGAACGGACAGCACCACGCGCCGCTCCAGCTCACGCATGATGTCCGAGCCGAGCGTCTTCTCCCGCTCGTCGTACTGCTCGTGGATGTCTTCCTTGACGGACTCGGCGATGAACTCGGCCGTGACACCGGCCAGGTCACCGGCCGTCTCCTCCAGCTCGGCGACGGTGACCTTCACCGGGTAGAGCTGCTTGAACGCGCCCCACAGCCGGTCCAGGTCCCACTCCTCGGCGAACCCCTCCGCCGTCTCCTGGCGGATGTAGTCGTCGATGGTGTCGTCCATGAAGTGGCGGATCTGCTCCTGCAGGTCCTCGCCCTCCAGGACGCGGCGCCGCTCGCCGTAGATGACCTCGCGCTGCCGGTTGAGCACCTCGTCGTACTTCAGGACGTTCTTGCGGGTCTCGAAGTTCTGCTGCTCGACCTGGGACTGCGCGGACGCGATGGCCCGGGTCACCATCTTGTTCTCGATCGGCACGTCGTCCGGCACGTTGGCCATCGACATCACGCGCTCGACCATCTGCGCCTTGAACAGACGCATCAGGTCGTCACCGAGCGACAGGTAGAAGCGGGACTCGCCCGGGTCGCCCTGACGGCCGGAACGACCGCGCAGCTGGTTGTCGATACGGCGCGACTCGTGCCGCTCGGTACCGAGGACGTACAGCCCGCCGAGGTCCTTGACCTCCTCGAACTCCGCCTTCACGGCCTGCTCGGCCTTCTCCAGCGCGGCGGGCAGCGCGGCCGCCCACTCCTCGACGTGCTCCACGGGGTCCAGACCGCGCTGGCGCAGCTCCGCCTCGGCGAGGTCGTCGGGGTTGCCGCCGAGCTTGATGTCGGTGCCTCGTCCGGCCATGTTCGTGGCGACCGTGACGGCGCCCTTGCGGCCGGCCTGGGCGACGATCGTCGCCTCACGGTCGTGCTGCTTGGCGTTGAGGACCTCGTGCTGCACACCGCGCTTGGAGAGCTGCTGCGAGAGGTACTCGGACTTCTCGACCGAGGTGGTGCCGACCAGGATCGGCTGGCCCTTCTCGTGCTTCTCCGCGATGTCGTCGACGACGGCGGCGAACTTCGCGACCTCGGTGCGGTAGATCAGGTCCGACTGGTCGACGCGCTGCATCGGCCGGTTGGTCGGGATCGGGACGACGCCCAGCTTGTAGATCTGGTGGAACTCGGCGGCCTCGGTCATCGCCGTACCGGTCATGCCGGAGAGCTTGCTGTAGAGGCGGAAGAAGTTCTGCAGGGTGATCGTGGCGAGCGTCTGGTTCTCATCCTTGATGTCCACCCCTTCCTTCGCCTCGATCGCCTGGTGCATGCCCTCGTTGTAGCGGCGGCCGGCGAGGATACGGCCGGTGTGCTCGTCGACGATCATGACTTCGCCGTCGATGACGACGTAGTCCTTGTCCTTCTTGAAGAGTTCCTTGGCCTTGATGGCGTTGTTGAGGTACCCGACGAGCGGCGTGTTCACCGACTCGTAGAGGTTCTCGATGCCGAGCCAGTCCTCGACCTTGGCGACACCGGGCTCGTGGATGGCCACGGTGCGCTTCTTCTCGTCGACCTCGTAGTCGCCGGTCTCCTCGATGCCCTTGAGGGGGTTGCCCGCCTCGCCCTTGGACAGACGGGTGACCAGCTTGGCGAAGTCGCCGTACCACTTGGTGGCCTGGTCGGCGGGGCCGGAGATGATCAGCGGCGTACGGGCCTCGTCGACCAGGATCGAGTCGACCTCGTCGACGATCGCGAAGTTGTGGCCGCGCTGGACCAGCTCGTCCTTCGACCACGCCATGTTGTCGCGGAGGTAGTCGAAGCCGAACTCGTTGTTCGTTCCGTACGTGATGTCGCGGCCGTACTGCTCGCGGCGCTCGGCCGGCGTCATGTTGGCGATGATGCAGCCGACGTCGAGGCCGAGGAACTTGTGGACGCGGCCCATCATCTCGGAGTCGCGGGAGGCCAGGTAGTCGTTCACCGTGATCAGGTGGACGCCCTTGCCGGAGAGCGCGTTGAGGTACGCGGGCAGCGTGCCGACGAGGGTCTTGCCCTCACCGGTCTTCATCTCGGCCACATAGCCGAGGTGCAGCGCGGCGCCGCCCATGATCTGGACGTCGTAGTGGCGCTGGCCGAGCACGCGCTTGGCGGCCTCGCGGACGGTCGCGAAGGCCTCGGGGAGCAGGTCGTCGAGGCTCTCGCCGTCGGCGTACCGCTCCTTGTACTCGTCGGTGAGCGCCCGCAGCTCGGCGTCGGAGAGGTTGACGAAGTCCTCTTCGATGGAGCTGACCTGGTCCGCGATGCGGTGCAGTTTGCGCAGGATCTTGCCTTCGCCTGCACGCATGAGCTTGTTGAAGACGGACACTGAGGCTGGTCTCCTTGCCGGTCGGGCCTGGGCACTGGGTCGTGTGATGGACACTGGCGCGGGCACGGCAGGTGGGCCCCACCGCAACGGCCATCGTAAGCGAGGACCCGGCCGCGCCGGGAGGGCTGCCGCCGCGTTGACCCCGCAGCGCCCCTCCGAGTCAACGGACGAAGGGCACCGAAGGTGCCGGGAAGCACGAAAAGTGCTCGCCCCGAAGCGGCCGCCTCACGAGAATCCGTCCATGGAGCCGATCACTCTCACCACCGAACGCCTGCTGCTTCGCCCCTTCGCCCCCGAGGACACCGACGCGGTCTACGAGGCTTGTCAGGACCCCGCCATCCAGCGCTGGACGGTCGTCCCCTCGCCGTATGCCCGCGACGACGCCGACACCTTCACCCGCCGCCTGGTGCCGGACGGCTGGCGCGACGACACCATGTACAACTTCGCCGTGGTCCCGCACGACGGCGGCGCGCTGGCCGGAGCGGTGGGCGTCCACCGCCGCCCGGATCCGGGAACGTTCGAGGTGGGCTACTGGACCACCCGTGAGCACAGACGCCGTGGCTACACGACGGAGGCCGTGCTCGCCGTCGCCCGCTGGGCCTTCACCGCACTGGGCTGCGACCGCCTGGAGTGGCGGGCCGAGGCGGGCAACGAGGCGTCGCGGGCCGTCGCGCTGGGCGCGGGCTTCCGCATGGAGGGCGACCAGCGGTCCGCCCTGGTCAACAAGGGGGTGCGGCGCGACGGCTGGCTCGGCTCGCTGCTTCCGTCCGACCTCGGTCTGCCGTCGGCCGTCGCGTACGTCCCGGACGGTGCCGCCGCTCCCCGGTGAGGGGAGTGCCGCCGACCGTGAACCGGCTTCCCGGCCCGACTGTCAGAGCCGCCCTCTAGGGTTCGGGTCATGACGCCTGTGCAGCCCCCCGCCGTCGAACTCTCCGCCGACCAGGCCCGCAGGATCGCGCTGCGGGCCCAGGGATTCCTGGGTGCTCCGGACCGCCGCTCCGGGGTGCCCGGGGTGCTGCGGCACCTGGGCGCGGTGCAGCTCGACACGATCTCCGTCCTCGCCCGCTCGCACGAGCTGATTCCGTACGCGCGCCTGGGCGCGGTCGGCCGCCGCCCCGTCGAGGAGGCGTACTGGTCGGGAGGCCGCGCCTTCGAGTACTGGTCGCACGCGGCCTGCATCCTCCCGGTCGAGGAGTGGCCCCACTTCGCGTTCCGCCGCCGCGCCTACCGCTCGCGCCCGCAGTGGCACCACGACCTTCCCGACGGGGCGTACGCGAGGGTGATCGACCAGCTGCGCGCCGAGGGCCCCCTGACGGCGACGGAGCTGGGCGGCGCGAAGAACGGCGGGGAGTGGTGGGACTGGTCGGCCTCGAAGGTGGCCGTCGAGCGCGCCCTGATGTACGGCGAGGTGGTCTGCACCGAGCGGCGCGGCTGGAAGCGGGTCTACGACCTGGCCGAGCGCGCCCTGCCGGACGCCGTGCTGCACGACGATCTGGACGACGCGGAGTGCCTGCGCCGGCTGGTGGCGCTGGCCGGGCAGTCGCTGGGCGTCGGCACCCGGGCGGACATCGCGGACTACCACCGCCTCAAGGGCGAGCAGTTCGACGCGGTGGTGGCGGACTCGGGGCTGGTCCCGGTGACGGTACGGGGCTGGTCCAAGCCGGCCTGGGCCGATCCCGCGGCCCTCGCCTCGGAGCCCCGGGGGCGTCACCGTACGACGCTGCTCTCGCCGTTCGACTCACTGGTGTGGGAGCGGGCGCGGACCGAGCGGATCTTCGGCTTCACGCACCGTCTGGAGGCGTACGTTCCCAAGCCCAAGCGGATCCACGGCTACTTCGCGATGCCGCTGCTGGCGGGGGGCCGGCTCCGGGGGCGGGTCGACCCGGCGCGGGAGGGGACGACGCTGGTCGCCCGGCAGGTGTCCCTCGCGGACGCGAAGGCGGTCGAGCCGATGGCACGCGCACTGGCGGAGGCCGCCACGTGGGTGGGGTGCACGGACGTGCGGCTGGAGCGGGTCGACGCACCGGAGCTGCGCACGGAGCTCGCCAAGGAGATCGGCCGGGTGCTGGCCTGAGCACTCCTTCCAAGGGACGCTACAGCCGGTTCACCGGATCTCCAGGATCTTCTCCCGCATGGCATAGACCACCGCTTCCATGCGGGAGTGCAGCTGGAGCTTCTCCAGAATGTTGCGGACGTGGTTCTTCACGGTGTTCTCGGAAATGAACAGCTCTTTCGCGATATCGCGATTGTTCATGCCCGTGGCGACGAGTTTCAGGACCTCCAGCTCGCGCTCGGTGAGCCGGGGCGCCGGAACGAGCCGCCGCTCGTCGGTCCGCTGGATCATCGACTTGAACTCGGTGAGCAGTTTGGACGCCATGGACGGACTGATCTGGGACTGCCCGTCGGCCACCGCGCGAATCGCGGTGGCGACCTCGTCCGTGGAGATCTCCTTGAGCAGATATCCGGTGGCACCGGCCTTGATCGCGTCGTAGAGGTCCGCCTCCTCGTCGCTGATCGTCAGCATGATGATCTTCGCGCTGGGGGCCACCTCCTTGATGGAGGTGCACGCCTCGATACCGCCGCGCTTGGGCATCCGGACGTCCATCAGAACGATGTCGGGCAGCAGATCGGCCGCCTTGTCGACCGCTTCGGCCCCGTCGCCCGCCTCGCCGACGACCTGGATGTCCTCCTCCTGCGCGAGGACGATCTCCAGCCCCCGGCGGAACAGGGCGTGGTCGTCGACCACCAGGACCCGGATCGGCTCCTTGCGGGAGCCTCCGTCGTCGTCCGCAGCGGCACGGGAGCGCCGCACGTCATCGGTATCGCGCGCGTCGCGTACGGGCCCGAAGGTGTCCGCCATCGTTCTTCCCCCTGAAGGCCACGGCCTGATTCGGACGGTCCGCCAACGGCAGTTCACAGCGCACCGATTGGCTTGGGCCGCCATGATTTCATGCCCGGACGGCGGTGCGGTGATCCCGTGGTCGCACGGGGGTGCCCCTGGGGGCGCACAGGGCGCTCCAGGGGCACCACGAGGTGAGGGCGTCAGCCGCCCAGCGCACCGCCGGCGCCGCCCGCCTCGTCGGCGGCCAGCGGGTCGGTCCTCAGGTGGATGACACCGTAGTCGTAGGCGTGTCGCCGGTAGACGACACTCGGTTCCTTCGATTCGGAATCGACGAACAGATAGAAGTCGTGACCGACCAGCTCCATCTCGTAGAGCGCCTGGTCCAGCGACATGGGCGCCGCGACATGCGTCTTCTCGCGCATCACCAGCGGTCCTTCGCCCTGCACTTCGAGCGAACCGATCCTGGTGGTGGGCACGGGCCGGTCGCCCTCGTCGGCGACCAGCTCGCCGTCACCGTTGAACGATGCCGCGTCCGGTACCGTTTCGCCGACCTCCGCAGCGGGCGTACGACCCGATCCCCGGCGGCTGTAGCGCTTGTCGTGCTGCTTGCGCAGCCGCGCCTCCAGCTTGCCGGTGGCCAGGTCCAGCGCTGCGTACGGGTCGCCTGCGGCCGCTTCCGCCCTGATGACCGGTCCACGCGAGCGGAGCGTGATCTCCACCCGGTCGGAACGGTCCGCCTGACGAGGATTCGGCTCCTTGGACACCTCCACGTCGAGGCTGATCACCTTGCCGTCGAACTTCTGGATCTTGTCCAGCTTCAGCTTCTCGGCCACGTGCTTGCGGAACCGCTCGGGCACCTCGGTCTTGCGGCCCTTGACGACGATGTCCACGCAGAACTCCGTTCCCGGATCGCTCCGCTCCCTGGCGGAGCATCTCCCTTTTGCACCAGGCCCCGGTGATGTCCGGAGCCGCGGACTCGGTGACTTCCACCTCCTCCTCCCCCATCGGGGAGGTCTCCATCCCACCGAATTTCCGGTTTCGGTCCACCGGTGGGTCGCCTGCCCGAAACCTGGTGGTGCATTCGCCGAGGTCTGGCATTCACCATTCCTCACAACCGAACATAGCCTGCCCGGCGGGATGTCGGCACCCGCTACTCGCACGTACCTCCGTTCAGGTCTTTTTACCCTCTCATCACCTGCAACGATGCAAGTTCAGTTCCAGTTCCGGTTTATTTCGAAGGCGGAGGGAGAAGCGGCCACGACCGCCGCGTGGCGGACCCCGGCGGCGCCCCGGTCCCCCGCCCGTCGCAGTGCCCGCGCCGCCTCGGTCAGCGAGGCCCCGGTGGTCAGCAGATCGTCCACGAGCACCACCCGTCCGGCGGCGAGCAGCCGCGCGCCACCGGGCACGACGCCCAGCGCACCGGTCAGATTGGCCAGCCGCTCCCGGGCCCCGAGCCCCGACTGGTCGGCCACCGGACGCCGCTGCCGCAGCACCCCGGCCACCCGGGCGGGGATCCCGGCCCGGCGCAGCTCGGCGGCGGCCGCCAGCGCGATCCGCCGGCCGGGATCGTGCCCGCGCGCGGCCACGGCACGACGGGCCGAGGGAACGGGCACGAGCAGCAGTGGACGCGGGTCCGGGTCCTTCCCCGCGCCGGACCGCACCGCACCCGCCAGCGCCCTGCCCGCGGCCCTGGAGAGACCGAGGGCGCCACGCTCCTTGTGGGCCAGCAGCACCGCGCGCACCGCGTTCCCGTACGCGGCCGCGGCGTGGACCACGGGCAGCCCGGCCGGCTCCGGATCGGGTCTCACCCGGCGCGGCGCCCCGCCGTACAGCTGGGCGCCGCACGCCTCGCACAGCTCCGTCCGCGGTCTGCCACAGC
Organism: Streptomyces sp. NPDC057682; assembly: GCF_042799575.1. Taxonomy (NCBI): domain Bacteria; kingdom Bacillati; phylum Actinomycetota; class Actinomycetes; order Kitasatosporales; family Streptomycetaceae; genus Streptomyces; species Streptomyces sp. NPDC057682. The sequence goes on along the minus strand of NZ_JBHVIN010000030.1, from coordinate 11,632 downwards.
CCCCGCAGACCACCGGCAGGACCAGTCCGGCGATCTCCCGCCACCACCCGCGCATGGCTCCATGCTGCCCCCGCGGGAGCGGGGCTGCCACCCCTGTGGACAACGCCGGCCGAGGCCGTCCGCCGTCGGCGGTCAGCCCGGGTAGACCAGCGCGGAGCCCTCCTTGAGAACCGTCTGCCAGTTGTCGCCGGGCAGCAGTTTCACTATGCCGTAGCCGACCGCGTCCGCCATCAGCGGAAGCTGCTCGTCGTCGGCCGCGGCGATCGCCCGCACCTGGTTGACGCCGGGCAGCACCCCCGAGGTCGGCGTCGAACCGTCCGCCTGCACATAGCGGACCTGCTGGACCCCGCCCTCCTCGTTGCCGACCACCACGAGCCGGCTGCCGCCGGACCACGACATCGCGGTCACGTCCGCGAGCTGCGGGGCGGCCTGGCGCAGATCCGCCACGGAGACCTGTCCGCCGTCCTCCGGGCCGGTGCGCTCGATCCGGCCGATGTGCAGCGTCGTACGGTCGTCACGGGTCAGCAGCAGGGCGATGCGCACCCCGTCCGAGGAGAGCCGCAGGGCGGTGATCCGGCTGCCGTCGAGGCTGGGCACGGTGACTTCCTGGGGTTTGCCCTTCCCGCCCGCCAGCCGCAGCAGCCGCGCGTTCTCCGGGTCCCGGTCGGCGACCCAGAGATCGCCCCGACCGTCCCAGCTGGGCGCTGTCAGCCGGTCCTTGACGCGGGGGGCCTTGCTGGTCACCGACGGGACGGGCAGGTCGCCGTCCACGGCCAGGGAGGACACGTAGAGCGCGTCGCCCTGCTGCGAGACGGCCGCGGCGGACTGTTCGTCCCGGGCCACGCCGACCGCGCTCATCCGCAGCGGACCGCTGCCGAAGGGGCCGGTGACGGGCTCCGGGTCGCCGCTGCCCCGGGTGCTGCCCGGAATGCGCTCGACATGGCCCTTGCCGTCGATGAAGTACTGGCTCTCCGGCGCGCCCGAGGAACCGGTGGGGGCGTACCCCTCCGCCTGGTCGGCGTCGAGCACGCACAGCGGCGAACCGTCCGAACGCTGCAGTTCCACCTGCTCGACCCGCGCCGAGGTCAGGTCCCGCAGTGTGAAGAGAACCTGCGACGCCATCATCCGGCAGGAGCTCTGCCCGACCCCGTCGGCCTTCTTGTTGAGCGGCACCTTCAGCACGTTGCGGTCGTCGGGGGTGAGCGAGGTGACCCCCTTGCGCAGCGCCGTCCCGGCGGGAAAGCGCGATTCGACCACGGGGCTCAGCCACTCCGTCGGTCCGCTGAGCAGGCTGCGGACGGCCTGGGTCACGGTGTCGGTGCCGGTCGCGGGGTCGGTCCGGTTGCGCAGATAGACCGGGTCGGCGACCAGCGTGGACTTGGCGTCGCTGCGCCCCGTGGCGAAGTAGAACTTGTTGACCGAGCGGTAGAGCCGCTTGAAGTCGGACTGGCCGAGTATCAGCCCGTCCGGCACGAAGTCGATGCGCCACTCCTTGCCGTCCGGACCGTTCTCCCGCACCAGGTGCAGCGTGCGGGAGAACTCCGTCGGCGCGAGCGGCTGGTAGGCGTTCTGGGCGTCGACCGTGGCCACCTTCTCGCCGGTCAGCGTGTAGGTCACCTCGTCGGTGCGGCGGTCGCCCTCGTGGATCGGGCGGTCGCTCCGGTTCGGTGCCTTGGCCAGCACCGTGGTCAGCTCGCCCGGCTTCCACCGGCTCGACGCCTCCTTGGTCAGGTACTGGCGCGTCGTACGGAAGTCCGAGTCGTCACTGGTCATCGACTCCAGGAAGCCGTCGACCACCTCGTTGGGCGTGGCACCGTCACGCGGCGCCACGGCGTACACCTGGACCTGCGAGTCACCGGGCTGCGAGGCGTCCACCGCCTTCACGTCCCCGGTGACGGGCATGGAGCCACAGGCGGTCAGCAGCAGCATCCCGCCGCAGCCGAGCAGTACGGTCATGCCCGCCGCGTGTCCGCGGCCGTCACGGCGACGGTCAGTGCCCACGAGTCGTGTCCTCCCGCCCCCGGTCCTGCCCGGGAGAGTCGTTGTGACGGGCCGGGCGCTCCTCGGCGGAGCGCGGCACCACCCGGGCACCGCTGCCCGGCAGTGCCGCCGGGTGCACCGAGGCCGGTGCGGTCCGGGCGGAGACGGGCAGCGCGGAACGGTCGGTGCCGGGCGGCTGGGTGGGAACCGTCATCAGCCGGTGCTCGCCGCCCCGGGCGGGCGTGCTCCCCGACCGCTCACGGTTCTCCCGGTTGCTCCGCGAGTCCTCGGGCTCCAGCGGTATCGGCGAACCGCGGAGCGGCTCGTCCGCCGTACGCGGCAGCGTCAGCCGGAACTGCGAGCCGCCGCCCGGCTCGCCCCAGGCCTGCAGCCAGCCGCCGTGCAGACGTGCGTCCTCGACGGCGATGGACAGACCGAGGCCGGTGCCGCCGGTGGTCCGGGCGCGGGCCGGGTCGGCCCGCCAGAAGCGGTTGAAGACCCGCGTCGCCTCGCCGGGCTTCAGCCCCACGCCGTAGTCCCGGACGGCCACGGCGACCGCGCCTCCGGCCGCTCCCATCCGCACCACGACGTCACGGCCCTCACCGTGCTCAACGGCGTTGACGACCAGATTGCGCAGCACCCGCTCCACACGGCGCGCGTCGGCCTCCGCGATCACCGGCTGCTCGTCGCCGACGACCCTGATCCGGGTCCCCTTGCGCTCGGCCAGCGGCTCGGCACCACCGATCACCCGGTGAACGACCTGGCGGAGGTCTATCGGCTCGGCCTCCAGCGCCGCGGCTCCCGCGTCGAACCGGCTGATCTCCAGCAGATCGGAGAGCAGCGACTCGAAACGGTCGAGCTGGTCCCCGAGCAGTTCCGCGGAGCGCGCGGTGACCGGGTCGAAGTCGACCCGTGCCTCGTGGATGACATCGGCGGCCATCCGCACGGTCGTCAGCGGGGTCCGCAGCTCGTGCGAGACGTCCGAGACGAACCGCCGCTGCATCCGGGACAGCTCCTCCAACTGTTGGATCTTCAGCTGGAGGTTCTGCGCCATCTTGTTGAAGGCCTCGCCGAGCCGGGCGATGTCGTCCTCGCCGGTGACCTTCATCCGTTCCTGGAGCCGCCCGGCCGACAGCCGTTCGGCGATGCCCGCCGCCATGCGCACGGGCGTGACGACCTGGCGCACCACGAACCACGCGATGGCCCCGAGCAGCACGACCACGAACAGTCCCGCGGTCGCCAGAGTGCCCTTGACCAGGTTCAGCGACTTCTCCTCCTGCGTCAGCGGGAAGACGTAGTACAGCTGGTACGGATTGCGGTCGATGTCGTAGAGCCGCTTGCCGACGACGAGGCCGGGCTGCGACTCGTGGTCGTTCGAGTACTTGATCCGGGCATACGTCTGGTACGCCCCCGGGCCCTTGTTCACCGAGTCGCGCAGCTTCTGCGGAATGCTCGCCGCCTCGACGCTGCCGGAGCCGCGCGGAGCGCGGGAACCCTCGTCCGCGCTGAGCGCCACGACGTTGAACGCGTTCTTCCCGCCACTGGCGAGCTGGTCGACCAGCTCGGTCCGCCAGGAGTTGTTCGCCGTCACCCCGTCGGCGGGGTCATCGCCCTGGCCGCCGAGGTTGAGGGGGTTCGCCTTGTCCTGAGCGGCGGCGAAGCCACCCGCGGCCTGGGTCTGGGCCGCCTTGCTCTTGGCGTCCAGCAGCCCGTTGCGCACCTGGCCGATCACGACGAGACCGAGCAGCAGCACCACACCGAGCGACATCAGCAGCGTGCCGGCGACGACGCGCAGCTGGAGATTGCGCCGCCACAGCCGGACCGCGGGCAGCAGCGGACGCCGCACCCAGCGCATCAGAAGCCTGGGCAGCGGCCCGCCGGGCGCCCGGTCCCGGAACAACCGGCCGCCCTGCAGGAAGCGCCCCAGCGGAGACGACGTGTGCCCCGAACCGGCAGCCCGCTCCGTACGGACTCCCGGCTCCCCGGGCTTCGGAGCAGTGCTGCCCAGGGTCATATCAGCTCGGTCCGGCCTTGTAACCGACACCACGGACGGTCACCACGATCTCCGGCCGCTCCGGGTCCTTCTCGACCTTGGAGCGGAGCCGCTGCACATGCACGTTCACCAGCCGGGTGTCGGCGGCATGGCGGTAGCCCCAGACCTGCTCCAGGAGCACCTCACGGGTGAAGACCTGCCACGGCTTCCGGGCGAGCGCGACCAGCAGGTCGAACTCCAGCGGGGTCAGGGCGATGGACTGCCCGTCCCTCTTCACCGAGTGACCGGCCACGTCTATGACCAGGTCACCGATGGTGAGCTGCTCCGGTGCCGGCTCCTCGGACCTGCGCAGACGTGCCCTGATCCGGGCCACCAGCTCCTTAGGTTTGAACGGCTTGACGATGTAGTCGTCGGCCCCGGACTCCAGGCCCACGACCACGTCAACCGTGTCGCTCTTGGCAGTGAGCATGACGATCGGCACGCCGGATTCGGCCCTGATGAGCCTGCAGACCTCGATGCCGTCCCGTCCGGGCAGCATGAGGTCGAGCAGGACCAGGTCCGGCTTCGCTTCACGAAATGCAGCAAGTGCCTTGTCGCCGTCCGCTACGAACGACGGCTCGAAACCCTCACCACGCAGCACAATCCCGAGCATCTCGGCCAGTGCGGTGTCGTCGTCGACGACAAGGACGCGTCCCTTCATAATCGACATCATCCCATTAGCTAATCGTTACCTGCGATGATCTGGCACACAGCTCTGCCAGCCCGACCCCCGTGACCGGGGAGATTACGCCCTCTTCCGTGACGATCGCCGTGACGAGTTCCGGCGGTGTGATGTCGAACGCGGGGTTGTACGCAGGGGTTCCCACCGGTGCCACGGACACCGGCCCACCTCCACGCCCACCGGCCGCACCCTGCGGGAATGTGACCTCCGTCACCTCACTCGCGGCACGCTGCTCGACCGTGATCGCCGCACCGTCCGCAGTCCGCAGATCCACGGTCGTGGTCGGCGCCACCACGATGAACGGCACATGGTGGTACTTGGCCAGCACCGCCAGCGGATAGCTCCCCACCTTGTTGGCCACCGACCCGTCCGCGGCGATGCGGTCCGCCCCGATGAGCACCGCGTCCACCTCCCCCGCGGCGAACAGCGACCCCGCCGCATTGTCCGTGAGCAGGCTGTACGGCATCCCGTTGCGCGCCGCCTCGTAAGCCGTCAGCCGGGCACCCTGCAGCAGCGGACGGGTCTCGTCCACCCACAGACGCCTGAGCCGGCTCGCCCGGTGCGCGCCGAGCGCCACCGCGAAGGCCGTTCCCTCACCGCCCGATACCAGCGCCCCGGTATTGCAGTGCGTGAGGAGTCGGTGACTTCCGCCCGGCAGCAGCTCTTCGAGCAGGGCCAGCCCGTACTCCGCCATGCGCCCGCTGGCCTCGGCGTCCTCCCGGTGCAGCGCCCGGGCCTCCGCGAGAGCGGTCGCGGCGGCCTGCTCGGGACCGGCTCCCTTGTCCACGGCCGCCCAGTACGCCCCGGCGGCCCGGCGCACGCCGTACCCGAGGTTCACCGCGGTGGGCCGCGCCTGCTCCAGCAGCTCCGCGGCCTCGGCGACGTCGTACCCCCGCACGGCGGCGAGAGCCACTCCGTAGGCCCCCGCGATGCCCAGCAGGGGCGCGCCCCGCACCGCGAGCGTCCGGATGGCCTCCACCAGCGCCGGAACATCGGTACACGCCAGCTCGGCCTCCTCGGCAGGCAGCCGGGTCTGGTCGAGGAGCACCAGCACGGGCCCTTCCGGCGGCTCGTCCCAGCGGAGTACGGGAAGGGCGGAGGGCTCGCTGCCCACCGGCGTTTGCGCATCCTGATCAGCCATCCGCCCAGTCTGCCCCGCCCGTCACTCGCACAGGAAGAAACCGCCGAGATACCAGGGAGATCCGGGGCCCGGCCCGCACCGGAGTGACGCGTGGCACGATGGCTGCCAACCTGACGCCCCGGTACGCGGACAGGACCGTGAAGGAGCGAGCAATGAACAACACTCCGGGCTGGGCCTCGCCCGGATCCGCCCCCTCCGACGACCAGGAGCCGGGCGTCCCCCGCCCCTCCGGTCCCGCCGACGGCTCCCCCGCGGGGAACTGGTCCTCCGCGCAGCCGCCGGCCGGGCAGTGGTCCCCGCCGAGCGCTTCCACGCCCGGACCCGGCGTCCCGCCTCCTCCTCCCGGCTGGGGTGTCCCCCCGCAGGGTCCCGGCCGGTACCACCCGCCGACCGCGGCCAAGCCCGGTGTCATCCCCCTGCGCCCCCTGGGCGTCGGCGAGATCCTGGACGGCGCCGTGTCCGCCATGCGGGCCCACTGGCGCACCGTCCTCGGCATCACGCTCGCCGTGTCGGTGGTCGCCCAGACCGCCAATCTGCTCATCCAGCGCTATCTCCTGCCGGACCCCCCGGCGATCGACCGGAACGCGACCGGCTCGGAAGCCCTGCGGCAGGCGAGTGAGGCCTTCCGCTCCAGCCTCCTGAACACCACGCCTCCGATGCTGATCGGCATGCTCGCCACGATCTTCACGACCGCCGTGCTGACCGTGGTGATCAGCCGCTCGGTTCTCGGCCGGCCCGTCACGCTCGGCGACGCCTGGGCCGAGGCCCGGTCCCGGCTGCTTCCGCTGCTGGGTCTGACGGTCCTCCTGGCCCTCATCGCGGGCGCGATCATGACCGTGGGCATCCTGCCGGGCTTCCTGCTGGGCGACACGGCCGGTGTCGGGCTCGCCTTCCTCGGGCTGCTGGCCGCGATCGTGGTCTTCCTCTGGCTGATGGTCCGCCTCTCCCTCGCCTCCCCCGCGCTGATGCTGGAACGGCAGTCGATCGCCTCCTCGATGCGACGCTCCGCCAAGCTCGTGCGCGGCGCGTGGTGGCGCGTCTTCGGCATCCTGGCGCTCACCGTCCTGCTGACCTTCGTCGTGACGCTGGTGATCGGCATCCCGTTCGGGCTGATCGCCGCAAGCGTCGACGGAGGCGGCCTGAGCGCCTTCGCCACCGGCGAGACCACCGAATTCGGCTGGCCCTTCCTGATCGTCTCGGCCATCGGGGACGTGGTCATCTCCACGATCACCTACCCGCTGTCCGCAGGCGTCGTGGCCCTTCTCTACGTGGATCAGCGCATCCGCCGCGAGGCCCTGGACCTCGAACTCGCACGGGCAGCCGGGCTGCCGGGCTACGACGACAGGAGCTGACACCGTGTCGGGGGCGGGAGGCACAACGGCGGCACGACTGATCATCCGGGCAAGCGGTGACGTTCCCGTGGACACTCCACGGGCACCCGCACGCGAGGCGGCACAGCGGGAACTGTCCGATCCGAAGTACCACGAGAACGATCCGAACCTGCTCCAACGAGCGATGGACCACCTGTGGACCTGGATCGGCGATCTCCTCTCCGCCGCTTCCGGGGCTGCCCCGGGCGGCCCCGTCGGACTGGTCGTCCTCGTACTGATCGTCATCGCCCTCGTCGCCGCGCTCGTATGGCGCCTCGGTTCCCCCCAGCGCATCCCGACGCCACGGGACGCCCTCTTCGAGAGCGGCCCCCGCAGCGCCTCGGAACACCGCGCCGCCGCCGACGCGCACGCCGCCGCGGGCCGCTGGAACCAAGCCGTCCAGGAGCGGATGCGGGCGATCGTCCGTTCTCTGGAGGAACGCGCCCTGCTCGACCCACGCCCAGGGCGCACCGCCGACGAGGCCGCCGCGGAGGCCGGCCGCGTCCTGCCCGGCCACGCCCCCCGACTCCGTTCCGCCGCGCGGGAGTTCGACGACGTCACATACGGCGGCCGCTCCGCCGGCCGGCAGGCGTACCTCACCCTCCGGACCCTTGACCTCGACCTCGAATCCACCACTCCGGACCTGGCCGGCGCGCACCCGGGAGCCGCCGGATGAGCACGGCCACCACCACTCCCTCCACCTCCGCCTCGCCCACCGCGCGCCAGGTCTGGACCCGCACCCGTGGGGTGCTGCTGGCCCTCGTGGTCCTCCTCGTCGCAGCCACGGGTCTGGCCGCCACCCGTTCCGGCGAGCAACACGGCCGGCTCGACCCCCGCTCCGCCGACCGCTACGGCAGCCGGGCCGTGGCCGAACTTCTCAAGGACCGCGGCGTGTCCGTCCGTGTGGTCACCACCCTCGAAGCCGCCATGACCTCGGCCGATCCCGACACCACGCTGCTCGTCAGCGCCCCCAACCTGCTGACACCGAACCAGCGGCACACGCTCCACGGGGCGACCACCGGCACGGGAGGCCGCACCGTGCTCCTGGCCCCCGGCCCCGCCGCGGCAAGCGAGCTGGCCCCCGGGGTCCGTGTCGGCTCCCCCGCCCCGGTCACCCCCCGGCCTCCGGACTGTTCGCTGCCCGCCGCCCTTCGAGCGGGCGCGGCGGAAACAGGCGGCTTCCGCTACACGGCCGACAACCCGGACTCCCTCGCGTGCTACCCGGTGGACAGCACGTCCTCCCTGCTCGTCCTCAGCGAGAGGGAAGCGGGCGACACCGTCCTGCTGGGCGCCCCCGACCTCCTGTACAACGAACGTCTCGACCACGAGGGCAACGCCTCCCTTGCTCTCCAACTTCTCGGCTCCCGACCGCATCTCGTCTGGTACATCCCTTCACTCAGCGACCCCTCCACCGGAAACGGCGGCGAAGGAGATGACAACGGCACGGACAGCGACGGGACGGAAGGCGAGAGCGGCTTCCTCGATCTCATTCCGTCGGGCTGGCTCTGGGGCACCCTCCAACTCGCCCTCGCCGCCGTCTTGGCCGCGATCTGGCGGGCCCGGCGTCTGGGCCCGGTGATCGTGGAACGGCTGCCCGTGGCCATCCGGGCCTCCGAGTCCACCGAGGGCCGCGCCCGTCTCCAGCGCAAGGCCAACGCCCGGGACCGTGCGGCCGCGTCCTTGCGCCGGGCCACCCGCACCCGGCTGGCCCCTCTCGTCGGCGTCCCCCTCCGCGACGCCCACTCCCCCGCGGAACTCCTTCCGGCCGTGTCCGTGCGCATCGGCCCCTCCGACAGCGATCTCCACGCGCTGCTGTTCGGTCAGGCCCCCACCGACGACGCGGCCCTCGTGCTCCTGGCAGATCGACTCGACACCCTCGAAAGAGAGGTCCGTACCTCATGAGCGCCCCGCTCCCCACTCCCGCCGGGACCACCGGCACCGTCGCCGACGATGCCGCGGCCCGCGCCTCCCTGGAGGCGCTGCGCTCCGAGATCGCCAAGGCCGTGGTCGGCCAGGACCCGGCGGTCACCGGACTCGTCGTCGCCCTTCTCTGCCGCGGCCACGTACTTCTCGAAGGTGTCCCCGGGGTGGCCAAGACGCTCCTGGTGCGTGCGCTCGCGGCGTCATTGGAACTCGACACCAAACGCGTCCAGTTCACCCCCGATCTGATGCCGAGCGACGTCACCGGCTCGCTCGTCTACGACGCCCGCACGGCGGAGTTCTCCTTCCAGCCCGGCCCGGTGTTCACCCATCTGCTGCTGGCCGACGAGATCAACCGGACACCCCCCAAGACCCAGTCCTCTCTTCTTGAGGCGATGGAGGAACGACAGATCACGGTCGACGGGGTTTCCCGCCCCCTGCCGGACCCCTTCCTCGTCGCCGCCACACAGAACCCCGTCGAGTACGAGGGCACCTACCCCCTGCCCGAGGCCCAACTGGACCGCTTCCTCCTCAAGCTGACGGTGCCGCTGCCCTCCCGCGACGACGAGATCAACGTCCTGACCCGCCATGCCCAGGGCTTCAATCCCCGAGACCTGGACGCGGCGGGCATACGCCCCGTCGCCGGGCCCGCCGACCTGGAAGCCGCACGAGCGGCTGTCGCCAGGACCTCGGTCTCTCCGGAGATCGCCGGCTATGTCGTCGATATCTGTCGTACCACGCGTGAATCCCCCTCACTCACCCTCGGCGTCTCACCCCGAGGTGCTACCGCTCTGCTGTCCACGGCCCGCGCGTGGGCCTGGTTGACCGGTCGCGACTACGTCACCCCCGACGACGTGAAGGCGCTTGCTCTCCCCACGCTTCGGCACCGCATCCAATTGCGACCGGAGGCGGAGATGGAGGGAGTCACCCCGGACTCCGTCATCACCGCTGTCCTCGCTCATGTCCCCGTACCCCGTTGAGGCGGTGAACCGTGGCCCTCACCGGACGCTCCGCCCTACTGGCCGCCCTGGGGTCACTCCCCGTAGGCATCCTGGCCCCGAGCTGGACGGGCCTGCTCGCGGTCAATGCCCCGCTCTCGCTAGCAATTCTGTGCGACTATGCCCTGGCAGCGCCAGTGCGACCGCTGCAGTTCACCCGATCCGGTGATACAACCGTTCGACTCGGCGAGGCGGCCGAGGTGCAACTCACCGTAGTCAATCCTTCCCGCCGTCGGCTCCGCGCACACCTGCGGGACGCCTGGCCGCCCAGCAGCTGGCTCCCCGGCGCGGCCCACGACGCGTCCCGCCATACGCTCGACGTCCCGGCCGGCGAACGCCGCCGCGTCACTTCCCTCCTGCGTCCCACGCGCCGCGGTGACCGCCGTGCGGAGCAGGTCACCGTCCGCTCCTACGGCCCGCTGGGCCTGGCCGCGCGTCAGGGGAACCATCGGGTCCCGTGGACCGTGCGCGTGCTCCCCGCGTTCTCCAGCCGCAAGCATCTGCCGTCCCGACTCGCCCGTCTGCGTGAACTCGACGGGCGCACGAGCGTCCTCACCCGGGGCGAAGGCACGGAGTTCGACAGCCTGCGCCCGTATGTGCCCGGCGACGACACCAGGTCGATCGACTGGCGGGCCACTGCCCGCCAGTCGGCGGTGGCGGTGAGGACGTGGCGTCCGGAACGCGACCGTCACATCCTGGTGGTCCTGGACACCGGCCGTACGTCGGCCGGCCGGGTCGGCGACGTGCCCCGTCTCGATGCGTCCATGGATGCGACGCTGCTTCTGACCGCCCTCGCTTCACGTGCGGGCGACCGTGTGGACGTTCTCGCCTATGACCGCCGGGTCCGGGCCCATGTCCGGGGCGGCGGAGCCTCGGGCGCCGTCCTGTCGGCCGTGGTGGAGGCGCTGGCGCCCCTGGAACCGGAACTGGTGGAAACGGATGCCCGTGGTCTCTGCGTCGAGGCTTCGGCGCACGCCCCGCGCAGGTCGTTGATCGTCCTGCTGACCAGCCTGGACGCGGCACCCATCGAGGAGGGGCTCCTCCCTGTGCTTCCACGTCTGACTCGGCGCCACACCGTACTGGTGGCTGCGGTACGCGATCCCCGTATCGAGGAGATGGCCGGCGCCAGGGGCACAGTGGACGCGGTGTACGAAGCAGCTGCCGGGGCCCGAGCCCAGGATCAGCGTCGCCGGACGGCCGAGCAGTTGCAGCGGCACGGAGTGGTGGTCGTCGATGCGACACCGGCCGCTCTCCCGCCGGCGCTTGCGGATGCCTATCTGTCTCTCAAGGCGTCCGGGCGCCTCTAGATACGTCAGGCCCCGGACGCAAAAGGACCCGGGTCGCACCAGCCAGCGAAGAACTGGTCTGGTGCGACCCGGGTCCAAGAAGGTCCTGAAACGCAGAAAAGCCCCGTGCCAACGGCACGGGGCTTTCCCACAAAGATTGTTCGGCGGCGTCCTACTCTCCCACAGGGTCCCCCCTGCAGTACCATCGGCGCTGAAAGGCTTA
>NZ_JBHVIN010000029.1:0-55206 GCF_042799575.1 Streptomyces sp. NPDC057682 | reverse complement strand
GGGCGGGACCGGAATCCGGTCCCGCCCGGCCGTCGACGACGTTCCGGACCCGTGCGGTGTGCCCGTACGGTCAGGAGGGCCGCTCCTCCCCGATGAAGCCGCGCACCAGCCGGACCTGGAGCCGGGCCAGCCGCACGATGATCCACGGACCGACGAAGAGCGCCACGACACCGGCCAGGAAGTGCAGCGAGACCACACCGAGCGGGTGCGGCCCGCCCCAGGCCGGGTCCGGGTAGGAACGCCAGCCCCAGAACGGGTACGTCAGATTGCGCACGGAGATCAGGAGCCAGCCGGCCACCGCGAGGAACGCCAGCGCGCCCGTCACCATGTTGAGCAGGAAGAACGCCGCGTTGCGCCAGAAGCGCCGCCCGCCCGTGCGGCGGCCGATCTCCTCGCCCAGCCAGAACCGCGCCCGCACCCGCTCGAAGCGGGGGCCGAACACGGCGACCACGACCAGCACCGCCAGCAGGACCACCGTGCCGATCTCCGGATGGCCCTTCTCCTGGGCGGTCTTCATCGGGTACTGCAGGCCCAGGATCAGGGCCAGCGCGAGCGGCAGCAGCAGCGCGTACAGCACATATCTCCAGGTCTGCCGGCGGAACGGCAGGACGAACAGCCCGCGCAGGCCGGTGGGCTCGTCCGCGGCGGCGAGCGGGGCGTGGGGACGGACGGTGTGCGGCATGAGGGGGGGGGTTCCTTTCCTGGGTGCGGACGCGGAAATGTGCCCGGCGGGGGCGTTCCCCCACCGGGCACAGGGATCAGGCTGCGGTGGCAGTCTCCTCGACACCCACCGGCCGCCGGACCTCGTTGCGCGCGATCGACAGCAATTGGAGCGCGATCGAGGTGCCCTGGCGTCCGAGAGCGTCGTGATACTGATGCAGAACCTCGTTTTCCCGGGTGAGTTGGAACTCATGCAGCCCGGCGAGGCGTCGCAGGGTGCGGAGTTGGACGTCGGTGCTGGCGCGTTCCTCGATCAGGGAGATGATCGAGCGGTCGAGCGCGGCGAGGTGCGCCTGGTGCTCCACGAGCCGGGACGAGTCGACGGGGGACATCTCAGACCTCCTGGGTGCGGGCCCGCCGCTCGGCGGGTGCGGTGATGGGGACGGACGCGGCGGCCGGCGGGCCGTCGGGGGAGGGGCCCTCGTCGGCGGGGTACGGGGACGCGTCGGAGGGGGACGGGGGACGGACCCCGAAGGCCCGGAGCAGCGGACCGGTCAGCGCCGTGGTCACCAGCGCCATCAGGACGAGGACGGTCAGCCCGTTCGCCCCGATCAGCCCCGCCTCGTAGCCGATTCCGGCGACGACGATCTCGGTCACGCCGCGGCAGTTCATCAGCGCGCCGAGCCGCATCGCCTCGTTGCGGGGCATGCCCGCCGCCCGTGCGGCGCCCCCGGCGCCGACGAACTTGGTCACGGTCGCGGCGGCCACGACGGCCACCAGGACGGCCCAGTGCCAGGGGGCCAGGCCCAGCCCGCGGACCGAGACGTTGAGCCCGATCCCGGCGAAGAACAGCGGCAGCAGCACCGCCAGGGTGAAGCCCTGCAACTGCTCGTTCATCCGCTCCGCCGACCGGGAGCCGCGCGGCACGACCGTGCCGAACAGGAAGGCGCCGATCACCGGGTGCAACCCGATGACCTGGGTGATCGCCGCATAGGCGACGGCCCCCGCCAGCAGCATCATGGGCAGCATCACCTTGGCGCCGCCCGGCTGCTTCTCCGCGACGTGCACGGCGGCGGCCAGCAGCGGCCGGACGACCAGGACCGTGACGGTGACCAGGGCGAGCGTCAGCCCGACCGTGGCGGCGACACTGCCGGTGGCGCTGGTCATCGCGAGGATGACGGTGAGCGCCAGCCAGGCCACGCCGTCCCCGACGGCCGCGCCGGCCAGGGCGAACGTCCCCAGCTCCGAGCGGTCCATCCGCAGGTCGACCAGGACCCGGGCCAGCACCGGCAGCGCGGTGACCGACAGCGCCAGACCGAAGAAGACCGCGTAGCCGGTGTGATGGGCGGAGGCCCCGCGCAGCACGTCCGGCGCGGCCAGGGCGATCCCGGCACCGGCCAGGAACGGCAGCCCCATCCCGCCCAGGACCGTCGCGGCCAGCGCGGTCCGGCCCGAGCTGACCCGCTCCATGCGCAGCTCGCAGCCGAGCAGGAACATGAAGGTGACCAGTCCGAGCTGCGCCGCCATCGCCATGGTCGACTTCACCTCGGCGGGCAGCAGCCACGCCTGGGCCGACGGCCAGGCCCAGCCGAGCGCGGACGGCCCCAGCACCAGACCCCCGACGATCTCCCCGATCACGGCGGGCTGCCCGAACCGGCGCAGCACCGTGCCCAATAAGTGGCTGACCAGCACGATCACGGCGACGGCCAGCAGGAACCGGGCGGTCGGATCGACCCCGCCGTGCCCCTCACCGCCGCGCACCAGACCGGGCCCCCAGACGACGACCGCGCTCACCAGCACCACCAGACCGGCGGCGATGCCCACGGCGGGGCGCCGGGAGCGCGGTGCGCCCGGACGCACCGGGGGGACCGTCGAGACGGTCATGACGCCACCCCTTCCGGAGCGGGGCGGGTCCCGGGGACGGCGCCGCCGGGCCACTGCGCGAAACGGCGCGACCCGTACAGCAGCGGAGTCCCCGACTCCTGGACAACTCCGGTCACTTCGCCCAGCACCATCGTATGATCGCCGACTTCGATCAAGTCGGACACGCGGCAATCGGCCGTCGTGAACGCGTCATTGACCAGCCGGGGCAGCCCCGCGCCGGGCGTGGGGCACCACGCGACCCGGTCGAAGCGGTCGGGGACGGGCCGGGCGAACACCTCGGCGGCCTCCTGGCCGCCGTCGTGCAGCAGGTTCACCGCGAAGGAGCCGTGCGTGCGCAGCGCCCGCAGCGTCTCGCCGCTGCTGGTGAGGCAGACCGACAGGGTCGGCGGCTCGGACGTCACGCTCGCCAGCGACGAGCAGGTGAGCCCGCGCGGCAGCCCGTCCGGACCGTAGGTGGTGATCACGGCGACCCCGGAGGGGAAGGCGCTCATCAGGGAACGGAACGCGTCCACGGCCACCGGGGGCCGTTCGGGAAAGGCGGGGGGCGTCGGACGCTCCCACGGTTTCACGGAACGCAGACCCGGACGCGGGTCCGCGGTCCGCGGGGCGGACTGGGCTGGCATGGTCACTCGCCTCCAGGCGCGTAAACGGAATGGGGCCGGTGTACGGGGCCGCCGGTGCCCGCACGGAGGGGGGTGGGCGCGGGCACCGGCGGCGGGGAGGGGCAGCTCGCGCTCAGTGGAGCGAGGCGAGGTACTCGTAGCAGCTGGGAAGCGCCTCGACCAGGCGCTTCGCGTCGTTCTGCACCGCGGCCAGCTCGGCGCGCGCGGCCGTCGGGTCGATGTGCGCGAGGGCCGGCCGGGGACCGGCGGGCTCGTGGCCGAGACCCATCAGCATGGTGATCCAGGAGTACTCCTCGAAGCCGTGGTAGGGCTGGTAGATGCTCCGGTCGTCCAGCAGGTGCGAGGAGGCGAGGGCCAGGCGCTCGGCGAGACCGTCCGGCAGGGGGCGGGTCTTGGCCTCCTTCCAGTACGGGGTGTCCTCGCGGGCCGCGGCCACGTAGTGCAGGACCAGCAGCTCCTTGACGCCGTCGAGGACCTCGGCGACCCGGTTGTTGTAGTCGTTGCGCAGCTGCGGGTCCCAGTTGGCGTCCGGGAAGTTCTTCACCAGCTGCTCGATGCCGTGCTGGATGAAGAAGATGCCGGTCGACTCCAGCGGCTCGACGAACGCGCTCGCCAGGCCGATGGCCACGCAGTTGTTGACCCAGGAGCGCTCGTTGCGGCCGATGCGCATCCGGATGTGGTTGGCCTCCAGGTCGTCCTGGCCCGGGGCGGCGAACTGCCGCAGCGTGCGCTCGGCCTCCTCCGGCGAGCAGAACTGGTCGGAGTACACATAGCCGTTGCCGTGCCGGCCGAACAGCGGGATCGTCCATATCCAGCCCGCGTCCATCGCGGTCGCGGTGGTGTACGGGTTCATGCCCTCGGTGGCCTGGTCCGGCTTGGGGATGCGCAGCGCGACGGCCCGGTTGTTGGGCAGGACGTCCTCGAAGGAGACGAACTTCTCCTCCAGCGCCTGGTTGATCAGCAGCCCGCGGAAGCCGGTGCAGTCGATGAACAGATCGCCGGCCACGTCGCCGTGCTCGCGCGTGGTGACATGGCTGATCCAGCCGCGCTCGTCGCGGGCGACGTCCAGCACGTCGTCCGTGACGTGCCGCACGCCCCGGTCGGTGCCGTACGTCGTCAGGAACTTCGCCAGCAGCGAGGCGTCGAAGTGGTACGCGTACGGGAACTGGGTCCGCTGCTCCTGGAGCGTCGAGCGGCCCAGCGAGTCGTCGAGACCGCCGGCGAACAGCGAACCGCCCAGCATCCGCGGGGAGCGCTGTGCCTCGCACAGGTGCGGGGTGAGGTAGACGCCCCGGTCGAACGGCTGGGTGCGGTCGCCCTCCTTCAGCCACCAGTCGGCGAGCGAGAATCCGTCGGAGGAACGGAGCCGTTCGAACGGGTGGTAGAAGTGGTCGCCGGCCTTGCGCCAGTTCTCGAAGCGGATGCCCATCTTGTACGAACCGGCCACGTGCGGCAGCCAGTCGGTCTCGTCGAGACCCAGGTAGTCGAAGAAGTGGCGGACCGTACTGAAGGTGGCCTCGCCGACGCCGATGCTCGACACCCGGGCGGACTCCACGACGGTGACGTCGATGCGGTCACCGAAGGCGGCCTTGAGGTAGGTGGCGCTCATCCATCCCGCGGTTCCTCCACCGACGATGACGACTGACTTGATCACTGGGCATCTCCTTGTTCCGAAACCGAAAGATGAGCTGAGAAGAGCGCTGGACCGAGCCCGTTTCCCGTGCGGTGCGTGCCGGGTGGCGATCCATGTCCCGAAGCTAACCGGGCGGGTTTTCCTTCCGTTATCGAGCGGATTTACCGGAACCGTTCGGCCAGCATTTCCGCGCCGCTGTGCATGCGTACGGCGACGGAACGGGCACCGAGCACGGCCACCGCCCCGTGGTAGGCCCCGTCCATGGGCAGATCGGCGAGCGCGGGCAGCGACCGCGTACCGCCCCCCGGTCCGTGCCGGTGCAGCAGCGCGGCGGGGGCGTGCGGCGGAGAGACGCCGAGATCGGTCATGGCCGTGTACAGGCCCTCGCCGGTCGCCTTCAGCACCGCCTCCTTGCGGGTCCAGTACGTGAGGCAGGCCCGCGCCCGGTCCCGGGGCGGCAGCGCGGCCACGACGGTCCGCTCCTCGTCGGTCAGCACGAGCTCGAACTCCGCGGGCACCCCCGCGAGCCCTCCCGGGGCGGGCCCGCGGGCCCGGTCCGACGGCCCGGGGAACTCCTCGACGTCCACGCCGACGGCCCGGCCGCGGACCACGGCCACGGCCACCACCTCGCCGGAGTGCGAGATCGACAGCTCCCAGCCGGCGGCCGCGCCGACCGCCTCGGGCTTGCCGTGGGCCCCGCCGCACTCCGCGCACCGGGTGCGCAGCCGGACCGTCTCGGGCGGTGCCCCCAGCAGCGCGCCGAGCGCGGTCCTGGCGAGCACCCGCCCGGTGACGAAGCGGGCCAGGTCGAGTTCCTGCACATAGGAGGAGCAGCGGCTGAGTTCCGCCGGCTCCAGCAGACCGAACCAGGACGCGGGGCGGGTCAGCGGCCGCTGCAGCCAGACATGGCATTCGGCCTCCTGGTGCATGACCGGTATCACCTGCCTTTCGGGTCGGCCCTGGTTCAGGCGGGAACGCGTGTGCTTTCCCGTTCCTTCTCGGCCTCGCGTACGGACTCGTTCAGCCGGTCCGTCCAATAGGCGTTGAGCCGGCCCTCGAAAAGCCGCCGGAAATTCGCCAGAAGGCGCAGCCGGTCGTCCGGGTCGGGTTCGTGCTTCACGAAGAACGGAAGATCGGCCGGGGTGATGTGGCGCATGCCCAGCAGCGGCATGGGGCTGGTGAACGGCCGGAAGTCGTCGTTGTGGAGCCCGATCGTCTCGTGCTCGGGCCAGAAGTCGCCGATCATCAGCCCGAGCGCCACGAACTCCGGCTTGAGCGCGGCGTGCACCCGGGCGACCATCGCCTTCAGTTCCGGCTCGGGCAGCCCGTACGGCACGGCCATGCCCACCAGGTACAGCCGGTCGGAGCCCAGCTCCGCCGCCTTCTCCAGAACCCCCGCCCGCAGCTTGCGGGCCAGCGCCATCAGCGCCTCGTCGCCCTGGGTCGCGTCGAACTCCTCCATGGTGACGTACCGGCGGCGGATCGCCTTGACCATGTACGGGCAGACGACTCCGTCGCGCCCGAGTTCGGGATGCGGATGGATCGGGTACGTGCTCAGCCAGTCCCAGGCCTGGGACATCCGGTCGCCGGACATGCGTGCCTCCCTCGTGGACATCTGCGGGGACGCTAGCCAGCCGCCGTATCGCCTCGGCATCACCACGGCTTCACCCCGCCGGGACCGGCACGGACCCCGCCCGGGGACAGACCCCGAACCCCGGCACCCGGGCCGTCGCACGGCTACGCTCGAACCATGGGCAGCCACCCGCACACCCCGCCTCTGCCGACCCCCGACACCGCCGCCGGGCAGGAGGGTCTGGACGCGCTCCTGGCCCGGCCCGGCCGCGCGGTCGTCGCGCTCGACTTCGACGGCACGCTCGCCGACATCGTCCCGGACCCGGAACAGGCCCGCGCCCATCCCGGCGCCGTCGAGGCCCTGGTCGCGCTCTCCCCGCTGGTCGCCTCCGTCGCCGTGATCACCGGCCGGCAGGCCGGCGTCGCGGTCCGGCGCGGCGGCTTCGCCGGAGTGCCCGGCCTGGACCGCCTCGTCGTCCTCGGCCACTACGGCGCCGAACGCTGGGACGCCGCCACCGGCACCGTCACCACCCCGGCCCCGCACCCCGGCGTCGCCGCCGTCCGGGCCGAACTCCCGGGCGTGCTCGACCGGTTCGACGCCTGGCACGGCACCTGGACCGAGGAGAAGGGCCAGGCCGTCGCCGTCCACACCCGCCGCGCCGCCGACCCGCAGGGCGCCTTCGAGGCGCTGCGCGGCCCGCTCGGCGAACTCGCCGCCCGGCACGGCCTGATCGTCGAACCGGGCCGACTCGTCCTGGAACTGCGCCCGCCCGGCATGGACAAGGGCGTCGCCCTCACCCGCTACCTCCGCGAGGTGGGCGCCGAGTCCGTGCTCTACGCGGGCGACGACCTCGGCGACCTCGCCGCGTACGCGGCGGTGGAGAAGCTCCGCGCCGGCGGCACCCCGGGCCTGCTGGTCTGCAGCGGCAGCACCGAGGTCACCGAACTGGCCGAGCGCGCCGACCTGTCGCTCCCCGGCCCGGAGGCGGTCGTCGGCTTCCTGCGGGCGCTCGCGGACCGGATCCGGGAACGGAAGGGCTGACCGCCGCCCCTACTCCCGCCGCAGCGCCTCCAGTTGGTCCAGGAACCAGCGCTGCGGCGGCAGCGCCGTTCCCGCCTCGGCGAGCCTGCGGCTGCGGTCCGCCCGTTCGTCACCGGCCATGGTCAGGGCCTCGTGCAGGGCGACGGCCGTGGCGGAGACGTCGTAGGGGTTGACCACGAGCGCGTCCTCGCCCAGCTCCTCGTACGCCCCCGCCTCCCGGGACAGGACCAGCGCGCAGCCCTCGTCGGAGACGACCGGGACCTCCTTGGCGACCAGGTTCATGCCGTCCCGGATCGGGTTGACGAGGGCGACGTCGGCCAGCCGGTACGCGGCGAGGGAGCGGGCGAAGTCGTCCTCGACGTGCAGGACGACCGGGGTCCAGTCCGCCGTGCCGTACGCCTCGTTGACGCCGTCGGCGACGCGGCGCACCTCCTCGGTGTACTCCCGGTAGACGGCCAGGTCCTGGCGGGAGGGGTAGGCGAACGCGATGTGGACGACGCGGCCGCGCCATTCGGGCCGGGCGTCGAGCAGGGCGCGGTAGGCGTGCAGTCCGCGGACGATGTTCTTCGACAGCTCCGTACGGTCCACGCGGACGATCGTCTTCCGGCCGGGGCCCACCTGCTCGCGCAGGGCCGCCATCCGCTCGTCCACGTCCGGTTCGTGCGACCGGCGGCGCAGGAAGTCGCCGTCGGCGCCCAGCCCGTGCACCCCGACGCGGGTGCGTCCGGTGCCGCCGAGGAGGTCCGTGCAGCAGGCGAGGAACGCGTCGGCCCAGCGGCGGGTCAGGAACGCCGCCCGGTCCGCCCCGAGGATGCCGCGCAGCAGCTGCTCGGCGATGTCGTCGGGCAGCAGCCGGAAGTAGTCGACGGGCGCCCACGGGGTGTGCGAGAAGTGCCCGATCCGCAGATCGGGGCGGAGCGCCCGGAGCATGCCGGGGACCAGGGCCAGGTGGTAGTCCTGCACGAGGACCGCCGCGCCCGGCCCGGCCTCCTCGGCGAGCGCGTCGGCGAAGGCCCGGTTGTAGGCCTCGTAGGACGCCCACTGCCGCCGGAACTCCGCGTCGAAGACGGGCTCGACGGGCGTCTGGTAGAGCAGGTGGTGGATGAACCAGAGGACCGAGTTGGCGATGCCGTTGTACGCGTCGGCGTGCACGTCCGCGTCGATGTCGAGCATCCGGACGCCCGGCTCGGCCGCCCCTCTGCGGACCGCCTCGCGGTCGCCGTCGCCCAGGGCGGCGCAGACCCAGACCTTGTCGTCGACGGCGCTCAGCCCGGAGACGAGACCGCCGCCGCCGCGCTTGGCGTCGAGCGAGCCGTCGTCACGGAGCGTGTACGAGACCGGGCCGCGGTTGGACGCGACGAGGACCTGGGCAGCGGGCTGCGGGGCGTGCTCGGAGACCATGTTGCGGAATCTAGCCCGATCACGAACCGCCCAAACGTGCGAAGTCAGGCCGCGCGGCCTGAAACGTACTCCTCGATCTCGCGCATCGGCGGCCGTTCCTCGGTGTCCACCGGATAGGTGTGCGGGACGAAGCCGTGCTCGCCGCGTTCGAACTGGGTCAGATGGGGGCGGACCAGATGGCCCCGGGAGAGCCGCAGCTGCGCGGTCCGGTAGATCGCGGCGGCCATCCGGCCGAGCGCCTGGCCGTCCTGGTGGCGGTGGCGGCGGACCCCGACGTCCACCTGCGCGAGGGCGTCCAGGCCCACGGTGTGCAGGGCGTCGACCAGCAGGCCCAGCTCCACCCCGTAACCGACCGGGAACGGCAGCCGCTCCAGCAGGGAGCGCCGCACCGCGTACTCGCCGCCCAGCGGCTGGACGAAACCGGCCAGCTGCGGCCAGTGCAGGTTGAGCAGCGGGCGCGCCACCATCTCCGTGACCCGGCCGCCCTGGCCCGCGGTGTCCCCGAACGGGCGGTCGTACATCGCCTTGACGAACTGCACCGACGGATCGGTCAGCAGCGGTCCGACGATGCCCGAGACGAAGTCCGCGGAGAACTCCCTCAGGTCCGCGTCCACGAAGCAGACGATGTCCCCGCCGGTCACCAGGAGTGACCGCCACAGCACCTCGCCCTTGCCGGGGACGGCCGGCAGACGCGGCAGGATCGCGTCCCGGTGGATCACCCGGGCGCCCGCCCGGCGGGCCACCTCGGCGGTGGCGTCCGTCGAACCGGAGTCGATCACCACCAGCTCGTCGACCAGCCGGACCTTCTCCATCAGCTCGCGCCGGACCGTCGCGACGATGTCACCGACGGTCTCCGCCTCGTTCAGCGCGGGCAGCACCACGCTGACGCTCCCGCCGTGCGGGTCCCCGGCCCCCAGACCGGCCCTGGCGGCCAGCAGACGGTCCAGCGGACGGTCGGCGGCCGACCAGGAACGCCTGGCCAGCCAGCGTTCGACCTCTTCCAGCACGGTCGGCACTCCCTGTATGTGATCCATCTCGCGGACCGGACGACTATCTCAACCCTCCGGTGCTTCGGTTACAGTCTTGAACAACGCAGATGGCCATCGCATGCCGGGGTCCGTCCGCCGATAAACGCCCGGATCCATGGTGCGCCCATGATCCGGTGCCACAGCGCTCATCCAGAGGGACAGAGGGAACGGCCCGTTGAAGTCCCGGCAACCCTCCTGCCGACCGCGAGGTTCGGTGGGGAAGGTGCCAATTCCGTCTCGTGGCGAAACGCGCCATGAGGAAGATGAGGAGAAAGGGCCTCGCCATCATGGCTGTTGAGACTGTCGCAGTTCACACCGATTCCTCCCCGGACCTGGGTCCCGCCGCCGCGCTTTCCTGCCGCGAATGCGGCGAGCGATTCGCCCTCGGCCCGATCTTCGCCTGCGCGTCCTGTTTCGGGCCGCTCGAAGTGGCGTACGACCTCCCGAGCGGCTCTCCCGAGGAGCTGAAGAAGCGCATCGAGGCCGGTCCGGACAACATCTGGCGTTACGCGCCGCTGCTGCCGGTGCCCGCCGACGTCGCCGAGAAGCCCAACCTCAACCCCGGCTTCACCAAGCTGGTCAAGGCCGACAACCTCGCCCGCGAGCTGGGCGTCACCGGCGGCCTGTACGTCAAGGACGACTCCGGCAACCCGACGCACTCCTTCAAGGACCGCGTCGTCGCGATCGCCGTCGAGGCCGCCCGCGCCTTCGGCTTCACCACCCTGTCCTGCTCCTCCACCGGCAACCTGGCCGGCGCCGTCGGCGCCGCCGCCGCCCGCGCCGGCCTGCGTTCCTGCGTCTTCATCCCGCACGACCTGGAGCAGGGCAAGGTCGTCATGGCCGCGGTGTACGGCGGCGAGCTGGTCGGCATCGAGGGCAACTACGACGACGTCAACCGCTTCTGCTCCGAGCTCATCGGCGACCCGCTGGGCGAGGGCTGGGGCTTCGTCAACGTCAACCTGCGCCCGTACTACGGCGAGGGCTCCAAGACCCTGGCGTACGAGATCTGCGAGCAGCTCGGCTGGCGGCTGCCCGACCAGATCGTCATCCCGATCGCGTCCGGCTCCCAGCTGACCAAGATCGACAAGGGGCTGCGCGAGCTGATCAAGCTCGGGCTGGTCGAGGACAAGCCGTACAAGATCTTCGGTGCCCAGGCCGAGGGCTGCTCCCCGGTCTCCGCCGCCTTCAAGGCCGGCCACGACGTGGTCCGCCCGCAGAAGCCGAACACGATCGCCAAGTCCCTCGCGATCGGCAACCCGGCCGACGGCCCG
This sequence comes from Streptomyces sp. NPDC057682, assembly GCF_042799575.1. Lineage (NCBI taxonomy): Bacteria > Bacillati > Actinomycetota > Actinomycetes > Kitasatosporales > Streptomycetaceae > Streptomyces > Streptomyces sp. NPDC057682. The sequence goes on along the minus strand of NZ_JBHVIN010000029.1, from coordinate 44,092 downwards.
TACGTCCTGGACATCGCCCGCCGCACCGGCGGCGCGGTGGAGGACGTGAACGACGAGCAGATCGTCGACGCGATCAAGCTGCTGGCCCGCACCGAGGGCATCTTCGCCGAGACCGCGGGCGGCGTGACCGTCGGCGTGACGAAGAAGCTCATCGAGGACGGCCTGCTCGACCCGGCGCTCACCACCGTCGTCCTGAACACCGGGGACGGCCTCAAGACCCTGGACGCGGTGGCCGAGACCTCTCAGGCGACGGCCACGATCCGGCCGAACCTCGACGCGTTCCGCGCGGCCGGACTCGCCGGTAACTGAGTAGCTTTCGATCACCCGAGACTTCAGGAAGGGCACACCATGAGCGTCAAGGTCCGCATCCCCACCATCCTCCGTACCTACACCGGCGGCCAGGCCGAGGTCCCCGCGGAGGGTGCCGTCCTCTCCGAGGTGATCGAGTCCCTGGAGAAGAACCACCCGGGCATCGCCGCCCGCGTCCTGGACGACCAGGGCAAGCTCCGCCGCTTCGTCAACGTGTACGTCAACGACGACGACGTCCGCTTCGAGGGCGGCCTGGACACGGCCACCCCGGACGGCGCCGGCATCTCGATCATCCCCGCCGTCGCCGGCGGCTGCTGATCCCCGGGCCGCTCCGGGCGGCCCGACTCCACCGCGTCACCGGTATTGCCCCCTCCGCGAGAGAAGCGGAGGGGGCAATTCTGCATGGTTGAGCGCGGTAGAGTGTGGGAAGTCCCCTCCGCTGCCCGTGCCGCCCGCATACGAGAATGCGCCCGGCCACGACAAGATGCAGCCAAAGTGTTCGAGCAGCTTGCGCCATAAGTGGCCTTTGCCTGGCCCGACTTGCCCTGGAATCTCATGAATTCCCCATATTCGGGCGATCGGGGCTGCTCAGAATTCTCGTCTGATTGACCTGTTGCAGAGGGCAGTTGGGCAGATACATTCAGCCGCGGTCGACGCGTTCCGGCGCACGCACCCTCTCCTGACGGAGGGTGGGTTCTGACCCGGGTCCGCGAAGTGCGGTCCTGTGAAAGGGCCAGTAATAGGGGAGTTAGGCATGGCTCAGGGCACCGTCAAGTGGTTCAACGCGGAGAAGGGGTACGGCTTCATCGCGGTCGACGGTGGTGCGGATGTTTTCGTCCACTACAGCGCGATCCAGATGGACGGGTACCGCACCCTCGAAGAGGGTCAGCGAGTTGAGTTCGAGATCTCGCAGGGCCAGAAGGGGCCGCAGGCGGACATGGTCAAGCTCGCCGTCGGCTGAGCCCGGCCGGACACGACGCAGTCGGTCAACGACGCCACTCAGGCACGGAGGGCCCGGACCCAGGGGAAGCATCCCCGGGTACGGGCCCTCCGCGCGTGTGCGTCCACCTGCCCGGCCGCCCCTCCCGTCGCCCCCGGCCGCCCCTCCGGTTGTCCACACTCCGGAGGGAGGCGCTTGCACTCAAGGGGGTCGAGTGCTAATCATTGGGCTTAGCACTCTCCAGGTGAGAGTGACAGAACTTGGACCGGGCCGGTGAGGCCCGCAGGTCCGGTGGGGCAAGGAACCACCGGCACGCAGGCCGTCCGTCGCGGGCGCCACTCGGTCCGGAGCAATCCACCCCTGTCCGGGAGGACCACTTCACATGGCCAAGATCATCGCGTTCGACGAGGAGGCCCGGCGCGGTCTCGAGCGCGGCATGAACCAGCTCGCCGACGCCGTCAAGGTCACCCTTGGCCCCAAGGGTCGCAACGTCGTCCTCGAGAAGAAGTGGGGCGCCCCCACGATCACCAACGATGGTGTGTCCATCGCCAAGGAGATCGAGCTGGAGGACCCGTACGAGAAGATCGGTGCGGAGCTGGTCAAGGAGGTCGCCAAGAAGACGGACGACGTCGCCGGCGACGGTACGACCACCGCCACCGTTCTCGCCCAGGCGCTCGTCCGCGAGGGCCTGCGCAACGTGGCCGCGGGTGCGAACCCGATGGCTCTCAAGCGGGGCATCGAGAAGGCCGTCGAGGCCGTCTCCGCCGCCCTCCTGGAGCAGGCCAAGGACGTGGAGACCAAGGAGCAGATCGCTTCGACGGCCTCCATCTCCGCCGCCGACACCCAGATCGGCGAGCTCATCGCCGAGGCCATGGACAAGGTCGGCAAGGAAGGCGTCATCACCGTCGAGGAGTCCCAGACCTTCGGTCTGGAGCTGGAGCTCACCGAGGGTATGCGCTTCGACAAGGGCTACATCTCGGCGTACTTCGCCACCGACATGGAGCGCATGGAGTCGTCCCTGGACGACCCGTACATCCTGATCGTCAACTCCAAGGTCAGCAACGTGAAGGACCTCCTTCCGCTGCTGGAGAAGGTCATGCAGTCCGGCAAGCCGCTGCTGATCATCGCCGAGGACGTCGAGGGCGAGGCCCTGTCGACCCTGGTCGTCAACAAGATCCGTGGCACCTTCAAGTCCGTCGCCGTCAAGGCCCCGGGCTTCGGTGACCGCCGCAAGGCCATGCTCGGCGACATCGCCATCCTCACCGGTGGCACCGTCATCTCCGAGGAGGTCGGCCTCAAGCTGGAGAACGCCGGTCTCGACCTGCTCGGCCGCGCCCGCAAGGTCGTCATCACCAAGGACGAGACGACGATCGTCGACGGCGCCGGTGACAGCGACCAGGTCCAGGGCCGCGTCAACCAGATCCGTGCCGAGATCGAGAACTCCGACTCGGACTACGACCGCGAGAAGCTCCAGGAGCGTCTGGCGAAGCTGGCCGGCGGCGTGGCCGTCATCAAGGCCGGTGCCGCCACCGAGGTCGAGCTCAAGGAGCGCAAGCACCGCATCGAGGACGCGGTGCGCAACGCCAAGGCCGCCGTCGAGGAGGGCATCGTCGCCGGTGGTGGCGTGGCTCTGCTCCAGGCCTCGGCCGTCTTCGAGAAGCTGGAGCTCTCGGGTGACGAGGCGACCGGCGCCAACGCCGTCAAGCTGGCGCTGGAGGCCCCGCTGAAGCAGATCGCCGTCAACGGTGGTCTTGAGGGCGGCGTCGTCGTCGAGAAGGTGCGCAACCTGGCCGTCGGCCACGGTCTGAACGCCGCGACCGGCGAGTACGTCGACATGATCGCCGAGGGCATTCTCGACCCGGCGAAGGTCACGCGCTCCGCCCTGCAGAACGCCGCGTCCATCGCCGCGCTCTTCCTCACCACCGAGGCCGTCATCGCCGACAAGCCGGAGAAGGCCGCTGCCGCGGGCGCTCCGGGCGGCATGCCGGGCGGTGACATGGACTTCTGATCCTGACGGATCAGCGGCCCAGCAGTACGCAGACACCGGCCCCCGGGGACTCGTCCCCGGGGGCCGGTGTCGTTGCGCGTCCGGTGTCGTTGTGGCGTCCCGGTGTTTCTGCGTGTCCGGTGTTTCTGCGTGTCCGGGCTCAGTCCGCGTCGAGGCCGTCGACGAGACGGGTGAGGAAGCGGTCGAACACGGCGTCCGGGGTGGCGGGCCGGCCGGCGGTCGCCAGCGCCTCGGCCAGTTCCGGATGGTTGCCGTCGGTGGCGACCTCGGCCAGATAGAGCGCTTCGGCGGCGACCCGGCCGGGGTCCCGGGCCACCCGGGCCTGACCGACCTCGAAGGCCACCTGGGCCGCCACGAACGAGGTGAGCTGGGCGAAGACCTCCAGGCGCGCCGCCCCGTCGAGCCCGCTGGGCCGCAGGGCGGCCAGCGCGTGCTCCAGGAAGGCGAGCGTGCGGGGGCCCGGTGTGCGGGGGTCCCGCACGGCGGCGGGCAGCCAGGGGTGCCGGAGCATATGGGCGCGCTGCCGGTGGCCGATGGTCTTGAGATCGGCGCGCCAGTCGCCGGTGAGCGGGCCGGACGCGGACAGCTCGCCGGCGACGTGGTCGATCATCAGGTCCAGCAGCGTCTCCTTGTCGGGCGCGTAGCTGTAGAGCGACATGACGCCCGCGCCGACCTCGGCGGCGACCCGCCGCATGGTGACGGCGTCGATCCCCTCGGCGTCCGCCAGGGCCACGGCGGCCGCGGTGATCGCCGCCCGGCTGAAGGCGGGCCGGCGCCCCCGCCGGGGTCCGCCGTGCGCGAGCCAGAGCTGTCTGGGATCGATGCCTCCGCTCCGGGCGGCAACCCCGGTCCGGGTGGTACCCCCGTCGCGGGCGGCGCCCCCGTCCCGGGCAGCACCCTCACCCCGGGCGGCACCCCCGCCCCGGGCGGCGTTCCCGCCCTCCTGCTCCCCGGCCCCGTCCGTACGGCTCACGATCGCGCCGCTCCCTTCCTTGTTCCTCGCGCGGCTGTCCCGTCCCGCCGTGCCCGTACCCCATCATCCGGGGCGTCGACGCGTCCGTTATTCTCGTACACAGTACGAGAATGATGTGAGCGACGGAGGCGAACGATGACAACACCCGCGCATGCCGACCGGCCGAAGTCCTCCTGGGCGCCCCCGTCGGCGAAGCCGCCGCTGTCCGCGCGGTTGATGCGGGCCACCTGGAAGGGGCTGCCCGCCGCCCGCCACAAGGTCGCCCGGGAGTCCGGTCTGACGGTGCCGGCGGCCGACGGCAGCGCACTGGTCACCGACCACTACTTCCCCCGGGAGGAGGGCGACTTCCCCACCCTGCTGGTCCGCTCGCCCTACGGGCGGGGTGTGCCGTGGTCCCCGCAGTACGGGATCCTCTTCGCCGAACAGGGCTTCCACGTCGTCCTCCAGAGCTGCCGCGGCACCGGCGGCTCGGGCGGCACCTTCGACCTCTGGCGCAACGAGGCCGCGGACGGCCTGGCGACGGTGGCCTGGCTGCGGGAACAGCCCTGGTTCACGGGCGCCCTGGGCACGGTCGGCCCCAGCTACCTCGGCTACGTCCAGTGGGCCCTGGCCCTGGACCCGCCGCCGGAACTGAAGGCGATGGCGGTCCAGGTCGGCCTGCACGATCCGTACGCCCTCTTCCACACGAACGGGGTGCTCCATCTGGAGACCGCGCTCGCGGTCGGCGCGGGCATGACCTACCAGCAGCGCGGCATGCTTCCCCTCATCAGGGCGACGCTGCGCCTCCAGCGCGGGATGCGCGCGATCACCGCGGCCCGCCCGCTGCGCGGCTCCTACACGGCGGCGCTCGGGACGGACGTGCCCTGGCTGGACGACGTGGTGACCCACCCCGACGCGGACGACCCGTACTGGCAGGGGGCGTCCACCGCCAGGGCCGCCGACACCTCCGGCGTCCCCACCGCCCTGATCACCGGCCGGTACGACGTCCTCGCCGGGCAGACCTTCGCGCAGTACGAGCGGCTGCGCCGCGCGGGCACCGAGAGCACGCTGCTGCTCGGCCCCTGGACCCACACCTCCGCTCTCCAGCAGGGCTGGCCCGAGGTCTTCGCCGACACCCTGGCCTGGCTCCGCGCCCACCTCTGCGACGACCGCTCGGGCCTGCGCCCCACCCCCGTACGCGTCCACGTGGGCGGCTCCGGCTCCGACACCGAGACCGGCTGGCGCGACCTGGACGCCTGGCCGCCCGCCCCCGCCGCCACCACCTCCCTGCACCCGACCCCCGACGGCCACCTCACCCCTCAGCCCCCCACGGACGACGCCCCCCTGGCCACCGTCCGCCACGACCCGGCCGACCCCGCACCCACCCTCGGCGGCCCCCTCCTCTCCCGCACCGCGGGCCCCCGCGACAACGCGGCCCTGGAGGCCCGCGACGACGTCCTCACCTTCACCGGCCCGCCCCTGACCGAACCCCTCACCGTCCTCGGCCCCGTCACCGCCCGCATCAGCGCCTCCACCGACACCGGCCACGGCGACGTCTTCACCCGCCTCTGCGACGTCGACCCCCAGGGCCGCTCCACCAACCTCTGCGACGGCATCGCCCAACTCCGCACCACCCCCGGCGAACCCGCCCACCTCACCGTCGCCATGGGCACCACCGCCCACCGTTTCGCCCCCGGCCACCGCATCCGCTGGCAACTCGCCCCCACCGCCCACCCCCGCTACGCCCAGAACCCCGGCACCGGCCGACCCCGCGCCGAAGCGACGGAGTTCGTCCCGATCCGGCTCACGGTGCACGCGGAATCGGAGTTGCTGCTGCCGGGGGAATCGGAGGATGCGGGGGCCTGACCGGCCCCGTGCGGGATGATGGGGCGGGCCGGTCGGGGCGCGGCGGTTGGTCCCGGCGGAGCGGGTCTGTCCGGTGCCGGAGGCGCTGCGCGGGGTCGTCGTTCCGGGCGGGTGACCCGGAGGTCTTGTGGGGGCGGACTGTGTGCCGTTTACGCGGTGAGGGTGGTCAGGAGACGCAGCTTCTCGTCGCTGGGGCTGTCCTTGTCCGGGTAGTAGACGACGAGGATCACGTCGTCCACCGGGAGCTTGTCGCGGTGGAGGCGGAGTTCTCCGACGACGGGGTGGTGGACGGTGGTGGTGCCGCCGTCGAGGGCGCGGACGTCGTGGCGGGCCCAGAGGGTGCGGAAGCGGGCGCTGGAGAGGGAGAGTTCGCCGACGAGCTCGACGAAGCGGGGGTCGTCGGTGTCGTCCCCGATGGTGGTGCGCAGCGCGGCGACGAAATCGACGGCGGCGGTCTCCCAGTCCTGCTGGAAGGCCTGTTCCTCGGGGTCGAGGAAGAGGGAGCGGAGCCGGTTCAGACCGGGCCGCAGGCGCGGTGAGAAGGCGAGGGCCGGCGGGTTGGAGGCCAGCACGTCGAAGGCGCGGCCCTCCACGAACGCGGGGACCGGCAGGTGGGCCAGCAGCTGGTGGACCCGGTCCGGCACCCGCTCGGGCCGTCTGCGGCGCGGGGCCCTGGGGCGGCCCGCCGTGAGGCTGAGCAGATACGCCCGCTCGATGTCGTCCAGGCGCAGGACGCGGGCCAGTGAGGAGAGGACCTGGGGCGAGGGGTTCGTGTCGCGGCCCCGCTCCAGGCGCAGGTAGTAGTCGGGGCTGATCCCCGCGAGCAGGGCGACCTCCTCGCGCCGCAGCCCGGGAACGCGCCGGTTCGTGCCGGGCGGGATGCCCGCCTGCGCCGGGGAGACCAGTTCGCGCCGGGCGCGCAGGTACGCGCCGAGCCGGTTGCCGGATTCCTCGTCCTTCATGCCGTCCACGGTAATCCGGTACGCGGCGGCGGAAGGGGGCCCTGCCAGGACCAGGGACGCACGGGGTCCTCCCGCCCCCGCCCCGGCACGCCGAGACTGCGAGGACGGGCCCGGAGAAGCACCACCCACGGCCCGCCCCGGGCCCGGAGAAGCACCAGCCACGATCCTCCCCGGGCCCGGAGAACCGCGACCCACCCCGGGCCCGGAGAACACCCCGGGCCTCGGGCGAAACCATCACCCACTCACGAGAAGGGGACCCACCATGGACCTCACCAGCCGCACCGTCCTCGTCGTCGGCGGCACCTCCGGCATCGGCCGGGAGCTGGCCCGCCGGTTCGCGGAGGCGGGCAGCACCGTCGCCGTGGGCGGACGGAACCGGGCCGCGCTCGCGGAACTCGCCGACGAGGGCTTCGGGACCGTCCGGGTCGACGTGAGCGACGACGCCTCCGTGACCGCCGCCCGCGACGCCGTACTGACCCGCTACCCCGGCCTGGACACCGTCGTGACCATGGCGGGCGTCATGCACACCGAGGACCTCCGCGACCCCGCGCACTTCGCGGCGACGGCCACGACGATCGACGTCAATCTGCTCGGCACCATCCGGGTGATCGACGCCTTCACCCCGCACCTCCTCCGCCGGGGGAGCGGCACGTTCGTCACCGTCACCTCGGGCATCGCCTTCCTGCCCTTCCCGCCGATGCCCGGCTACGCCGCGTCGAAGGCCGCCGTCCACGCGTACTCCGAGGCGCTGCGCGCCCAGCTCGGCGGTACCGGAGTCGGCGTGGTCGAGCTGGTCCCGCCGGCCGTCGCCACGGGCGGACAGGAGAAGGTGAACCCGCACGCGCTGCCCCTCGACGCCTACGCCACCGAGGCGATGCGGCTGCTCGCGCAGGAGCCCACACCGGACGAGATCCTCGTGGAGCGCGTCCTCATGCACCGCTGGGCCGAGCGCGACGGCACGTACGGCGACCTCGTCGCCCAGCGCTCACAGGCGCTGGCGTCGCTTCTTCCGAGCCGCCGGGACTGAGCGGCGCACCAGCCCCTCGCGTACGGCGTTCATCCGGTCCCGTACGAGCCGCGGGGGCACCGCGCCGGCCGGGCCGCCGTGCGGGGTGTCGTCGAGCGGGCCGCCCCGGCACGCCCCGCACACCCCGCCGAGCAGGGCCTCCGGGCTTCCGGGGGCCCGGCACTCGCCGCACTCCAGGCTCCGCAGGAGGACGGTGGGCCGGGCGGGGGCGGAGCGGGCGGGCGGCAGTTTGTCGCGCAGGCGGGCGGAGACGAGGTGGAAGGCGCTGTGGACGGGCACGGGGAGGCCCTGGGTGAGCGCGGTCAGGATCTCGCCCTCGGTGGCGCCCCGGTCGAGCCATTCCGTCACGCGCGGCTCCAGCGCGGTGCAGTGGGCGGAGGACAGGGTGAGGGAGGGGGCCGTCCGGCCGAGGGCGGCCAGCAGGACGAACGCGCGGGAACGGGTGCGGCGTCGGGGTGCGTCCGGGGGTACGTCGCCCTGGGCGTACGCCGCCCACCACGCGTCGTCGCGCGCCGTACGGGAGAAGAAGGTCCGCGTCACCCAGAGCAGCACCCCGTCCGCCTCGACACACTCGCGGCCCCGCCGCAGATGCCCGGCCTCCTGGAGCCGGTTCAGCGTCGTCCGCAGCGCGCACTGCCCGTAGGGCAGCACCTTGGCGAGCGTTTTCACGGAGATGTCGGCCCCGTCGCAGAGCCCGTCGATATAGGCGGCGACCGCCGCGTCGCGGGGGCGGAGATGGGCGAAGTCATGGCCGGTGGACCGGAGTTGACCGGGTGCGGAGTGCTTGCCGTAGCCAGGGTTCGCCATCGGATGACGTTCCGGCGCGGGGCCGGGCGTGGAGGAAGGGGCAGCACTAAACTCGTCGACAGCCATGAGATCGCTCGATTCGATCGGAACTGGTCAGGCCCCTGCTAGGTGTTTGTGCACCGGCGGGGGCCGTCTGGTTGGGGCTGACGCTAGAGCGTGATTACGGCAGGTTGCAAGCTGATCGCAGAAAGTCAACCCTCTGGGTGGAGGTTGCCCTTCCTGCTCTCCTTGCGGCTGCTTCGTACCGCCAGTCCGTACCGCTACGCCGTACCGTTTCATCGTGCCGGTGGCTACGCTCCGCCCATGAGCCCACCGGTCCTGACGATCGAGCTGGCGGGGCCCGTCCCGCCCGGCACCATGCAGCGGCTGCGCGATCATCTAGCCTGCCTGGCCTGGTACTTCGAGGAGTCGCGGGTTGGTGCGTACGACCTGTGCGTCCGCGCGGACCGTCTCGGCGCCACGGACGATGGTGGCGAGGAGGAGCCGCCCTGTCCGTTTACGGTCTCGATCATGGGGCCGGGCATCGGCGACGAGGAACTCTTCGACGCCGAGCACGACGACGAGGTCGACCGGGAGAGCCTGATCGGTTTCACCCCCACCCACGCCGTGACCGTCATGGCGTCCGCCTCCCGCCCCGTCAGCCACCTCGTCACCGCCCTGCTGACCGCCACGGTCATGGACATCGTCGGAGGCGTCGTGTGCGCCGAACTCGCGGACGGGCAGCGGTCGGTGGTGGCCGGTCTCCCCGGTCTCGTCGCGCTGGCGTCGAGCCCGTGGCCCGAGGCGTACGGCTCGGCGGAGTTCGTCCGGGCGTGGGTACGGAGGCCCGGCTTCCGGCTCGCCACATGAGCGGAGCGGACGGGGCGAGGGTCCGCCGGTCACCGGGGAGGGCGGGAGGGTGGGCACGGTCCCACCACCCATTCCTCAGAAAGAGCGCCCGCGTCTCGCGGCTTGAGCTCCGGGCCCGTCGTACCGCACTCGTCGCCTCGGAGACAGCTCTACCGCCTCCGGCCCCCCGTGAACGAGGTGACGATCCAGACCACCAGGAGCACGAGGAAGATGATGACGATGGCGGTCGGAATGACGGTTCCCATGGCGTGGTCCCCCTGGACGCGTAGGTGTCCGTGGCTTGGAAGAGCCTGTGACGGAAGGGGCTTGAGGGTACGGGGGGACGGCGCCGCGTGGCCATGGCCGGGACGCACCCTGCATCGGATCTTCACCGAAGACGCGTGACGGGTACGGGCCACAAGGGGGAAGGGGCCCGTACCCGTGCGCGGGGGCGACGGCAGACGTCAGCAGGTGATGGTGCGCGTGTAGTTACCGAGGATGCCGTGGTAGTAGAACATCTTGCTGGTGCCCTTCGACATCACGTAACACGGGCTGTCCGGGGCCAGCGAGACGTCGACCTTCACCGAGACCGTGTAGCCGCACTTGTTCGAGAGCAGCACGTCGAATCCGTCGGTCGTCTGCGTGACCATGCGGCCGACACAGGACGGTGCCAGCGTCGCCGCCATGGCCGGGGTCGCCGTGACGATCATGGAACCGCCGAGGACGGCTGCGGTCAGAGCGGCCTGCGCGGCTCTCCGGGACATACGCATCGCATAACTCCTAGCTGAGTGCTTGCCGACAACAAGCGGAACGCTAAGCTGACCTGCGCATATTCTGCGTACAGCGCGCGTACAACGAGGCGTTGGCTCGCGCGGTGAGCCGATGCCCCTGCGGGTGGGGTGATAGGGAATGCGTTTCGCTCTTCTCGGTTCACTGGCGGCCTATCGCGGTGACGTGGGCGTGGAGCTGGGCTCCGTCAAACAGCGACTGGTTCTGGCCACCTTGCTCAGCCGCCCCTCCGAGGTCGTGCCTGCAGCCGTCCTCGACGCGGCCCTGTGGGGAGAGGACCCGCCGCCCTCGGCCGCCGCCAACCGCCGTACGTACGTGAGGGGTCTGCGCAGCGTCCTGGGCGAGGGCCTGGTGCGCGCCCCCGGCGGCTATCTGCTCCTGGTCGGACCGGGCCGCCGGGACATCGACCTCTTCGACCAGGCCGCCGCGCACGGCAGACGGGCACTGGCCCAGGGGGACACCGAACTCGCCTGCCAGGAGCTGAACCTGGCCCTGGAGCTGTGGCGCGGCCCCGTCCTCGACGGACTGCCGGTCCCGGACGTCCTGACGCGCTGGGCGGCCCGGCTGGAGGAGCGCCGCTGCCACGCCGAGGAGGACTTCGCGGCGGCCCTGCTCGGCGAGGACCGCTGCGCGGAGGTCGTCCGCCGCATGCGGGACCTCGTCGACGCGCATCCGCTGCGGCAGCGGGCCTGGGCCCGTCTGATGCTCGGCCTCCACCGCACCGGCGACCTGTCCGGTGCGCTGGAGGCCTACCGCCGGGCGCGCGACGAACTGGTCCGTGAGACGGGCCTCGAACCGGGTCCGGAGCTGACCCGCCTCCACGCGGACATCCTCCGGCAGCGGGGCGGGGCGGAGCCCGCGAGGGCCGTGGATGCGGCCTCCGGAACCCCGGACGCCTCGAAGGCCTCGGAGGCCCCGGACGCCTCGGAGGCCCCGGACGCTTCGGAGGCCCCGGAGGAACCGCCCTCCGGCACGCCGCCCCGCTCCGGCGCGCCTGCCGTCGTCGTACCGCGCCAACTCCCACCTGTCACCCCGGACTTCGTGGGCCGGGCCACCGCGCTCTCCGCGCTCGACGCCTGCCTGACGGCCGGGCCGCCCGACCGTCCGCCCACCGCGACCGTCGTCGCCGTGACGGGCATGGCCGGGGTGGGGAAGACCACGCTCGTGCTGCACTGGGCACACCGGATCGCGGACCGCTTCCCCGACGGGCAGCTCCACGTGAACCTGCGCGGATACGACGAGGAGGGCGCCCTCACCGCCGCCGACGCGCTCCAGGGGTTCATCGAGGCGCTGGGCGTACCGCAGTCCCGTATTCCGGCCGGGGAGGAGGCCAGATCGGGACTGTTCCGCAGCCTGCTGGCCGAGCGGCGGATGCTCGTCGTCCTGGACAACGCGCGGGACTCCGCGCACGTGCGGCCGCTGCTGCCCGGTGCCGGGAACAGCACGGTCGTGGTCACCAGCCGCGAACGGCTGGGCGGGCTGGTGGCGGGGGAGGGGGCCCGGCCGGTCGGTCTGGACGTGCTGACGGAGGCGGAGTCCATCGGGGTCCTGGTCCGGCACCTCGGGGAGCGGGTGGCGGCGGAACCGGAGGCCGCGGCACAGATCGTGGCGGCGACCGGGCGGCTGCCGCTGGCCCTCGCGGTGGTCGCCGGACGCGTGGCGGGCCATCCGGCGTTTCCCCTGCGTACGTTCGCCGCCGAACTGCGGCCCGCCGGGGCGGTGCTGGACGCGCTGGAGGACGCCGACGCGCGGCGGGCGATGTCGTGGTCGTGCCGCGCCCTCACGGACGACGGGGCCCGGCTGTTCCGGCTGCTCGGGCTGCATCCGGGGCCGGAGCTGACGCCGGGCGCGGCGGCCGCGCTGGCGGGGGGCCCGGAGCGGGACGTACGGAAGGGGCTGCGGGAACTGACCCGGCTGCACCTGCTGACGGAACAGACGCCCGGACGGTACGTCTTCCACGATCTCGTACGGGCGCACGCCGCCGAACTCGCCGCCACTCAGGAGCCGCAGGAGGAGCGGCGCGCCGCCCGGGAACGGCTCTACGACCACCTGCTGCACCGGGCCCACCGCGCGGCCGTCCTCGTGCAGCCGCAGTGGAACGCCATCACCCCCGTACCGAGGCTCGGACACGACGACGGGGGACCGGCGCACGAGGCCGACACCGACGCGGATGCGGCGCTGGCCTGGTTCGCCGCCGAGCTCCAGGTGCTGCTGCGGGCGGCGGCCCAGGCCGCGCGGCACGGGTTCGAGACGTACTGCTGGCAGCTCGCCTGGGCGATCACCGCCTACCTCGCCCCGAACGGTCTGTGGCAGGACCAGCGCACGGTGCAGGAGACCGCGCTCGCCGCCGCCGAACGGGCGGACGACCCGGCCGGCCAGGCCATGGCCTGCCGCCTCCTCGCCCGAGCCAACTCCCGCCTCGGCGGCGCCGAAGCCGCTGAGGCGCAGCTGCGCAGGGCCCTCGACCTCTACACCGCCCTCGACGACACCACCGGCCGGGCCCAGACCCTCCACAACTACGTCGAACTCTGCTTCATGGCCGGCCGGTCCGCCGAGGCCCTGCGCCACGGCAACGAAGCCCTCCGCCTCCACCGGCTCTCCGGCAACGCCGACGGCGAGGCCCGCACCCTCAACGCCATCGGCTGGCTCCACGCCTCCGAGGGCGACTACGCCCGCGCCATTGTCAGCTGCACCCAGGCCCTCGCCCACCAGCGCCGCACCGGCGACCACAACGGCCAGGCCGCCACCCTCGACAGCCTCGGCTACGCCTACCACCGCCTCGCCCACTACGATCGCGCCCTCGCCAGCTACGACGAGGCCATCACCCTCTTCCGCGCCTCCGCCGACCGCTACCACGAGGCCGAAACCCTCGTCCGCCTCGGCGAGACCCACGAGGCCACCGGCCGCACCTCCGACGCCCGACGCGCCTGGCAGGCCGCCGCCGCCCTCTTCGACGACCTCCACGACCCGGAGGCCGACGCGGTACGGGAACGGCTGGCGCGGGTGCGGGACGACTGACTCCCGGCCCGTGCCGTTGTGCTCACCGCGTGAGGAGTTCGGCCAGCAGGGCCGCCGTCGCCTCGTCCGCCGGCAGGAACGCCTCCAGCCGCAGTTCGGCGACGGTGACGTCGGTGGCGGTCCCGAAGTGCGTGAGCGTGGTGACGAGGGTGAGCTCCCTGCTGTCGTCCGGACCGGGGGCGCGCAGCCGCAGCGGTACGGCGAAGCCGACGTGGTGCGGCGTCTCGCGCGGCCGGGGCGGCACCAGCCCGGTGAGTTCGTCGGCCAGACGCCGGAGCCGGTCGTCCGGGTTGCGCACGCTCTCGGCCCGTACGTGGTCGACGACGTGCCAGGCCCAGGTGTCGAGGTTGACGATCCGGGGGGCGAGGCCCTGCGGATGCAGGAGCAACCGGGGGACGCTCACCGGGGGGACGAGCAGATGCGGGGCCACACCGGCGATGAGGGCGTCGAAAGCGGCGTTGGCCGAGACGAGGTCGCCGTACCGGTCCACCGCGACGGCGGGGTAGGGCAGATGGCCGCGCAGGATCTGTTCGAGGGCGGTACGGATCGGTGCGAGCCGGGGGTCGTCCAGCGGGGTGCGCGGGTAGACCGGCGCGAATCCGGCCGTGAGGAGAAGCTCGTTGCGCTCGCGGATTGGCACCTCCAGGGACTCGGCCAGCCGGATGATCATCGAGCGCCCGGGGACCGAGCGCCCGTTCTCGATGAAGCTGACGTGCCGCTGCGTCGTACCGGCCCGTACGGCCAGTTCCAACTGGCTGACGCGCCGCCGGACGCGCCACTGCCGCAACGCTCCCGCGAGCCCGGCCCCGGCCGATTCACTGATCACCCCTCCTGTGTAGCCGGGCCGGGTGTCCGTGCGCGATTCCCTGCGGGGAATTGCCGGTGGCCGAGGGGCGCAAGCAGGGTCGGTGCCGCACACACCGGACACCGCGCAAGCGCCGACGAGGAGCCCTCTCCATGACCGACACCGATACCGGCACCGATACCGGCACCGACACCGACGAGCTGGCCGAACGCTACGTCGCCGTATGGAACGAACCCGACGCGGAGCGCCGCCGCGCCGCCGTGCGCGCGCTGTGGGCGGCCGACGCGGTCCATCTGCTCCAGCCGCCCGAGGAGATGCGCCGGAGCGCCGAGACGCTGGGCTTCGACCGTCTCGTCCTGGAGGCGCGCGGGCACCGGGCCCTGGACTTCCGGGTGACGCGGGCGCACGAGGAGTTCGTCGCGCCGGGCACGTACGTTTTCCGGTCGTGCGGCGACGCCGACCGGCTTGACGACGTCGTCAAGTTCACCTGGGAGATGGTGGCCCGCGACGGCGGCGGGGTCGTCGGCGCCGGGCTGGAGATCCTGGTGCTGGGTCCCGACGGCCGTATCGTCCGCGATCACCAGTTCATCGAGGGATGACCACGATGAACACGGCCCACGCGGCTCGGGTGCGCAGCTACCACGTCGACTCCGGTGCCGGGATCGAGGGCCTGGCCCTCCGTGCGCACCGGCCGCGCACCCTCGGACCGGGCGAGGTCGCCGTCGCGGTCCGGGCCGCCTCGCTCGGCTACCGCGAACTCCTGGTCGTACGCGGGCAGTACGTCCTCCCCGTCAAGGCAGCCGGGATCAGCCGCCGTCCCACTCAGTCCCTATACGCGCCAACTCCGCCTCCCCCAGCGGCGGATCGAACCCCTCCGGAATCAGCAGCATCCGTGGCTGCGGCCACATGTTCTCCAGCCCGTGCTCCTGACACTCCAGCGCGATGAGGTGTGCCCCTTCCCCGCACACCCCGCGCCCGTAGGCCCGCCCATGCGTCCGGCAGGCGTACCCGAACACCGAGCAGTCGTCACCGTCCCCGGGTTCATGAAACGCCGGATCGCGCACGATCACGGTCACCGGCTCCTGCCGATTGTGCGGAGGAATGGGCCGGGGATCACGCCAGACGAGCCGGTCGGGGAGCATGCGGCCAGTGTGCACCGGGGGAGGGGAGGGGGGGAGGGGGAGCGGGAGGCGAGGTGAGGAGGAAGGGGGGTGAGGAGCGAGGGGCCCGGTCGGCCGGGCCAGTAGGGTGCCGGGGAGCTGTGACGGGAGCTGTGCTGGGGGAGTCGTGGTGGGAGCTGTGGTCGGGCGTGGCGTGCGTCTGGGGGTGCGGATCGGGGCCGCTCTGGGGTCGCTCTTCGGCGCTGCCTTTTTCGTGGGCGCGATGATGTGGCTGCCGACGGATCCGCACGAAGCGTTCACGGGTCTGGCGCGGGGTGCCGTCGTAGCGGCCGGGAGCCTGGCGGTGGGAGTCCTGCTGGGCGCGGCGACCGGTGCGGCGCTCGCGGCGGCCCCCGAACGGGTCGCTTCCCGGGCTCCGTTGCGGGGGCTGCTTGCCGGTGGTGTCGCGGGCATCCTGTGCGTCGGTGAGTTCGCCATCGTTGCCATGGCGACCGATGGCGGCTACGCGCCGATGCTTCTCGCCCTCGTACTTGCCCCGGTGACCGGCCTCGTCGCCGCAGCGCACAGCGGCGACATCCTGGGTCGCACGCACCACCACCCGTGGCTGACAGCCGGGCGCCGCCCCGGCCGGAACGCGCGGTTCACCCGCACCCCGTAGGCGCAGGCCGCGAACCCCCTCAGAACCCCGGCACCGGCACGAACCCCGGCCACCACCCCGGCACCCCGCCAGGGCACGCCGGGGTGGCCGGGCCCTCCCAGAACAGGGAGAGGGCGCACCAGGTGACGGCGAGGAGGGCCACCGCGAGGGCGAGGGCGTGGGGAACGGGGTGGCGGCCGAGGAGGGCGCCGACCGCGACCCACGTCAGCAGCAGGACCGTCCACATCCCCGGGATGAACAGCCAGAGCAGGAATCCGCTGTTGGCCGCGTTGTTCACGCCCACGTCGCAGGTGTCCCACGCGCGGCCGAGCAGCGCCGCCGTGGCCGTGGCGATGACCGCCGCCAGCACCGTGCCGAGCCACCCGTGCAGCCGCCGGACCGCCGCAGGGGCGTGAGCGCCAGGCAGGGCGTCCGTCGGGGGAGGCGCCGGATCCGTATCGACCATGGGATCAGTAACCACGGGACCGGCCGGCCGGACAAGGCCGGGGAGCGTCCGTTCGTTCGCCAGGCTCACCCCGCGAGCATTCGCCTGCGGGGCCGGCCCGTGTTCGCGTCTACGCGTCCGCTGCGGCGAGTGCGTTAGCATGGCCGCTCCGCTCGATCCGATCGAGGATGGCTTGTCTCCCCCGGGAGGCTCGTCCGAGGCTTGAAACCTCCGGCTTCATTCGATGAAACCGGAGGTTTTGTCATGTCTGCTGTCCCTCTCGACCCCCGACGCTGGTGGGCGCTCGCCGTCATCTGTATGACGCAGCTCGTCATCGTGCTGGACGCGACGATCGTCAACGTCGCGCTGCCGAAGGCGCAGGTGGAGCTCGGGATGTCCGACGCCGAGCGCCAGTGGGTCGTCACCGCGTACGTGCTCGCCTTCGGGGCCCTCCTCCTGCTCGGAGGCCGCGTCGCGGACTTCTGGGGGCGCCGGCGCAGTTACATCGCCGGAATGGTCGGCTTCGGCGCCGCTTCGGTGGTCGGCGGTCTCGCCGACGGCGCCGGGCAGTTGATCATCGCGCGGGGCGCCCAGGGTGCGTTCGCCGCCCTGCTGGCACCGGCCGCGCTGTCGATGCTGACGGTCGCCTTCACGTCCGGCAAGGAGCGGGCGAAGGCCTTCGCGGCGTTCGGCATCGTCGCCGGAACGGGTGCGACGATCGGTCTCGCGCTGGGAGGTGTGCTCACCGAGTACGCCGGCTGGCGCTGGTGCCTGCTCGTGAACATCTTCTTCGCGGTCCTCGGCGTCCTGGGCGCGATCCTGTTCGTGAACGAGTCCCGGCTGAGCGGCCGCCACGGCCACGACCTGCTGGGCGCGGTCACCATCACCCTCGGCTTCGGCAGCCTCGTCTACGGCCTCACCCTGTCCGAGCACGGATGGGGAGCGTCCGACACGCTGCTTTTCCTCGCGCTCGGCGTGGTGCTGATCGCCGTCTTCGTCGCCGTCCAGGCGCGTACGAAGCACCCGCTGCTGCCCCTGCGCATCCTGCGCGACAGGACCCGCGCGGGCGCGCTCGTCGTCCAGGCCTCCGTGGGCGCCGTCTACATCGGAGCCACCCTGTTCCAGGCGTACCACCTCCAGGCACTGCTCGGATTCAGCCCGCTGCTGGCCGGTGCCGCCTCACTGCCCATGGCTGCCTCGACGATGGTCGTCGCTCCGCTGGGCACGCGTCTCTTCGAACGGTTCGGCGGCCGATGGGTCATGTCGGGCGGCCTGCTCGTCTCGGCGCTCGGCATGGTCCATCTCGCCCAGCTGACGCCGGACGGCGACTACGCGACGCAGGTGCTCCCGGGCATGCTCCTGGTCGGCATCGGCCTGGCCGGCGTCGTCGTGGCGGTCCAGAACGTGGCCCTGGCGGGCGTCCCGTGGAGCGACGCCGGTGCGGCCTCGGCCGCCGTGAACTCGTCGATGCAGCTCGGCGGTTCGATCGCCCTGGCCGTCTTCACCACCCTGTTCATCTCGATCGGCGGCGGTTACGGGAGCGCGGGCTCGCACGGTGTCGACGGCTACTCCGCCGTGTACTACGGCGCCGCCGTCGCCCTCCTCATCGGTGCGATCGCTGCGGCGTCCCTCATCCGTACGCCGCAGGGGCGCGGCGCCTCGGACGACTGGAGCGAGTCGGGTGACGGCGCGTGGAGCGAGGACGGCTCCGGCGGTCAGGACGGTGACGCGGGGGCCGGCGGGAGCGCTCGGAGTGGCTGGGCGGGCACGAACGCGTCCGCTGACCGCTGACCGCTGACCCGCCAGGGATCCCGCGGACCTTCTCGTCGGGCGGGGGCGGCGCGTGATGCGGGCCGCCCCCGGCCCAAATCCGCGGAAGAGGACCCTCCGCGTTGATCCGTGATTACTGTCCACAAGATGACGCATCTGAGGAAGATCCGGACCCGACGCATGGCAGTGGCGCTGGCCGCTGCGGCAGCCGCAGTCGTACTCGGCGTGGGCGGGGCCATCGCGGCAGCGGACGAGGACGGCGGATCGTCCGGCCCGACTCCCGTGCCCACGGAGACCTCCGACCCGGGAAGCACCACCGGCGGCGACGTCGGCGGCGCGGACAGCGGCGGCGGAGACAGCGGCTCCGTCAGCGGTTCGGGCGGCACCGACGGCGGTGGTTCCGTCGGCACCGATACGGGTGGAGGAGGGGATCCCGAGTCCCCGTCCCCGACGGACGTGCCCACGTCCCACCCCACGAACCCCGCAACCCTGGAGGAACTGGCGGAACGCATCGACGGCCTGGAGAAGAAGGTGGACCAACTTCCCACGAAGAAGGAGCTGGCCGATGCGCTCCGGGCCTTCGCGGACACGCTGGATCAGCAGGGCTCATCCGGCGGAACCCCCTCCCCGACCCCCGCGCCGTGACCCGGTGACACCGCTCGCATGAGACCGGTCCCCACGGGACCCGACCGTTCCCAGACATGATCAAGGGCCGGTTCCGGATGCCTCCGAAACCGGCCCTTGACGGCGGCGGTGCGGTGTCTCAGGTGCGTCCACGGCGAATCACCCCGGCACGCCGTGTCACGGAGCGCCCAAGGGTTTCGCCCCGCGCGGGAGGTCACGGCTCCACCGATGAGTTCTCCGCCCCCGAACGGTCTGATCAGTGCCACGACCGTTCCCGACAGGAGGCCCCTATGTCCACCATCCAGCCCGTCATCGTGACCGCCCACCACGACCGCCTGCGCGCCTTCTACACCCAACTCTTCGACGCCGAGCAGATCTTCCGAGTCCCGGAGAAGGGCCCCGTCTTCTACCTCGGCCTCCGCATCGGCGACACCAACCTCGGGCTCGTCTCCCCGAAGGACGACCCCGCGCCCGATGCCCCCGCACCGCGCATCGTGCTCAGCATCGCCGTCGGCGACGTCGATGAGACCCTCGGCCGTGTGGAGGCCCTGGGCGGTACGGTCGGCGGCGCCCCGAACGACATGCCCTGGGGCCAGCGCGTCGCCCACATCAAGGACCCCGACGGGAACGCGGTGAACCTCACCCAGCCGGTGGGATGAGGGGTGGGCGGGGGCTGCCGGGCCCGGCTACGCGCCCTTGAGGCCGCTGACGAACGCCGACCAGGCCGCCGCCCGGAAGACCAGTGCCGGTCCGTCGGTCACCTTGGAGTCGCGTACGGGGACGATGTCGGGGTGGCCGTCGTGGACTTCGAGGCAGTCACCGCCGCTCGCGCCGCTGTAGGTGGACTTGCGCCAGGTGCCCATCTCAACGCAGTTGCCGCCGTCGCCGCCGCTGTACGAGGACTTGTGCCAAGTGGCCGTGGAGAGGCCGTAGTCAGAGCTGTTCAGCTTCATGGTCGTAATCCTCCGCCACCGATTCGATCAAGGCCAGGGACGCTGCCGGTGACAGCGCGTTGGCCGCCAGCAGATCGTAGGCCAGTTCGCGCTGGCGGACGGCGGCTGGGTCGTCTTGCAACTGGCCGGTGCCGAGGCCTTGGAGGTACGCAAGCGGGGGAGCGTCCTCGAAGGTCATGAGCTTGAGTGGCCCTTCCAGGGCTGCGTGGGCGCCCGCCGAGAACGGCAGAACCTGAACGATGACTCTGCGCCGCCTGGCAAGCGCTGCGATGTGTCGCAACGCTGCTGCCATTACCTTCGGCCCGCCCACCTTTCGGCTAAGCACCGACTCGTCCAGGACGACCCACAACATCGGCACTGTTGGATCGGCGAGAATCTGCGCGCGCTCAAGCCTGGCCGCCACCAGGTCGTCGATCACGCTGTCGGTGGCGGTGGGCCGACCCGCCTCGAACACCGCCCGCGCATACGCCTCCGTCTGCAACAACCCCGGAATGAGCTGCGGCGCGTACTCCTTGATCTCGGTCGCCCGCGCCTCCGCCTCGGCCGCCTCCGCGAAGTGTTCCGGGTACTTGGACTTCTTCAGCGCCCGGCAGTTCCGTACGAAGAACCCGTCCGCGCCTAACAGTTCGTCGAACTTCACCGCCTGGTCCATCTGCATCCGGCGCACGCCGGACTCCAACTGGCCGATGAAGGAGCCGCTCACGAAGAGAGGAGCGCCGAGGTCGGTCTGGGAGAGGCCGGCGGCCTCGCGGCGGTGGCGGAGTTCGGCGCCGAGGAGGGCGCGTGGGGAAGAGGAGGGGTCGAGCTTTCTGGGGCCTGGCATGACAACTCCTGGTGGCACAGGTGCGGTTGTTGGAGCCGTAGTCCTTCCAGGCTATCGAGGAAATGGCCACGCTGGGTATGCGTTGGAACTACTCAGAGTGGAAGGAATGGATCATGACGACTACGGAGCGGCGCAAAGCGGTGGTGGGCACGGTGCGGACGGCGGAGGAGCTGGTGGCGCGGTTGAAGGGCGGGTTCGCGGGGGTCGGGGTCGTGCTGCCGTCGTTGCGGGTGGACCCGGTTTCGTACGCCGTCGAGGAGCCCGTGCCCCTGGTCGATCTGGGGCGCTGCAACCTCGACACGGCGCTGCGATTGAGCGAGGCGCTGGAAGGGCTGGGGAGGTCCGGTCGTGACGTGTGAACCGGGCGGGACGGAGGCCGGGGCGGTGGTGCCTGGGCCGGGGGCGTACGTGGTGGACGTCCGGGACGGGCGGATCGGGCGGGTGATGGGGCATGTCGGGCCGGACGTGCAGCTACGGCCGCCCGGAGGCGGGGCGGAGTGGGACTGTCCGCCCGACTGCGTGCGGCCGGCCTCGCGGGGGATGGTGCTGAGAGCCCGGGTGACGGAGGTCAACCGGGAGGGGCAGCTGCCCCGTTGATGGGGTGTGGGCGGGGGTCGGTGGGCACGCAACCGCCTGCAAGTGCTGCAAGTGTGGGCGGTTGTTACGCAAAAAGATGATGCTGATTCGCATTATCGCGTCAGCTGTGTGGAATCTTCTCGCATGGGCCTTGTGGGCGGTGTCGCGCGCGCCCTACTGTCGCTCGTCACCACCCCTCCCCTCGCAGAGAGACGGGCCCCGCCATGCCACGAAGACCCCGCCGGACACGCGGTACGGGGCTGTACGCCTCCGCCGTCGCCGCCCTGACTGCCGCAGCCCTCGGGGCGGGCGTGCTCGCCGCCGCACCGGCCGGGGCGCGGCCCACCGCACCGGCAGTGCCTGTCGTCACCCGGGCCGCGCTCGATCCGCAGCTCGTCGCGGGCCGGGGCGCGAAGGTGCCGTTCGTCGAGCAGGAGGCGGAGAACGCGGCCACCACCGGGACCGTCATCGGCCCCGACCGCACCGCCTACACGCTGCCGTCGGAGGCGTCCGGGCGCCGGGCGGTGCGGCTGGAGCCGGGGCAGCACGTGGAGTTCACGCTGCCCGCCGCTGCCAACGCGATCACCGTGCGCTACAGCGTTCCGGACGCGCCGGGAGGCGGCGGGACCACCGCACCGCTGGACGTCGCGGTGAACGGTGCCAAACGGTCCACGATGACGCTGACCTCGCAGTACTCCTGGCTGTACAACCAGTACCCGTTCTCCAACGACCCCGGCGCCGGGCTGCTCCACCCCGACTGGTGGATCACCGAATGCTCCTGCGTGCCCGCCGCCACGACCCCCGCGCCGGAGATCGCGAAGCCCTTCCGGCCCTCCCACTTCTACGACGAGCAGCGGCTGCTGCTGGGCCGTACGTACCGCGCGGGCGACACCGTACGGCTCACCGTCCCCGCCGGGGCCCGGGGCGGCGTCTCCACCGTCGTGGACCTGCTGGACTCCGAACGCGTCGGCGCGCCGCACGTCGAACTCCTCGCCGCCAACGTCCTGGCCTTCGGGGCCGATCCGACCGGGCGGCGCGACGCGGCCGGGGCGATCGAGAAGGCCATCGCCTTCGCCCGCCGCACCCACCTCAAGGTGTACCTCCCGCCGGGCACGTACCGCGTCGACCGCCACATCGTCGTCGACGACGTCACGATCACCGGGGCGGGCAACTGGTACACGAAGATCAAGGGCCGCGAGGTCACCCTCGACGAACCCGCCGCCGACGGGTCCGTGCACACCGGGGTCGGGTTCTACGGGAAGCCGGCCGCCGAGGGCGGCAGCCACGACGTCCACCTCTCCGGTTTCGCCATCGAGGGCGACGTACGCGAACGCGTCGACACCGACCAGGTCAACGCCATCGGCGGCGCCATGAGCGATTCGACCATCAGCGGTCTGCACATCAGCCACACCAAGGTCGGCATGTGGTTCGACGGGCCGATGAAGAACCTGCGGATCAGCGACAGCATGATCGTCGACCAGATCGCCGACGCCATCAACTTCCACACCGGTGTGACCGATTCACGGGTGACCAACACGTTCGTACGGAACTCCGGCGACGACGGACTGGCCATGTGGTCCGAGAAGACCGCGAACGCCCGCAACACCTTCGACCACAACACCGTGCAGACGCCCGTCCTCGCCAACGGCATCGCGATCTACGGCGGCACCGACACCACCGTCTCGCACAACCTCGTCGCCGACCCCGTCCGCGAGGGCAGCGCCCTGCACATCGGCGCCCGCTTCGGCGCCGAACCGTTCACCGGGCGGCTCGACCTCACCGACAACACGGCCGTCCGCGCCGGCACGTACGAACTGAACTGGAACATCGGCCTCGGCGCCCTCTGGGTCTTCGCCCTCGACCGCACCATCGACGCCGACATCCGCGTCACCGGCGACCACTACCTCGACAGCACCTACAACGCGATCATGCTGGTCTCCGACTGGGCCGTGAAGGACCAGTACGACATCAAGGGCATCCGCTTCAAGGACATCCACGTCGACGGCACCGGCACCTCCGTGCTCAGCGCCCGCGCCGCCGGCGGCGCGAGCTTCGAGAACGTGGACGCCCGCCACGTCGGCGCCGTCGGTGTCAACAACTGCGGCTCGTTCAACTTCCCCGCCACCGGCTCCGAGTTCGCCCTCACCGACCGGGGCGGCAACGACGGCGGCTGGCTCGCCCCCTGGCTCCTCCCCAACACGATCACCTGCGACGACCGCCCGGAGGTGGTCCCGCCGCCCGCACCGGGGGCCTGGTGATCATCCGAACCGGGGCCCGGTGATCGTCCGTACCTGCTGATACGCCGTACTCCCGGCATCCGTCCGCTCCCCGTGGCACGATTCCACGGTGAGCAGCAGAACCGATCCCGCACAGCATCTGAGCGACCTCGCGCGGCTGCGCCGGGTCAAGGACCGGATCGACCGGGAGTACGCGCAGCCGCTCGACGTGGAGGAACTGGCCCGGGGCGTGCACATGTCCGCCGGGCATCTGAGCCGCGAGTTCCGGCGGGCGTACGGGGAGCCGCCGTACGGGTATCTCATGACGCGGCGGATCGAACGGGCCATGGCCCTGCTGCGGCGGGGGGACCTGAGCGTCACCGAGGTGTGCTTCGAGGTCGGGTGCGCGTCGCTGGGCACGTTCAGCACCCGCTTCACGGAGCTGGTCGGGGTGTCGCCCAGCGTCTACAAGAAGGAGGCCGACGACAGTCGCGCCGGTCTCCCGTCCTGCGTCGAGAAGCAGGTCTCGCGACCGGTCAGGAATCGAGAAGCGGCCTCCCGGAAGCCGGATTAGCGTGGCGGGCATGGACATCAACATTCACTCCACGTTCCTTCCGCACGACGACCCGGACGCCTCGGTGGCCTTCTACCGCGACGTTCTCGGCTTCGAGGTGCGCAACGACGTCGGGCAGGGGACCATGCGCTGGATCACGGTCGGACCGGTCGGCCGGCCCGAGACGTCGATCGTCCTGGAGCCGCCGTACGCCGACCCGTCCGTCTCCGACGAGGAGCGCGCCACCATCACCGGGATGATGGCCAAGGGCACCTTCGCCCGGGTGCTCCTCGCCACCGACGACCTGGACGCCGCCTTCGAGAAGGCTCAGTCCGGCACCACCGACATCGTCCAGGAACCGGCCGACCAGCCCTGGGGCGTCCGCGATTTCGCGCTCCGCGACCCGGCGGGCAACCTGATCCGCGTCCAGGCGCGCTGAACCGCCACAGCTGTGCGTACGGCGCAGCGACGGGACCGTACCGTCCTAGCGGCGGCGCCGGGACGGGACCGTACCGTTCGCACGGCGACGTCGGGACGCGACCGTATCGTTCGCACGGCGACGTCAGGACGGGACCGTATCGTCCTTACGGATGCGCCGGGACGGATCCGTAAGGTCCGTACGGCAGCGTCGGTACGGGACCGTCCCGTCCACACGGCGACGTCAGGACGGGACCGTACCGTCCGCACGACCCCGGACCGGGACCTCCCGGCCGTTTGCGACATCGACGGGGCCGCGGGGGCGGCCCCGCCCACGGATGGAGACTCATGACCAGGGCCAAGAGCACGCAGACCCCGGCGGCCACCGCGCACTCGGGTGACAGCCACGATCTGATCCGGGTGCACGGCGCACGGGTGAACAACCTCAAGGACATCAGCGTCGACATCCCCAAGCGCCGGCTGACGGTCTTCACCGGCGTCTCCGGATCCGGGAAGAGCTCCCTGGTCTTCGGGACCATCGCCGCCGAGTCGCAGCGGCTGATCAACGAGACGTACCCGGCGTTCGTGCAGGGCTTCATGCCCAGCCTGGCCCGGCCGGACGTGGATGTCCTCGAAGGGATCACCACCGCCATCAGCGTCGACCAGCAGCGCATGGGCTCCGACCCGCGCTCCACGGTCGGGACCGCGACCGACGCCCACGCGATGCTGCGGATCCTGTTCAGCAGGCTCGGCAAGCCGCACATCGGCCCGCCCAGCGCGTACTCCTTCAACACCGCGTCCGTCCGCGCGGCCGGTGCGATCACGGTCGAGCGCGGCAGCAAGAAGACGGTGAAGGCCACGTTCAACCGGACCGGCGGCATGTGTACGCGCTGCGAGGGGCGCGGCAAGGTCTCCGACATCGACCTCACCCAGTTGTACGACGCCTCCAAGTCGCTTTCGGAGGGCGCGTTCACGATCCCCGGCTGGAAGTCCGACAGCCAGTGGACCGTGCAGGTGTACGCACAGTCCGGTTTCGTCGACCCGGACAAGCCGATCGCGAAGTACACCAAGAAGGAACTCCAGGCCTTCCTGTACGGGGAGCCGGTCAAGGTCAAGGTGAACGGCGTCAACCTCACGTACGAGGGACTGATCCCGAAGATCCAGAAGTCCTTCCTGTCCAAGGACAAGGAGGCGATGCAGCCGCACATCCGGGCGTTCGTGGAGCGCGCGGTCACCTTCACGGTCTGCCCGGAGTGCGACGGCACCCGGCTCAGCGAGGGGGCCCGCTCCTCCAAGATCAAGCGGATCTCCATCGCCGACGCCTGCGCCATGGAGATCCGGGACCTGGCCGAGTGGGTCGCCGGGCTCGACGAACCGTCCGTGGGGCCGCTGCTCGACGCACTGCGCCAGACGCTCGACTCGTTCGTGGAGATCGGCCTCGGCTATCTGTCGCTCGACCGGGCCGCGGGCACGCTCTCCGGCGGCGAGGCGCAGCGCGTCAAGATGATCCGCCACCTGGGCTCCTCGCTCACCGATGTCACGTACGTCTTCGACGAGCCGACCATCGGCATGCACCCGCACGACATCGAGCGCATGAACAAGCTGCTGCTGCGGCTGCGCGACAAGGGCAACACCGTGCTCG
The DNA here is from genome assembly GCF_042799575.1 of Streptomyces sp. NPDC057682. Lineage (NCBI taxonomy): Bacteria > Bacillati > Actinomycetota > Actinomycetes > Kitasatosporales > Streptomycetaceae > Streptomyces > Streptomyces sp. NPDC057682. The sequence continues at coordinate 18,004 of NZ_JBHVIN010000029.1, read as the reverse complement.
TCGTCGAGCACAAGCCGGAGACGATCGCGATCGCGGACCATGTGGTGGACCTGGGGCCGGGTGCCGGTACGGGCGGCGGCACGGTCTGCTTTGAAGGCACCGTCGAGGGGCTGCGGGCCGGGGACACCATCACGGGGCGGCACTTCGACGACCGCTCCACCGTCAAGGACACGGTCCGGGAGGCGAGCGGGGCGCTGGAGATCCGCGGCGCGTCGGCGAACAACCTGCGCGACGTCGACGTGGACATCCCGCTCGGGGTCCTCACCGTCATCACGGGGGTCGCCGGTTCCGGCAAGAGCTCCCTCGTCCACGGGTCGATCCCGCAGGGCGAGGGCGTCGTCTCGGTCGACCAGAGCCCGATCCGCGGCTCCCGGCGCAGCAACCCGGCGACGTACACCGGCCTCCTGGACCCGATCCGCAAGGCCTTCGCCAAGGAGAACGGCGTCAAGCCCGCCCTGTTCAGTGCCAACTCCGAGGGCGCCTGCCCGACCTGCAACGGGGCCGGGGTCATCTACATGGACCTGGCGATGATGGCCGGGGTCTCCACCCCGTGCGAGGACTGCGAGGGCAAGCGGTTCGAGCCCTCCGTCCTGGAGTACAAGCTCGGCGGGCGCGACATCAGCGAGGTGCTCGCGATGTCGGTCGCGGAGGCGGAGGAGTTCTTCGGCGACGGCGAGGCGAAGCTCCCCGCCGCGCACCGCATCCTGGAACGCCTCGCCGACGTCGGCCTCGGCTACGTCAAGCTCGGCCAGCCGCTCACCACGCTCTCCGGCGGCGAACGCCAGCGCCTCAAGCTCGCCACCCACATGGGTGAGAAGGGTGGCATCTACCTCCTGGACGAGCCCACCACCGGCCTCCATCTCGCCGACGTCGAACAGCTCCTGGGCCTCCTCGACCGCCTCGTCGACTCCGGCAAGTCCGTCATCGTCGTCGAACACCACCAGGCCGTCATGGCCCACGCCGACTGGATCATCGACCTGGGCCCCGGCGCCGGCCACGACGGCGGCAAGGTCGTCTTCGAGGGCACCCCTGCCGACCTGGTGAAGAGCCGGGCGACGCTCACGGGGGAGCATCTGGCGGCGTACGTGGGGGCGTGAGGCGACGGCGTCGGGAAGGGCGGGGAATCCCCTCGTTAGCCTGTGGGCATGACAAGCATCAGTGCTGCCGTGCCCACAGGCCCCGGTGCCGAGAGCGATGCCGAACTGGCCGTACGCGCCGCCCTCGCCGGTGCCGTCGTGGTCCGGGAGATGTACGGCACCGCGCTGCGGAGGATCGACAAGTCCGGCGGCGACTTCGCCACGAGCGCCGACCTCGCGGCGGAGCGGGCGATCCTCGACGTACTGCGGGCGGCGCGGCCGGACGACGCGGTGACGGGGGAGGAGGGCGGCGCCACCGGGGCGGCGGGGGCGCGGCGGCGGTGGCTGGTCGACCCGCTGTGCGGGACGCTCAACTACGCGGTGCGGAACATGCTGGTCGCGGTGAACGTGGCGCTGCGGGCGGACGGTGCGACCACCGCCGCCGCGTCCGCCGATCCGTTCAACGACGAGGTGTTCTGGACCGACGGGGTACGGGCCCGGGTCCGCCGGGACGGGGTGGACGAGGAGCTGTCGCCCTCGCCGTCCTCCGCGCTCGTCGACGTCAACCTCGACCCGCCGTTCCCGCACGCCCCGGAGTTCCGCGCCGTTGACCTCCTGGCCGCCCCCGGCTTCGCCGCACGCTTCCGTCCCCGCGTCGTCTCCAGCACCCTGGCCGTCGCCTGGGTCGCCGCCGGGCGCCGTGCCGCGTACGTCACCGACGGGGGCACCGGCCTGCGCGACAGCGTTCACTTCGCCGCCGGGATCGCGCTGTGCGAGGCCGCCGGCTGCGTCGTCACCGGCATCGACGGCGGCCCCGTCCACACCGGCGCGGGCGGACTGATCGCCGCGGCCGACCGGGAGACGCACGCGGCGCTGCTGGCCCTGGCGGGGAAGGCCACGCCGGATGCCCGTCCGACGGAGGACCCGGCCTCGTCCGTCCGCTGACCCCGGCCCGTTCACCCTCCCGGAAGGCGGCCCAGCGTTGCCGGTCGTTCTCGTGCTGCTGCTCGCCGGAACCTGGCTGCTCTCGGGCGCCCTGGTCACCGGCACCGATCCGCTGACCGTCGCGGTGGGCCGTACCGCCGTGTGCTGTCTGGTGCTGACGGCCGTCGCCGCCTCGTCGGCGTCCGGCCGGGCCGATCTGCGGCGGGTCGCGGCGCGACCGGGGAGCGTCTGGCTGCTGGGCCTGCTCGGCTTCGCCGGGTACGCGGCCGGCACACTCCTGTCGATCGCCCGGGTCGGCACCTCGCTCGCCAACCTCGTCGTCGCCCTCCTGCCCTGTGCGTCGGTCGCGGTCGGCGCGCTGTTCTTCGGCGAACGGGCGGGGCCGCGCGGGACGGCGGGCGCGGTCCTGGCCTGCGCGGCGGGCGTCGGCTACGCGGCACTGGGCGTGGACGCGGACGATCTGGACCTCGTCGGCCTGCTGCCGGTCGCCGCCGCGACGATTGCCTTCGCGGTCTACGGCTTCCTCTACCGGCAACGTCTGCCGGGGCTGCCGCCCCTCGTCGTCCTGCCGGTGCTCCTGGCGGCGGCCACCTGTCTGCTCCTCCCGATGTCCCTGCCCGCCCTGATCGCGCACCCGCCCACCTGGACGGCGGTGGGCGGCATCGTCCTGCTGGGCGGCGTCGTGTACGCCCCCGCCTACCTCGTACAGCACCGGCTGATCCTGCTCCGGGGCCCCGTCTTCACGGCCGCCGTGCAACTGGCCGTCCCCTTCACCGTCCGCCTCGGCGACTGGGCCCTGCGCACCGCCCCCGCCCCCTCCGCCCCCGAACTCCTCCTCCTGGCGGTCTGCTGCGCGGGCATCGCCCTCGTCACCCTCCGCCCGGCGCGGACGACGGAACCGGAACCGGATCCGTCGGAACGGTGAGCGCCGGGCGGTGCTCGGTGCGCGGCTCACACGATCGTGGGACGTCGGTGCATACGGCCCGGCATCGTGCGGTCGCCGGTCTACGCTCCCTCCCGCCGGCAGACCTCCGACGAAGGACGTGTGATGACCGCTGCAGGGGCCGGTACAGATCGTGCCCGGAGCAGCTGGAGCAATCTGCTGCGCACCTGGCGGGAGCTGGACGTGCCCGAGGGATGGCGCGCGGAGATCGGCGACGGGCGGATCCAATTGATTCCGCCGCCACCGATGGGTCACCACGTGATCGTCGGTGAGGTGAGGCGCAGCCTGTACGGCAATCTGCCCGACGCGCTCGGGGCCCACCAGACCCTGAGCGTCCACGTGGCATCCCTCGGGCGGCTGTACGTTCCCCATCTCGTCGTCATGCCGACCGCGTTGGTCGACGCGGCGGACCCCGAGGTGAACCACCCGATGGACGCCGCCGACGCGCGCCTCGTCGCCGAGATCACCTCCCAGGGCAACGCCCGCGACGACCGTACGAAGAAGTACCGCGCCTATGCCCGCGCGGGCGTGCCCGTGTATCTGCTGATCGACCGGTTCGACACCCGGGGCCCGATGTCCACGGTGTTCACGGAGCCCAACGAGGACGGCACGTACAAGCGCTCCGACGCGGTGCCGTTCGGCAAGCCGCTCGCGCTGCCGGGGCCCTTCGACGTCACGCTCGACACGGAGGCGTTCCCGACCTGAGGAGGCCCTTCTCGCGTCCGGGAGGCAGGGCGGAACGGAGAAACGGCGGCACCCCCCTGACCGGGGATGCCGCCGTTTCGGTGTGCGGGTGGGTGTCAGACCCCGGCTGGGGTCTGCGCGGGGGTGGCCGCGGTGGTGTCCGGGGCGGGGTGGGGGCGGGCGTCGGACGGGGTTTCCTGGGAGACGTTGAACTCGGCCAGGAGGTCCTTGCTGAAGCCGAAGAAGTACGTGGCGAGGAAGCCCGCCAGATAGCCGACGACGAGGCCGCCCGCGTAGATGGCGATCGTGGCGCCGAGGCCGTGGTTGCCGTCCAGGAGGGGGAAGAGGGCCCAGCCGGAGGGGCCGATGGCGGTGGAGCCGACCGCGTCGCCGAGCTGGTTGAAGAAGCCGATGAACGCGCCGCCGAAGGCACCGCCCACGCAGGCGGTGATGAACGGGCGGCCCAGGGGCAGCGAGACACCGTAGATCAGGGGCTCACCGACGCCGAGGAAACCGGCGGGGAGGGCCGACTTGATGGTCCGGCGGATCGACTCGTTGCGCGGGAGGCGGAAGTAGACCGCGAGGGCCGCGCCGACCTGGCCCGCCCCGGCCATGGCCAGGATGGGGAGGAGCACCGTGTAGCCCTGCTGCTCGATCAGGGTGGTGTGGATCGGGATCAGCGCCTGGTGCAGGCCCAGCATGACGAGCGGGAGGAAGAAGCCGCCGAGGATCAGTCCCGCGCCCGCGCCGCCGTTGGACAGCAGCCAGTCGGCGAAGTCGCCGATCGCGGTGGAGACCTCGCCCGCCACGTACATCAGGCCGAAGATCGTCACCAGGCCGGAGATCAGGACCGTCAGCGTCGGCGTGACCAGCACGTCGAGCGCCTCCGGCACCCAGCGCCGGCACCACTTCTCCACGTAGACCGCGAGGACCGCCGCGCCCAGTGCGCCGAGGACGCCGCCCTGGCCGGGGGAGAGCTTCTGGCCGAACGCCTCGATGTTCGCGACGCCCGGGAAGACGATGATGGCCGCGACCGCTCCGCCGAGGATCGGTGTGCCGCCGAACTCCTTCGCCGTGTTGTAGCCGACGAAGACCGCGATGAGCGCCATGAAGCCGGAGGCCATCGCGGCGAGGGCCGGGGTGACGGAGGGCAGCCACTCCAGGTTGACCAGCAGGCCGTTGAGGCCGGCGATGATGCCGCAGCCGATCAGGGCCGGGATCAGCGGCACGAAGATGTTCGCGATCCTGCGCAGGAACAGCTTGAACGGGGTGGCGTTCTTCGCCTTGCGGGCCGCCTTCATCGCGGCGCCCTGCGCGGCCAGCTCCTCCGCCGTGAGCGGAGCGGCGGGCTCGCCGTCGGCCGGGGCGGGAGCCGGGGACGGCGCCCCGGCCTTCCCCTCCTCGACCAGCTTCTCGAACTCCGGGGTGACCCGGGCGACCGTGCCGGGGCCGAGCACGATCTGGTACGTGTCGTCCTCGACCACGCCCATCACGGCGGGGACCGCCTTCAGCGCCTCGTCCTGGACGAGGGAGCGGTCGCGCAGCCCGAGCCGGAGCCGGGTCATGCAGTGGGCGATGGAGCTGACGTTCGCGGCGCCACCGACGAGCGGAAGGATCGCGGCGGCGGTGGCGCGGTTCTTGTCTTCTGTAGCCATGGTGCGTGGTGCCTTGCTGTGCGGGAGGTGCGGAGGTGGAGCGTGGGTCAGGTGGTGCGGGGGGTGGCGGCGGCGAGGGCGGCGCGCAGATGGCCGTCCGACGCGGACAGCAGCGTGGCCGCGGTGGGGCCGTCGACCTGGCCCAGGATCGTGAGGATGGCGTTCTTCACCTCGCCGTCCGTCGCGGCGAGCGCGGCCTCGATCTCCTCGTCGGAGGCACCGGTGGCCAGCGAGACGATCCGCCGCGAGCGGGCCCGCAGCTTCTCGTTGGAGGCGCGGACGTCGACCATCAGGTTCCCGTACGTCTTGCCGAGCCGGATCATCGTGATCGTCGAGAGCATGTTGAGGACGAGCTTCTGGGCCGTGCCGGCCTTGAGCCGGGTCGAACCGGTCAGCAGCTCCGGTCCGACGACGACCTCGACCGGGTGCTCGGCGGCGGCGCCCAGCGCGGAGTCCGCGTTGCAGGACAGGCCGATGGTCAGCGCGCCCTTCGCGCGGGCGTGCTCGACCGCGCCGACCGCGTACGGCGTGCGGCCGGAGGCGGAGATGCCGACCACGGTGTCGTCGGCGGTCAGACCGAGGCCTTCGAGGTCGGCGGCGGCCAGCTCCTTGCTGTCCTCCGCGCCCTCGACAGCGGTGATCATCGCGGACGGGCCGCCCGCGATCAGGCCGATCACCTCGGCCGGGTCCGTGTTGAACGTGGGCGGGCACTCGCTGGCGTCCAGCACCCCGAGCCGGCCCGCCGTGCCGGCGCCCGCGTAGATCAGCCGGCCGCCGCGCGCCATCCGCTCGGCGAGGGCGTCGATCGCGGCGGCGATCTCGGGCAGCCGCTCACCCACGGCGGCGGGCACCGAACGGTCCTCGCCGTTCATGATCCGGGCGATCTCCGCCGTGTCGAGCCGGTCGATCTCGGCCAGCTCGGGGCGGAACGCCTCGGTGGTGAGGGTGGCGAGCTGGGCGCGCAGCTCGCCGTATCCGCCGGAACCCGGTCCGCCGGAACCCGGTCCGTCGGAGCCGGGCCGGTCGGAGCCGTATCCGTCGGAGGGGGTGGCGCCGGTGTCGGTGAGGGAGGTCATGGAGAGCGGCTCTGCTTTCTTGAACTCGTACGTACGGTTCCGCGGGTGCGGGTGCGGGTGCGGGTGCGGGTGCGGGTGCGGGTGCGGGTGCCGGAGGGCCGGGTGTCAGCGGGTGCGCGGGGTGTGGCGGTGCGCCAGCGCCTCGTACGAGGCGGCGAGCGCCGGGGCCGCCGTCTCGTACGTCCGCTGGGCGACCCCTATGAACAGGCAGTCGACCACCAGCAGCTGGCTGGTGCGGCTGGACATGGCGGCCGGGCGCAGCTCGCTCTCGCGGGCGGTCGAGGTGGTCAGCACGTGGTCGGCGTACTGCGTCACGGGCCCGTCCGGGCGGCCGGTGATCGCGATCGTCGTCGCGCCCCGGTCGAAGGCGACCCGCAGCGGCTCTATGACGTCGCCCGTCGAGCCGGAGTGCGTGATCGCGATGGCCACGTCGCCGGAGCGCAGCTGCACGGCGTTGGTCACCGCGAGGTGCGGGTCGGTGTGGGAGTGGGCGATCAGGCCGATGCGGGCGAGCTTCTGCGCGAGGTCCTGGCCGACCAGCGAGGAGGCGCCCACGCCGTAGATGTCGATCCGGCGCGCGGTCGCGGCGGCGGCCACCGCGGCACCCAGCTGCACCGTGTCGAGTCCGGCGGCGGTGTCGGCGAGGGTCTGCTGCTCGTCGTAGGCCAGCTTGGCGACCACGTCGGCGATCGGGTCGTCCACCGCTATGTCCGCGGTGACGGCCGGGGCCCGGCCGGACTGCTGGTGGGCGGCGAGGCCGGCCAGCGCGAGGCGCAGGTCCCGGTAGCCGGGGTAGCCGAGGAGGCGGGCCGTGCGGACCACGGTGGCCTCGCTGGTGCCCGTCAGCTCGGCGAGACCGGTGACCGTGAGGGCGGCGCAGCCGGCCGGGTCACCGGCGACGGCCTCGGCGACCCGCTGCATCGAGCGGGTCATGGACGGCGCGAGGGTCCGCACCTTGGCCGCCAGCGCGGCGGGCGCGGGCGGCGAATCCGGGCTGAAACTTTCCTTCAGGTCATGGGTCACCTTTGAAAGATATTTTCAACCCTCCTGTCCGTCAACCCCCCTTTTCGCCAGGGCGTCCGGGCGCCGGGTGGACAATGGGCGCATGGAGACGAACCCCCTGGAGCAGGCGCTGCACACCGCCCGCGCACTGGTCATGGCCGATCTCGCCGCCGGAGACGTGGCGGAGGCGCAGATCGTCTCGCTGGTCGAGGACGCGGTGACGCACCGGCGCTGGTGGGTCGAGCAGTGGCCGGAAGGAGCGGAGTTCGTCACCGGGCTCATCGCCCAGGACGTGCAGGACGCCCTGCTGGAGCGGTACGGCCGCTGGCCGCTCTGCCCGGTCTGCGACGCGGGCGACCCGCACGCCCTGGACGTCGAGCCCGAGCTGGGCCCCGACCCGCACTGGGTCTGCGCGAAGGCGGCGGTGGCCGTCGCCCCGGTCGGCGGACTGACGGGGATACTGCGGCCGTGACCGTCTACATCGACCCGCCGGACTGGCCCGGACACGGCCGGTTCTGGTCGCACCTGGTCAGCGACGTGTCCTTCGAGGAACTGCACGCCTTCGCCGCGTCCATCGGCTGCCCGCCCCGCGCCTTCGAACGCGACCACTACGACGTGCCGGCGGCCCGGTACGAGGACGCCGTGCGGGCCGGGGCCCGGCAGATCGGCTCCAAGGAACTGGTGCGCCGCATCACCGAGGCCGGACTGCGCCGCCCCAAGGGCCGCCCGGCCCCCGGCCCGGCCGCTCCCGGACCAGCCGCACCCGGACCAGCCACTCCCGGCCGGCTTCCGCCGGCCTGAGCCGCTGCCCGCCTCACCCGCCCGACGTGGGCGCGCACACCTCCGCCGTCGTGTCCTTCGACACCGCCGCGGGAGCCCCCGTCACCAGCCGGGACGCCGAGGGGCTCCGGCGCTGGAGCCGCAGCGAGACCACCACCGTGCCCAGGGCGAGCACGGTCATCGCGGCCCCCGCCCACGCGGTCGCCGCGTATCCGAAGTCCAGGTCGATCACCGTGCCGCCGAGCCACGGGCCGCCGGTGTTGCCGAGGTTGAACGCGGCCGTGGTCGTCGCCCCGGCCAGCGTGGGGGCCGCGCCCGCCACGTTGAACATCCGGGCGTTCAGCGCCGGGGCGGTGTAGAACGCGGAGACGCCGAGCAGGAACGAGAGGACGATCACCGCCGCCTGGTTCGCCCCGAACAGGGCCAGCGCCGCCAGGAACACCGTCGAGGCCGCGATCCCGCTCAGCAGCACCCCGAAGAGGTGCGCGTCCGCGACCCGGCCGCCGATCGTCGTACCGACCAGCGCCCCGACGCCGAACAGCGCCAGCACCGTCGGCACCCAGCCCGAGTCCAGCCCCGCCACGTCCGTCAGCAGCGGCGCCAGATAGCTGAACGCGCAGAACACCCCGCCCGCCGCCAGCGCCGTGATCACGATCGACAGCCACACCTGGCGGTCCCGGTAGATCGACATCTCCCGCTTGAGCTGCGGCTTCTCCTCGGGCAGCGGAATCCTGGGGATCAGCGTCGACACCCCGACGAGGGCCACGGCCGAGGCCGCGCCGACCGCCCAGAACGCCGAGCGCCAGCCCAGGTTCTCGCCGAGGAAGGCACCCAGCGGAACCCCGAGCACATTGGCGATGGACAGCCCGCCGATCATCACCGCCATCGCGCGGGCCCGCGCGTTCACCGGCACCATCGCGATGGCGACGGCCGCCCCGACCGCCCAGAACCCGGCGCACGCGAACGCGCTGACCACCCGGGAGGCGAACAGCACCTCGTACGTCGGTGCCAGCGCGCCCGCGACCTGGCCGAGGCCGAAGACGGAGATCAGCGCGATGAGCGTGGTGCGGCGCGGCAGCCGGAGCGTCGCCACGGCGAGCAGCGGGGCGCCGATCACCATGCCGATCGCGAAGGCGGAGATGAGGAGACCGGCGCGCGGGATCGACACGTTCATGTCGTCGGCGATCGGCGGCAGCAGCCCGGAGAGCATGAACTCGCTCGTGCCGAGTGCGAAGACCGAGAGGCCGAGTATGTATACGGCGAGCGGCATACGGGTGCGGCTGGCGGTGGAGTCGGGCATGACACCTCGCAACAGCGCGACCGTGCCCCGCATTCCCGAACGCCCGAGCGAGCCGCCCCGCAAGCCCCCCCGTGCCCCGGGGACAGCCGCCCCCGCCGCGTCCGTGCTCCCCTCAGCCGGCCAGCAGACCCAGCTCCGTGGCCAGATTGTGCCGGGCCCGCTCCTCCCACCGCGCCGACCCCTCCGGCGTACGGAACAGCCTCGGCAGTTCGAGGAGCTGCCGCAGCACGGCCGCCCGGCCCTCCCGGAACGCGTCGTCCGGCACGAAGCCGTACTCCTCGCGGACCCGGGCCGCGTACGCCGCGTACTCCTCCGGCGAGCCCGCCAGGACCGCCAGGTCCGCGTCGCACAGCACCTCGCCGTTGCGGTCGCCGGGGGCCGGGTCGTGGGAGACGGTCAGCCGGACCAGCCGGGCCACCTCGGCCGTCGTCGCCGCGTCCACGCCCGCCTCGGCCAGGGCCCGCTCGGCGAGGACGGCACTGCGCTCCTCGTTCTCGGAGCGGTCCGGCCGGTAGACCGCGTCGTGGAACCAGGCGGCCAGCCGGACCGCGTCCGCGTCCTCGGCATGGGCGGCCAGCGTGTCGACGTGGTCGAGCACCGCCGCCAGATGGTCGGTGGTGTGGTACCGGCGCTGGGGCTCGGCCCACCGTGCCAGGAGGTTGTCGGCGTACGGCAGCGGATCGGGGCCCTCGCCACCGCCCCGGACGGCGACGAGGGTGTCCTGCCAGCGGACGCGGAGACTCTGCGCGCTCTCGGTCATGGCGGCGACTCTATGGGCTGCCCGCAGCCTCTCGTGCCCCCCGTGTCAGCCCGAGGGCTGCCGCCAGGGCCCGCCCGTCGCATCCCGGCCCCCGGTGTCAGTCCGGTGGGCTGTCGCCCGGCCGGTCCACGCAGGACAGGGCCATGACCTCGTCCTCGGTGGGCCGGGCCTCGTCACGGGTCGCCTTGGGGACGGCCGGAAGGTTGTTCCGGAAGTCGTTCTCCCAGGCGGTCGCCTTGCTGAGGTACTGCGTGAGCTTGTCGCGCAGCCGGACGCAGTCCTTGCGATGGCCCTTGGCCATGGCGATGCCGTAGTCGTTGGGCTCCCCGAACTTGATGCCGTCCACGACCCGGAGCGACGGATTGGCGTCCATGAACCCGTACAGGATCAGCTGGTCCGTGGAGACCGCGTCGACCTCCTTGTTCTTCAGCGCGTTCACGCAGTAGTTCGCGTCCTCCTCGACCCGCTTCACGATCTTGTCGTGGGCCGGTTTGCTCAGCTCGTTCGCGGACGTGGTGCCCTTCCAGACACAGACGACCTTGCCGCTGAGATCGGCCAGCGAACGGATGCTCCGGTCGGCGTCCCGGATCAGGAAGCCCTGCTGGGTGGAGGCGTACGGGCCGACGAAGTCGAGGTCGTCGCCGCCCTTGTCCTTGGGCGCCATCCGGGACGGGGTGATGGAGTAGGTCGCCGCCACCAGCTGCACATCGCCGTCGTGCAGCAGCTTCGCCCGGTTCTTGGACAGCACGCCGCTGAAGCGCGGGGTCTCGTAGCCGAGCATGTTCATCAGCGTGCCGACCACGGCGATGTCGAAGCCGTTGTACTCGCCGTCGTGCGGCGAGTAGCTCGTACCGGGCTGGTCGCTCTTGGCCCCGACCTCCGTGTCGTTGTCGAGGATCGACGGAGGGTCGGAATTGCAGCCGGTCGTGGACACGTACAGAACGGCTGCCGCGAGGGCCGCCGCGACGGCCCTCGCCCGGCGGTGCCGGGCTGCTCCTGCCATCTCTCCTGCCTCGTTCCCTGGGTGAGTGGTCCGTCAGTCGTTGTGCATGACGCCCTGCCGGTCCACCAGCCGCAGGGTGCAGCCCTCGTCGGTCCGCACCCGCAGTTCGAAGGAGGCACCGGCCCGGTCGGCGAGATCCCCGAGGGCGAAGTCGGTGGTGGAACGGGCGGGCAGATCGGACTGGCGCGGGGTGACGCCCTCGGTGACCGCGGTGAGCACCACCCGCGTCTTGTGGGAGCAGGCCGGCGCGTCCGGGTCGTCCTCGCCGATCTCCAGGGTGAGCCGCAGCCGGTCCCGCCGGTCGGCCCGGTCCGGCTGCGGCATCGTCAGCGTGAGCACACTGCCCGGCGCGTCGGTCAGCGGCTGCTTCCCGCGCACCTGGATCGCCGTCGTCACCTCGCCGCCGCGCACCACGTTCTGGAACGACCACCAGCCGATCAGCGAGAAGACGAGCGAGGCGACGAGCAGCAGATCCGGCAGCAGGGCCCGCGCGCCGTCCCGGGGGGCCGGGTGCGCCCCACCGGTCCGGGCGCGCTCGGGCGCGCGGATGCCGATGTGGGCGACGGCGGCGAGGAAGGCGAGCAGCAGGAAGACGAAGAAGACGGCGTACTGCCCGCGCGAACCGCCGGGCCAGTTCCACACGGCGTACGCGGCAAGGGCGACGGAGAGCACGAGGAACAGCCAGCCCGTCACGAACGAGGCCCGCCTGCTGAAGACCTGCATCAGCACACCGATCGAGCCGATGAGCGTGTTCCCGTCGCCGGTCGACCGGACGTTGACCCGCTGTCCGCCGCCGGGGTCCTGGCTCATGGCCGGTCGGCTCTCGGGGCGGTGTTGAAGTTCTCGATCCGGTCGATATGGCCGATCAGCGTGTTGTTGTCGCCGGTCGACGTCATGGTGACGGTCGGCGGGGCGGGGGCGGGCGCCGGCCGCGGGGCGTCCACGAGCCCGACGAGATCGGCCGCGCCGTCCGCGGAGCCGTCCAGCCAGGTCCGCAGCGCCTCCACGAGCCGTGCGCGGTCGGCGGGGGCCAGCTCCCCGAACATGCGGAGCAGTTCGTCGGCGGTCTCCGCCGGAAGCGCGTCCGCGGCGTCGTCCGCCCGCGCGTCCGGGCGGACCAGACCGCGGAAGAAGTCCTCACCGGCGTCGACCGTCCGGTCGGAGGCGCGCTGAAGGGCACCCTCCGCCACCCGGGAGGCGAAGAAGGAGAAGTGGGGGGCAAGCTGGCCGGCCAGATCGATCAACAGGGACACGATGGCTCCAGGAGTCTCCGGGTGACTGCCAACACTCTTGATACTCAGGGTAATTGAGTATGCGCGTTTCCGGTATCACGGAAGAGCGCCCCGGGGCCCCGGTGATTGGATGGGGTGCGTGACTGACACCCGTGATCCCGAGCTGCCCGGTCTCCTCCTCCGCACCGAACGGGACCTCCTCGTCCCGCTGCTCCGGTCCGCCCCGGCCGCCGACTTCGAGCTGCGGACCGCCTGCCCCGGCTGGACGGTGCGCGATCTGCTCGCGCACTGCGGCTCCGCCCTGAACCGGGTGGTGGAGAGCCGGTTCGGACCGGACGTCTTCAGCCCCGAGTGCAACGACCGGGACATCGCGGAGCGGGCCGGCTGGACCGTGGAGCAGGTGATCGACGAGCTGGAGCACGGGATGACCGAGGCGGGGGCCGCGATCGCCGCCGCGGGCGGGGTGCTGGACGCGGTCGCCCTCGGCGAGTGGATCCACGCGGGCGACGTCCGCGCCGCCTGGGGCCTGCCCGGCGCGTACGAGGGGCCCGGACTCCCGTACGCCCTGCGGCTGATCGGCCCGCGCGCCCGGCAGGTCAAGGCCGTGCCGTACGTCGCCGAACTCACCGGAAGCGGCGAGGAACTGACCGTCGGCACCGCGCGGGAGGACCGCGAACCCGGCCGCTACCGGGGCGACGGCGCCACCCTCGTCCGGCTGGTCTCGGGCAGGCCGCTGGTGGGGACGCGGTACGCGCTGGAGGGCGTGCGGGAGGCGGAGCTGAACCTCTTCGGCTGAGACACCCGGGCCGGCGGTGCGGCGCGGGCGCTACGGTGCGCCCGTGACGAATCCGACGCAACTCACGGACGGACCGGGCGCGGACGGGCGGCCCGGCCCCGTCGCGGTCATGGACCTCAACGCGGACCTCGGCGAGGGCTTCGGGCGCTGGACGCTCACCGACGACGAAGCCCTGCTCACCTGCGTGACCAGCGCCAATGTCGCCTGCGGCTTCCACGCGGGCGACGCCTCCGTGATGCGGCGGGTCTGCGCGGCGGCGGCCGAGCGCGGCGTACGGATCGGCGCCCAGGTCTCGTACCGCGATCTCGCGGGCTTCGGCCGCCGCGCCATGGACGTGCCGGCCGCCGAACTGGCCGCCGAGGTCGCCTACCAGATCGGCGCGCTGCGGGTGTTCGCCGAGGCCGCCGGCTCCCGGGTCTCGTACGTCAAACCGCACGGCGCCCTCTACAACCGCACCGTCCGCGACGACGAGCAGGCCGCCGCCGTGATCGAGGGCGTACGGCTGGCCGGGGGCCGTCTCGCCGTCCTCGGGCTCCCCGGCTCCCGGCTGCTCGACCGGGCCGCCGACGCAGGACTGCCCGCCGTCGAGGAGGCCTTCGCCGACCGCGCCTACACCCCGCAGGGCACCCTCGTCCCCCGGACGGAGCCCGGCGCGGTGGTGCACGACGCGGACGAGGTCGTACGCCGGGGCGTGGCCTTCGCTGTCGAGCGCTCCGTGACCGGGGCCGACGGCCTCCGCATACCCGTCGCCGCCCGCTCCCTCTGCGTCCACGGCGACACCCCCGGCGCGGCGGCCCTCGCCCGGCGCGTGCGCACCGCGCTGGAGGAAGCGGGCGTCACCGTACGGGCGTTCACGGCATGAGCGCGGAACGGGCCATGGCCACGGGGCACGGCACGGACACCGGCCACCCCGCCCCCCGCACCGCACCGCCCACCGTCCTGCCCGCCGGGCCCGGAGCCCTGCTCGTGGAACTGGCGCACCGGGAGGACGCGGACGCCTTCCACACGGAGGTGCTGCGCCGTCGCGCGGCCGGTGCGCTGCCGGAGGTGCGGGACATCGTGCCCGGCGAACGGACGGTGCTCCTCGACGGGATCGCCGGTGACGGGGCGGCCGGGGACGGTGTGGCCGCGCTCGCCCGGGAGCTGCGGGCCTGGACGGTTCCGCCGCCGTCCTCCGGTTCCGGTGCGGCGGTCGAACTGCCGGTGGTCTACGACGGGCCGGACCTGGCCGAGGTGGCGGAGGTCTGGGGCGTGGCGGCCGAGGACGTGGCCCGGATCCACGCGGAGACGGAATTCCGGGTCGCCTTCTGCGGGTTCGCCCCCGGCTTCGGCTACCTCACCGGCTTGCCCGGCTCCCTTCACGTGCCGCGCCGGGCCACGCCCCGGACGAGGGTCCCGGCGGGCGCGGTGGCGCTGGCCGGCCCGTACACCGGGGTCTACCCGCGCCCGTCCCCGGGCGGCTGGCAGCTCATCGGGCAGTTGCCGGACCCGGGCCCCCTCTGGGACCCGGACCGCGAACCGGCCGCCCTCCTGACCCCGGGGACCCGCGTCCGCTTCGTGGAGGTCGCGTGATGACGCCGTACGAAGGAGAGTCGCCCGGGGCGGTGCTGCCGGGGCCCCGGGACGGGACGGCGGAGGGCGGGGACGCGGCGGCGCCGTACGCGTCCCTGCACGTCGTCCGGGCCGGTGCGCTGACCACCGTGCAGGACGAGGGCCGGCCGGGCTTCGCGCATCTCGGCGTCGGACGGGCCGGGGCCCTGGACGCACCGTCCGCGCGACTGGCCAACCGGCTGGCCGGGAACCCCGCCGGGGCCGCGCTCCTGGAGACGACCGCCACCGGGTGCGCGGTGCGCCCGGACCACGCGGTGCGCGTCGTCGTGGGCGGGGCGCCGTGCCGGGTGACGGTGGACGGGCGGCCGGTTGCGTGGGGCGCCCCGGTGCGCGTGCCGGGCGGTGCGGTGCTGGACGTGGGGCACGCGGAGCACGGACTGCGCGGCTATGTGGCGTTCGCGGGCGGGGTCGCGGTGCCCCCGGTGCTCGGCAGCAGGGCGGCCGACCTGCTCTCCGGGCTGGGCCCGGCGCCCCTGGCCGACGGGGACGTCCTGCCGCTCGGGCGGCCGGTGCGGGGCGGTGCCCCGGTGGGCGACGCGGTGCCCTGGGCGGGGGCGCCCGGGGTGCTCGTCCTGCCGCTGCACCTCGGGCCGCGCCACACCTGGTTCACCCCCGCCGCCCTGCGCACGCTCACCACCGCGCTCTACCGCGTCGGACCGCAGAGCAACCGCATCGGCCTGCGCACCGAGGGGCCGCCCCTCGCGCGCGGGCGGGCGGGCGAGCTGCCCAGCGAGGGCATGGTGCTCGGTGCCGTCCAGGTCCCGCCGGACGGCCGCCCGGTCGTCTTCCTCAACGACCATCCGACGACCGGGGGCTATCCGGTCGTCGGCGTGGTCGCCGCGCCGGCGCTCGCGGCGGCCGCCCAGGCCGTCCCGGGCACCCCGGTCCGCTTCGTCCGCGCCCCCGGCTGATCCGGCGGGGGCGGCCGTGGCCCGGCGGCCCCGCCGTCACACGGTCGCGGGCAGTCCGAAGTGGTCGGCGATGATGCGCAGGGTCAGGGCGCCGTCGGCGTTGAAGGCGGGATCGTCGTACGCCGGGGTCTCCCGGCCGATGATCCCGGCGGCCAGCAGCTCGCCGACCAGCAGATCTCCGTGGCGACGCGACTCCCGGCCCCCGCCGACGTTGAAGTACGTCCGCCCGAAGCCGCCCCGGCTGTTCACGAAGTGGAACGGGTGGTCCGCGCAGTGCTGAATGGCGCGGTCCCGCCCGTTCGGGCAGTCGCACGCGGGGGTGCCCGACAGGAACACCGTCTCGACCCGGTCCGGTCCGCCGAAGCGCTCGTCGTAACGGAACCCGGTCAGGAAGCCCGCCAGATCGGAGACCCCGTCGCCGGGCACGGCCGCCGCGTCCCACGCCACCCAGGCCCAGCCGCCCGACTCGCCCCGCGTACGGGCCGGATAACCGGCCTCGGCACAGACGGCGGCCAGCTCGGCCATGTCGATCCCGCGCGCGTACAGGGCGTACGTCCCCGGGGCGACGACCGGGCCCGCGCCGCCGTCCGCACCCGCCGGTTCCGCGGCCACGGCAGGCGCGTCGAGCGGCGGGGGGTCGAGCGGAGGGGCGTCCAGCGGCGGTGAGGGCAGGCCGAAGGCGTCGGCGATCGTCCGCACCAGCCGTATCTCGTCGTCGTCCGTGTGCTCGTAGCAGTCGTGCCCGTCGTCCGTCCGCCACTCCTCGCACTCCGCCGCCGGGCCTATCAGGCCCGCCGCGAACAGCTCCGCCGACAGATGGTCGGGGTTGTCGCCCACGCGCTGCTGCCGGTAGTCCTCGAAGCTGAAGAAGAGGACCGTGCGCCCGTCGCGGTGGTACTCGAAGTGGGGGCCGTGCGCCTTCGCGCTGCACGGCTCGGTCACGAAGACGGCGATCTCCGCGCCCTGCGGGCAGACGCGGTGGTAATCGATCAACTCGTAGTCGTCGTCCTCCTCGTCGATCATGTCGTGCACGGCCCAGGCCCAGCCGTCCGCCTCCCCGTGGGCGAGCGGCGGACGGCCCTGCGCGCGCAGCCCCTCGAAGAAGGTCTCGGCGGGCAGGCCCCGGGCGAAGGCGAGATTCACCTCATGGCCGGGGAACGTGTCGTGCAGCCAGGTCGTCATGGTCCCGAGCGTAGGCGCGGCCACTGACAACGCCGCAGGCCCGGGGGTGCGTTGAGGGGGCCGTGGCGGGGACAAAACCGCACGACAGGGCCGCGCGGCCTCTGGAAGGCTGCGCACGACACTCCGTACGGCGACTGGGCAGGTGGACGATGGCTTTCGTGTTGGAGGGACCGGTTCTGGAAGGTGACCGGGTACGGCTGGAGCCCCTGGGGCACCACCACATGGAGGATCTGGCGGTCGCTGCGGAAGTGGACCGGAGTTCGTACCGGTTCACGTGGGTGCCCCGCGCCCACGAGGTCGAGGAGTACTTCGACGCCCAGTTCGTCCGTACCGCCACCGGGAAGCTGTTCCCGTACGCGCAGATCGACCGGGCGTCCGGCCGGGCGGTCGGTGTCACGGCGTACTGGGAGCCCCGGTACTGGCTGGACGAGGACACCCTGAGCGCGATCGAGGTCGGGTTCACCTGGCTCGCCGCCTCCGCCCAGGGCACGGGCATCAACGCCGAGGCCAAGTACCTGCTGTTCCGGCACGCGTTCGAGACCTGGCGGGTGGCCCGGGTCGATCTGAAGACCGACGCCCGCAACAGCCGCTCCCGGGCCGCGATCGAGTCGGCCGGCGGGCGCTTCGAGGGCGTCCTGCGCAACTGGTCGCGCTCCTGGGCGCCCGGCGAGGACGGGCTGCTCCGCGATTCGGCGATCTTCTCGATCACGGCCGAGGAGTGGCCGGAACGCCGCGCCGCCCTCGAAGCGCGCCTCGCGCGGTAGGACGCGGCCCGGTTCCGGCGGACGGCCGGACCGCCCTCCCCGTACCCTCCTGCGCCTGGAAGCCCCGGAGCGCCCTCCCGCCACGCCCTGACCTGGTCCATGACCTGGCAGGCCGCGGCGTCGGAGGGAGCGTTGCAACAAAAGGCGCAGGATCGGAGAGCGCGCTGGAACGGTCGCTGACTCCACAGGGGAATGCTAAGCGCATAGACTCATGGGAGAAGGAGAAGTGAAATGGCAAAAGGTCCCACGGTTTATCACGTCGCGGAGCGCGCGGGTGTTTCCAT
>NZ_JBHVIN010000028.1:0-62792 GCF_042799575.1 Streptomyces sp. NPDC057682 | reverse complement strand
AGACCGGGGTACGTGTACGAGGTGCCCGCACGTTCGTCGTTCGAGGAGTCGCCCCGGAGGGACCCCGGACCCCCACCCACCGGACAAAGGCGCCCTGCGGGGAACCCGCACAAACAAGCCCGTCCGGCGATTGAGGACGGAACCCCGAACACGGGGGACCCGGGCACAACGCCCCGGCCCCCCGCGCGGAGAGCGTGTCAGCAGGCTCCGAGGTCCTGCCAGACCCCCCACTCACCGGTGGACCCCGGCGTGTCGCCCTTCGTCCACCACTTGGCCTTCCACTGGTGCGAGCCGTGGCTGACGGTCGCCCCCGCGCCGTACTCGGACGTCGCGCTCCACGCGGCCGCCGCGCACGTGCCGCCCGAGGGCTCGGGGCTCGGCCCGCCCGTGCCGGACGGGTCCGGCGTCGGCGTGGCACCGCCCGGCTCGACGACGGTCGTCCCGCGTGCGAGGTCCGCCGCGAGGGCGTAGGACTTGCCGCCGAAGGTGACGGTCCAGTTCGACGGCGTGGACGTCGGCAGGTAGTAGACGAAGTCGACCTGTACGGAGGCGCCGGGCGCCAGGCTCTGCCAGGCGGGCAGCTTCAGGGAGACGCGGTTGTAGTCGCCCTTGAGCCCGCCGATGTTGTTCGCGGCGGTGTGGTCGCTGCGGACGATCGTCGTGCCGAAGCCGGACTGGTCCTTGGCGTTGGCCGGCGCGGACGTGGAGTAGTCGAACTGGAACTCCGTGCCGCCGGGCAGCGTCGCCTTGGTGTTGTTGGTGATCTTCAGCTTGGGGCTGATCGGGTAATTGGAGTCACCGAGCGGGAACTGGTCGAAGGAGACGTCGATGTCCAGCGCCTCGGTCGGCAGATCGATGGTGGAGCGCTTGGCACCGTACGGAGAGGCCGACTTGAAGGTGTCGTACATGGTGCTGGTCAGCGTCGAACCGGGCTCGTACTGGCCCTTGGCCGCGTTCCAGCCGTAGTCGCCGGCGAGCTCCCAGATCATCGTGCCGCCGATGCCCTTGTCGGCGACGTAGTCGGCCTTGGCCTTGACGGACTGCTCGTCCTCGGTGGAGAGGAAGACCTTGGTCTGGGCGTTCCACAGCCAGGGCGCGACCAGGGTGGAGTCGTAGTTGCGGACGTAGGTGCCGGTCAGCTTGGTGTCGGCGGGGAAGCCGTAGTCGGTGACGTAGTCGCCGACGATGCCCTTCTCCAGGTTCTTGGCGTGCCACATCGGGTTGGAGCCGGCGGGCGACTCCTTGCCCGCGGTGTCCTGGTCGTGCCAGAGGTTGTCGATGCCCACGGCGCCGTCACCGCACTTGGTCAGACCGGCGCCGGCCGGGCAGTCGGTCGAGGCCGCCCTGCCCCAGAGGCCGTTGGTGCCGCCCTGCACGTTCTTGAAGCCGCGGGTGTAGTACGGCAGGCCGATGTTGATGCGGCCCGACGGCATGGAGCCGCGGAAGTAGTGGTACGCCCAGTCGGTGTTGAGGTAGCCGGTGCCGCCGTACTGGGAGGTGGAGTAGACGCTCGCCTGGGCGAGCTCCGCGTCCTTGCCGTCGTCGAAGAGCGCGGCGTTGGGGCCGACGTACTCGTTCCAGGCGCCGTGCAGGTCGTACGACATGATGTTGACGTAGTCCAGGTACTTCTGGACCTGGAAGGTCTCCATGCCGCGCAGCAGATAGCCGGAGGAGGGCGCGGCGACGCTGAGCAGGTAGTGGGTGCCGTCGGCGGCGGAAGCCCGGTCGAGCTTCTCGCGCAGGGTCTTCATCAGCGCGGCGTAGCCCTTGACGAGGCCGGCCCGGCGGGCGTTGGACAGGGTCCAGTCCAGCGGGTTACCGGCGTCCTTCATGGTCGTCGGGTACTCGTAGTCGATGTCGACGCCGTTGAAGCCGTAGGTGCGGATGAAGTCGACCGCGGAGTCGGCGAAGGTGTTGATCCCGGCCTGGTTGACGGAGCCGTCGGCGTTGGTGGCCATGGAGTAGAAGCCGCCGGAGTCGACCCGCTTGCCGTTGTCGTCGAAGTAGCCGCCGGTCTCGGCCCAGCCGCCGACGGAGACCATCGTCTTCACGTTCGGGTACTTCTTCTTGTACTTCGTGAGCAGGTTGAAATGACCCTTGTAGGGGAGTGCGGGGTCCATCTCGGCACCGGCGACTCCCGGCCACGTCATTCCGGTCGAGGCGTTGTTCGGGCCGTCGGCCCCGACGGAGAGCTTGTTGGCTCCGTCGACGTGTGCGAACGCGTAGTTGAGGTGGGTGACCTTGTCCCAGGGGATGTCGGAGGCGAGGTAGGCGGGCTTGCCGTCCTTGCCGGTCCGCCAGTTGGTGAAGTAGCCGATGACGCGCCGCGGGTGGTCGGCGCCCATCTTCTCGCGGCCCTCGGAGTCGTACACGGAGCAGTACGGGACGGCCGTGCCCGGGGTCTCGTAGAGCCCGTCGGGGCGACAGGACTCCTGGTCAGCGGCTTGGGAGGGGGTCGCGGAGAGCGAGCCGATCAGCAGCGCGGCAATGCCGGCGCCGGCGGCGAGGAGCGAGGCTCTCGCGCGGGTGGGGGACAGCACGTTCGGTTCCTCCTGGGGAGGTCGGCAGAACACAACTGGCAAGGGGGTGGGTCGTGTTGGTTCGCGGAGGTGCGCACCCCGCAAACCGCTCCTCGGAGGTGACGCAGAGATTAAGAGGACTAGACCAGTGCGTCAATAGGTCTGGACCATTCGGGTGCCGGTGTCCGAAAAACGCTCTTGTCACGGCCCGTCTGTGAGCCACTCCACAGCGTTCACCCGTCTGGCCCACGCCCGGTCGTGGCACACTGATCGTGTACCAGCAGCAGCGCACTCCGGGGTCGGTGCAATTCCGAACCGGCGGTTACAGTCCGCGACCCGGCCGCATCCAGCGGTCGGTTGACCAGGTGAGATTCCTGGACCGACGGTTAAAGTCCGGATGGGAGGCAGTGCGCGGCGGGCCGTTTCGCGGGTACGCCGCCGTCGGCGGATGGTTTCGGGCAACCGGTCCATCCGTTCTTCCGGTGTTCGGCGTCCCCCTGTGCGTCCCGCTTCCTCTGTCGTCATCGACAGGCCCCGGAGTCCGTGCCCGAAGAGGCAGGAGGACCCGGTGGACACCGCAGCCGACATCACCGCCATGCGCCGCGCCATCGCGCTCGCCGCCCGCGGTCTCGGCTCCACCAGCCCCAATCCGGTCGTCGGATGCGTCGTCCTCGACGCCGAGGGGCAGCCCGCCGGAGAAGGCTTCCACCAGCGCGCCGGCGGACCGCACGCCGAGATCCACGCCCTGCGCGCGGCCGGCGACCGGGCCCGCGGCGGCACCGCCTACGTCACGCTCGAACCCTGCAACCACACGGGCCGCACCGGCCCCTGCGCCCAGGCGCTCATCGAGGCCGGCGTCGCCCGGGTCGTCCACGCGGTCGGTGACCCGAACCCGCAGGCCACCGGCGGTGCGGACACCCTGCGTGCCGCCGGGATCACCGTCGAGCGGGGCCTCCTCGCCGACGAGGCCGAGGCCGTCAACGCGGCCTGGCTGACCTCGGTGCGGCGCGGCCGCCCGTACATCGTCTGGAAGTACGCCGCGAGCCTGGACGGCCGGGTCGCCGCGGCCGACACCACCAGCCGCTGGATCACCTCCGCGGAGTCCCGCGCCGACGTCCACCGGCTGCGCGCCGAGGCCGACGCCGTCGTCGTCGGCTCCGGCACCGCACGCGCCGACGATCCCCAGCTCGGCGTCCGCGGCATCGACGGCGCCGTCCAGCCCCTGCGCGTCGTCGTCGACACCGCCGCCACCGCCGTCAGGCCCGGCGCCCGGGTCCTCGACGGCTCCGCGCCCACCCTGATCGCCGTGGCGGAGGACGCCGACGCCGGACACCTCCCGGAGGAGGCCGTGCTGCGCCTGCCGCGCTCCGGCGGCGGCCCCGGACTGGACCTCCCCGCCCTCCTCGCCGCCCTCCACGAGCGCGGCGTCCGCTCCGTACTCCTCGAAGGCGGCCCGACCCTGGCCGGGGCCTTCGTCGCGGCGGGACTGGTCGACAAGGTCGTCGGCTATCTCGCCCCGGTGCTCCTGGGGGCCGGTCCCGCCGCCCTCGCCGACGCCGGAATCCCTACCCTCGCCGAGGCGTTGCGCCTCGATGTGACCGAGACCGTACGCATCGGCCCCGATCTGCGCATCACCGCCGTCCCCGGCCCCGCCCGGAAGGAAAACTGAGTGTTCACCGGAATTGTCGAAGAACTGGGTGAGGTCACCGCCGTCGAGCAGCTCGACGACGCCTCCCGATTCCGCCTGCGCGGTCCCGTCGTCACCGAGGGCGCCAAGCACGGCGACTCGATCGCCGTCAACGGCGTCTGCCTGACCGTCGTCGACCTCGGCGAGCACGAGTTCACCGCCGACGTCATGGCCGAGACCCTGAACCGGTCCAGCCTCGGCGCCCTCACCACGGGCTCCCGGGTCAACCTGGAGCGCCCCATGGCGCTCGGCGGCCGGCTCGGCGGGCACATCGTCCAGGGCCATGTGGACGGCACCGGCCGGATCCTGGAGCGCCGGCCCTCGGAGAACTGGGAGATCGTGAAGATCTCCCTCCCGGACGGCCTCACCCGCTACGTGGTGGAGAAGGGGTCGATCACCGTCGACGGGGTCAGCCTGACCGTCGTCGATGCCGCGGCCGACTACTTCACCATCAGCCTCATTCCCACCACCCTCGCCCTGACCACGCTCGGCATCAAGCAGCCCGGCGACCCGGTCAACCTGGAGGTGGACGTCATCGCGAAGTACGTCGAGCGGCTGCTCGGCAACGGCGCGCCGGAACCCGGGGAGACCGCGAAGTGAGCGCCCTGCACTGGCTGAACTCCGAGGCGTTCACCGTCCTCGACCAGCACATCATCTGGTCCGACATGATCGGCAACACGATCGGTCTGATCGCCCTGACCCTGGGCTGGCTCCGCTCGATCTGGACCTGGCCCGCCCAGCTCCTGTCCGGCGTCGTGCTGGTCGCCGCCAACGTCTCCGTCCACCAGGCGGGCAGCGTCGGCAAGCAGCTGATCGTGATCGCGGTGGCCGTCTGGGGCTGGCAGCAGTGGACCCGCGGCCGGCAGCAGGCGCAGGACGGCTCCATCGCCGTACGGTTCGCCACCTGGCGCGAGCGCGGCTACCTGCTCGGCGGCGCCGCCGTGGGGACGCTCGCCGTCGGCGGTCTGTTCACCGCCTTCCCGTCGCTGTCCTGGAGCCCCTGGGCGGACGCGTACATATTCGCCGGAACGCTCGTGGCGATGCTCGCCCAGGCCCGCGGCATGGTCGAGTTCTGGTTCGCCTGGCTCCTGGTCGACCTGGTCGGCGTCCCGCTCAACTTCCACAGCGGGCTCGCCTTCTCCGGACTCATCTACGTGGTCTACGGGGCCCTCGTCCTGTGGGGCATGCGCGACTGGTGGCTGCGTTCGCGGACACCCGCTCTGGAAGGAGCCACGGCATGACTGCCCAGCCCACCTGGCTGCACCGGGAGCACCGGGCCCCCGTCGAGGACCTGAGCCTCGACCCCGTCGAGCAGGCGATCCGCGACATCGCGGCCGGCCGCCCCGTCGTCGTCGTCGACGACGAGGACCGGGAGAACGAGGGCGACCTCGTCATCGCGGCCGAGAAGGCCACGCCCGAGATCGTCGCCTTCATGATGAGCGAGTGCCGCGGACTGATCTGCGCACCCATGGAGAACGACGAGCTGGAGCGGCTCGCCCTGCCGCAGATGGTCGACCACAACACCGAGTCGATGAAGACCGCCTTCACCGTCTCCGTCGACGCCTCCGGCGCCCACGGCGTCACCACCGGCATCTCCGCCGCCGACCGCGCCACCACGCTCCGGCTGCTCGCCGGCGGCACCGCCGGTCCCGGCGACTTCGTCCGGCCCGGCCATGTCTTCCCGCTCCGCGCCCGCAGCGGCGGCGTCCTCGTGCGCAACGGCCACACCGAGGCGGCCGTCGACCTCGCCCGGCTCGCCGGACTGCGCCCCGCCGGGGCGATCGTGGAGATCGCGGGCGAGGACGGCGTCATGCTGCGGCTGCCCCAGCTCGTCCCCTTCGCCCGCAAGCACGGACTGACGATCATCTCCATCGAGGACCTGATCGCCTACCGCCGCAGTTCCGAGCCGACGGTGCGCCGCGAGGCCGAGGTACGGCTGCCCACCGACTTCGGCTCCTTCACCGCCTACGGCTACCGCTCCACGGTGGACGGCGTCGAGCACGTCGCCCTGGTCCACGGCGACCTCGGGGACGGCGAGGACGTCCTGGTCCGGGTCCACTCCGAGTGCCTGACCGGCGACATCTTCGGCTCCCAGCGCTGCGACTGCGGCCCCCAGCTGCACGCGTCCATGCGCCGGATCACGGAGGAGGGGCGCGGCGTCGTCGTCTATCTGCGCGGGCACGAGGGCCGCGGCATCGGCCTGCTCTCCAAGCTGCGCGCGTACGAACTCCAGGAGCGCGGCGTCGACACCCTGGACGCCAATCTGGAGCTCGGACTGCCCGCCGACGCGCGGGACTACGCCGCCGGCGCGCAGATCCTCAAGGACCTCGGCGTGCACAGCCTGCGGCTGATGACGAACAACCCCGAGAAGACCGCGGCGATCGTGCGCCACGGACTGACCGTCACCGGCCGCGAGCCGATGCCCGTCCAGGCCGGTGAGCACAACCTCCGCTATCTGCGCACCAAGCGCGACCGCATGGGGCACGACCTGCCCTGGCTCGACGCCGCCACGGCGTCGACCTGCGGCAACCAGTGATCCACCCGCACGCATCAGGAACGGAACCAGGAGAGACATGAGCGGCAAGGGCGCACCCGAACTGTCCGTACGCAACTGCGGCGACCTGCGCGTCGCGGTCGTCGCGGCCCAGTGGCACGAGAAGGTCATGGACGGACTCGTCGACGGCGCGCTGCGCGCCCTGCACGAGCTGGGCATCGACGAGCCGACCCTGCTCCGGGTCCCCGGCAGCTTCGAACTCCCCGTCGTCGCCAAGGTGCTGGCCGGCCGCGGCTACGACGCGATCGTCGCGCTCGGCGTGATCATCCGGGGCGGCACCCCCCACTTCGAGTACGTGTCCCACGGCGTCACCAACGGCCTCACCCAGGTCGCCGTCGACACCGGCGTCCCCGTCGGCTTCGGCGTCCTCACCTGTGACACCGAGGAGCAGGCCCTCGATCGGGCGGGCCTGGAAGGGTCCAATGAGGACAAGGGGCACGAAGCGGTCACCGCCGCCGTCGCCACCGCCGCCACCCTCCGCTCGGTCAGCGAACCCTGGCGCTGAACGGGGGTCCCGGACCCCGTATTCTTGAGGGCATCATGGCGAACAAAACCTTCGAAGAGCTCTTCGCCGAGCTCCAGCTCAAGGCCGCCAACGGCGACCCCTCCACCTCCCGTACCGCCGAACTGGTGGACAAGGGCGTGCATGCCATCGGCAAGAAGGTCGTCGAGGAGGCCGCCGAAGTCTGGATGGCCGCCGAGCACGAGAGCAAGGACGCCGCCGCCGAGGAGATCTCGCAGCTGCTCTACCACGTCCAGGTGATGATGGTGGCGCGCGGGATCAGCCTCGACGACGTCTACGCCCACCTCTGATCACGACCTCCGCACCCGCCCGACGCCCCAGACCCCCTTCGCAAAGGAAACCCGACCTCATGCTGCGCATCGCCGTCCCCAACAAGGGTGCTATCTCCGGGCCTGCGATGGCGATGCTCCATGAGGCGGGCTACAAGCAGCGCAAGGAGTCCAAGGAACTCGTCCTGGTCGACCCGGAGAACCAGGTCGAGTTCTTCTACCTGCGCCCCCGCGACATCGCGATCTACGTCAGCTCCGGCCGCCTCGACATCGGCATCACCGGCCGCGACCTGCTGCTGGACAGCGGAGCCGACGCCGAGGAGATCCTTCAGCTCGGCTTCGCCCGCTCCACCTTCCGCTACGCCACCAAGCCCGGCACCGCCGCCGGCCCCGCGGACTTCGACGGCATGACGATCGCCACCTCCTACGAGGGCATCGTCGCCAAGCACCTGGCCGAGACGGGGGTCAACGCCTCCGTCGTCCACCTCGACGGCGCGGTCGAGACCGCCATCGAGCTGGGCGTCGCCCAGATCATCGCCGATGTCGTCGAGACCGGCACCAGCCTGCGCAACGCCGGCCTGGAGGTCATCGGAGAGCCGATCATGACCTCGGAGGCGGTCGTCATCCGCCGCACCGGCGCCCCCGCCGACGACGCCAAGGTCCAGCAGTTCCTGCGCCGCCTCCAGGGCGTCCTGGTCGCCCGCAGCTACGTGATGATGGACTACGACTGCCGCGTCGAGCACCTGGAGCGCGCGGTCGCCCTCACCCCGGGCCTGGAATCCCCGACCATCTCCCCGCTGCACCACGAGGGCTGGGTCGCGGTCCGGTCCATGGTCGCCTCGCGCGAGGCGCAGCGGATCATGGACGACCTCTACGACCTCGGCGCCCGCGCCATCCTCACCACGGCCATCCACGCCTGCCGCCTCTGACGGCCGGAGACAGAAGAGAACCATGCCGGCCCCCGCTCTCCCCGCCCTGCCCGTCACCTTCCGGCCCACCCGCACCCGGGTGGTGCTGCTCGGTGTCGGCGTGGTGATGTTCGCCGTGATCACCGCGGTCGCCTTCACCCTCGAACAGCTCAGCGGGGGAGAGCGGGTCAGCTTCGTCTTCACCGCCGCGCTCTTCCTCGGTGTGCTCGCCCTGCTCAGCCGCCCCAAGGTGGTCGCCGAGGACAGCGGGGTGACCGTGGTCAATCTCACCCGCACCCGACGGCTGTCCTGGCCCGAGATCGTGCGCGTCAACCTGCGGGCCGGCGACCCCTGGGTCTATCTCGACCTCAGCGACGGCACCAGCATGCCGGTCCTCGGCATCCAGCCCGGAATCGCCAAGGAACAGGCCATCCGCGACGCCCGTACGCTGCGCGCGCTCGCCGAGACCCGCGGCACCGGCACGGACAACGGCTGAGCCCCCTGCCCCACCGGGCCCGTTGTTGACTACTCTGGAGGACGGCGGCGCCCCGGTGCGCCCCGCCCCGCGTTGCACGGCCCCCGAGGCCGGCGGGGCTTTCCTTCGACCCGAGGAGTGACTCCTTCCAGCAATGGACGGATCGTCCGGTAGTACCTGCGCCGCCCCATCGACGGAGGCGGCGGCATGACCACCCCCCTGCTGCTTCTCAGTGCGGCATTCCTTCTCATCCTGGCCAACGGGTTCTTCGTGGCGGCCGAGTTCGGTCTCGTCACGGTGGAACGGGCGGACGCCGAGAGCGCCGCCACCCGGGGCGACCGACGGGCCCGCACCGTCGTCGACGCCCTGCGGGAACTCTCCTTCCAGCTCTCCGGCACCCAGCTCGGCATCACCATCACCTCGCTGGTGGTCGGCATGCTCGCCGAACCGGCCCTCGCCCGGCTGCTGGACGGCCCCCTCGCCCTGACCGGTCTCCCGGACGGCGCCGTCTCCGGCGTCAGCGTCGTCATCGGCATGCTGCTGGCGGCCGCCGTCCAGATGGTCATCGGCGAACTCGTCCCGAAGAACTGGGCGGTCTCCCGGCCGCTCCAGGTCGCCCGCTTCGTCGCCGGCCCCCAGCAGGTCTTCACCCGGGTGCTCCGCCCGGTCATCGGCCTGCTGAACACCGTCGCCAACCGGCTGGTGCGCCTCCTCGGCGTCGAACCGGCCGAGGAGCTGGCCTCCGCCCGCACCCCCGGCGAGCTGGTCTCGCTGGCCCGTCACTCGGCCGAGGCCGGCACCCTCGAACAGGACACCGCCGACCTCTTCGTCCGGACCCTGTCGCTGGCCGGGCTCACCGCCCAGCACGTCATGACCCCCCGGGTGAAGGTCAGCGCCCTTCAGTCCTCGGCGACCGCGGCGGACGTCCTCAACCTCACCCGCGCCACCGGCCTCTCCCGCTTCCCCGTCTACCGGGAGCGCATCGACGAGGTCATCGGCATGATCCACCTCAAGGATGCGCTGGCCGTGCCCGCCGAGGACCGGCTGCGGACCACGGCCGGGCGCATCGCCGTACCGCCGCTGCTGGTCCCCGAGACGCTGCCGGTCGAACAGCTGCTCCAGCGGCTGCGCAAGGAGCAGCCGATCGCCGTCGTGGTCGACGAGTACGGCGGCACCGCCGGGGTCGTCACCCTTGAGGACATCATCGAGGAACTCGTCGGCGAGGTCCGCGACGAGCACGACGCCGAGGGCGCCGACCGCCCCGAGCTGGCCCCCGCGGCCCCCGAGGACGGGCGTCCCGCCTGGGACGCCGAGGGCAGCTGCCGGGTGCTCACCCTGCGCCGGATAGGACTCGACGTGCCCGACGGGCCGTACGAGACGGTCGCCGGACTCGTCGCCGACCTGCTCGGCCGGATCCCCGCCCCCGGCGACCGGGCCGAACTGCCCGGCTGGCGGATCTCCGTCCGCCAGGTCGGCCACTACCGGGCCGAGAAGGTGCGCTTCGTCCGTACGGCCGAGGTGCCGTCCGCGGACGACGCGTCGTCCCACGGGGTGCTGGAGGCGGCCCGATGAGCCTCGTCCAACTCCTCTTCGCCGGACTCCTGGTCCTGGCGAACGGCTTCTTCGTCGGCGCGGAGTTCGCCCTCGTCTCCGTGCGCCGCAGCCAGATCGAACCCCTGGCGGCGGAAGGCTCGGGCCGGGCCCGGCAGGTGCTGTCCGGGCTGGAGAACCTGCCGCAGATGATGGCCGCCGCGCAGTTCGGCATCACCGTCTGCTCGCTGACCCTGGGCGCGGTCGCCGAACCCACGGTGGCGCATCTGCTGGAGCCGGTCTTCCACGCGGTCCACCTGCCCGAGGGGCTGGTCCACCCGCTGGGCTATGTGCTGGCCCTCGCCCTGGTCGTCTTCCTCCACCTCGTCATCGGCGAGATGGTCCCGAAGAACCTGGCGATGGCCGCGCCCGAGCGCACCGCGCTCTGGTTCGGCCCCGGCCTGGTCGGCTTCGCCCGGCTCTGCCGCCCGGTCACCTCGGCGCTGGGCGCCTGCGCCCGGCTGGTGCTCCGGCTCTTCGGGGTCGAGCCCAAGGACGAGGTGGAGGCCGTCTTCACCAGTGAGCAGCTCAACCGCCTGGTGGAGGACTCCGGACAGGCCGGGCTGCTGGAGCCGGAGGCGCAGGAACGGCTGGAGGACGCCCTGGAGCTGGGCAGCCGCCCGGTCACCGATGTGCTCCTGCCCCGCCCGAGCCTGGTGACGGTCGACCCGTCGGTCACCCCGCGCGGCATGGAGGAGCTGACCGTACGGACCGGTTTCTCCCGATTCCCGGTCTGCGCCGGGGGCGGCGGCCCGTTCATGGGCTATCTGCACGTCAAGGACGTCCTCGACCTGGAGGACCGGGAGCGGGCCGTTCCGCAGCACGTGTGGCGTCCGATGGCGACCGTACGGGCCGAGCTGCCCCTCGACGACGCGCTGACCGTGATGCGCCGCGCGGCGACGCATCTGGCGCAGGTCGCGGACGCCTCGGGCCGGATCCTCGGCCTGGTCACGATGGAGGACGTGCTGGAAACGCTGGTCGGTGAGGTACGGGACCCGGCGCACCGGGTCGCGGAGCCCCGCCGCACCGAGGAGCGCCCGGCCGGCTCCGACGACCGCCCCGTCCTGGCGGTCTGACCGTCCGGCTCCCGGCCCCGGCCCCCGCCCGTCCGGCGGGGGCCGGGGCCGTCTCACAGCTCGGGCGGCTCCGTGCGGCCCCGGCCCACCGGACCCCGGCCCGAGAGCACCTCGCCGTAGGCCTGCATCAGGTCCGGCAGCCGCAGCGTCGCCAGATCGTCGCGGGTCGGGACCGTCGTACAGCCCGAGAGCCGCAGATCGCGGTAGGCACAGCTCTTCTCGTACAGCGTGCGCAGGAAACGGCCGTTGCCCAGCTCGTCGAGCCAGCCCTGGTCGACGACATGGCCGCTGATCGAGCGCAGCTCCTCCAGCGACTCCTCGTCCCAGACGTCCCCGTTCTCGGCGGCCAGCACCTCGCCGATGGCGGTGAGTTCCAGGGGGCGGTAGCTGGGGAAGTCCACCCGGGTGGTGAACCGGGAGGAGAGCCCGGGGTTGGTGGAGAGCAGCCGGTCCATGCCCTCCGGATACCCCGCCAGGATGACGACGAGATGGTCCCGGTTGTCCTCGGCGCGTTTGAGGAGCACCTGAAGGGCCTCGTCGCCGTACGCGTCGCCCTTGCTGTACCCCGTGTTGGCGAGGCTGTACGCCTCGTCCACGAAGAGCACCCCGCCGAGCGCGGAGTCGATCAGCTCATTGGCCTTGACCGCGGTCTGCCCCAGGAACTCGCCGACGAGGTCGGCCCGTTGGGCCTCCACCAGATGGTCGCCGCCCAGCAGTCCGAGCGCGTAGAAGACCCGGCCGAGGATGCGGGCCACGGTCGTCTTGCCGGTCCCGGACGGCCCGGAGAAGACGAAGTGCCGTTTCGGGGGCTGGACGGGCAGGCCCTGGCCGGCCCGCAGCCGCGCCATGTTCAGCTGCGCGGACAAGGCCTTGACCTGCCGTTTCACCGGCTCCAGCCCGACCATCCGCTCCAGCTCCGCCAGGGCCTCGGCGAGCAGGACGGGATCGCTGGGGCCGGCGGGGAAGGGCTGCGGGGCGGACTGTCCGGGTACGACGGTCTTCCGCCGCGCGCCGGCCGGTGCGGGCACCCGCCCGAGACCCGGCAGCTCCGGCTCCTCGCCGCCCGGCCGCAGCTCCCGGCCGTCGACCAGATCGGTGCCCAGCGGTCCGTCGGCGTCCGGCTGCGTGCCGGCGAAGGCGCTGTCCGCGCCGGGGCCGCCCATCGGCACGGTGGCCAGGCCCGCCGCCTCGTCCGCCCCCTCCTCCAGCCCGTCGTAGTCCGCGATGGCCGCGAGCCGGGCGGAGGTGTCCATGAACGCGGGGTCGATCCGGTGGACCGCCCGGTACAGGGGGAGGGCGGCGGCGCTGCGGCCGGTGCCCTCGTGGGCGCGCGCCAGCCAGTAGCGCAGCTCCTTGCGCTGCGGCTGCTCGCTGCGGCAGCGCATCAGCGCGGTGGCGAGCAGCGGTTCCGCCTGCCCGTACATCTCCAGCCGCACCCGGGCCATGCCGCCGAAGAGCCCCGCCTCGATGCCGAGGAGCTGATCGTCGATCAGGGGCTCGGTGTGGCGGACGAGCTGTTCCCAGTCCTTGACCAGGTAGGAGCGGCAGGCGTGCAGGAAGCGGACCTGGGGGTCGGTGTCGACCGGGGGGAGTCCGGCGAGCGCGCGGTCCAGCTCGGCGACGTGCCGGCCGTCCAGCCAGTGCGAGGCGTGGGCCAGTAAGAGGTCGCGCGGGCTCTCCAGCACCGGCTGCACCCACCAGCCCAGCCAGTACCAGGAGTTGAGGGTACGGCGGTGCCGGGCGCGCTGGTCCCCGAAGCGGTCGCGGTGCCGGTACATCTGCAGCAGCGCGGTCGTCGTGTCGACCCGCAGCGCGTGGAGGCCCAGCCAGGCGTCCGCCATGCCGGGATCCATGCGCACCGCCGCCGCGAACTCCTCCTCGGCCTGCGGATAGGCGCCCATGGTGCAGGCGTCCACGCCGCGCAGCCACGCGAGGTCGGCCGGGGCCTGTGCGCCCTGCGTGCCGATGTCCATCAGGCCCCCCACAAGCCGTGCCCCCAGGATGTCCCGCCGCGCGACGGCCCGCGGGGGCGCGCCGAATCACTGTGCAATGGACGGGAATTGACCGCACCGAGAGGCATCGTACCTGCGCAGGGAGTGTGCGACTAAGGGCGCCGCAGGCCGAAGAGGGACCGTGACCCACGGTGAGCGGAGAGCGGTGACGCGCGGCGGGAAGGACCGGCCGGGCACAGGACGAAGCCCCCGATCACGGGGGAACAACCGGGGGCTTCGCGTCTGTGGGGGCTCCGAAAAGCCGCACATTGAGAACGTAAGACCTGTACCGCCCCCGGGTCAAGCGGAGTTGGGGTACTTCCCGAGCGATTTCCGACTGCTCAGTATGTCGGCCCGTGGTGATCACGGTGGGTGACGGAATGGTTTATTCCTGCTTCCGTACCGGTTCTCTCCAGCCACTCGTATCCCACAGGCAACTGCCGTATCAGGGCATCGGCCGAGGGGCGCGAGGGATCTGCCGCGAAGTGGTCCGTTTCGGCCGCCGTCCAGCCGTTCCAGAAGGTGTGCTGCGCCGGTCCGTCCCGCCGCCGGCCGCGCTCCCAGGCCGCGGCGGCCGGCAGATCCATCCACAGCAGCCGGGCGAGCAGCGGGCGCAGCGCCCGGCGGCCGGCGCCCACCCCTTCGACGAGGACCACCGGCGCGGCCGGCAGCGCGCGCGGCGGGCCGAAGGCACGCGCGGTCCAGTCGTACGGGGTGTAGCGGGCGGTCTCGCCCCGGGAGAGGGGCCCGGCCACCTGGTCGTGGAACCGGCCGGTCCAGTCGAACAGATGCTCGTGGGAGGCGAGGTCGTCCAGATGCAGGACGGGGGTCCCGCCGAGCGCCGCGGCGAGCCGGGCGGCGAAGGTGGTCTTGCCGGATCCCGCGTGCCCGTCGACGGCGATCAGCCGGACCGGTCCGCAGGACGGCGGCAGGGCACGCAGCCGCGCGGCGTGGCGGGCGAGGTCGTTCATGGCCCCAGCCTACGAGGCGCGCCGAAGCAGTCGCAGGTCACGCCAGTGGTCCAGTCCAATATTGGTTCTTCGGCGCGAGGCGAATCGCTGGCAGAACCGGGTCCGCAACCGCGATAGTTGGCGCACTGTCGTGCACCGCAGCCCCCTCCGCCGACGACCGGGAGTCCCGCCATGCCCAGTCCGACCTCACGCAGAACCCTGCTCACCGCCGCGATCGCGGCGGCCGCCGGAGCCGGAACGGCCGGGGCCGCCGTCCCCGCCTCGGCTGCCCCGGCCCGGCCCGACGCGTCCCCGGCGGCGGCCTCCCTCGTGGACAACCGTTTCTGGAGCAGCTACACCGACTGGCGCTGCGGCTCGGGCGAGGGCACCCGCGCGGTCGCCGGCCGCCGGGCCGGACTGGTCATCGGCCATCCGCAGGGCCGCACCGAGTACACCGACCCGCACACCGGGACCACCGCCGCCTGGGACTACGCCACCTGGACCTCCCCGGTGCACCGTTCGAGCGTCCCCGCCACCGAGGTGATCGCCTCCTGGAACGCGCACACCCCGGCCGGCACCTGGATCCAGATCGAACTGCGCGGCACCTACTCGGACGGCACGGAGACCCCCTGGTACGTCATGGGCCGCTGGGCCGCCGGCGACGGCGACATCCGCC
The DNA here is from genome assembly GCF_042799575.1 of Streptomyces sp. NPDC057682. NCBI lineage: Bacteria > Bacillati > Actinomycetota > Actinomycetes > Kitasatosporales > Streptomycetaceae > Streptomyces > Streptomyces sp. NPDC057682. Next base: position 47,574 of record NZ_JBHVIN010000028.1, on the reverse strand, counting down.
GCACCTCGGTCGACGACCAGAGCGACGGCAAGAGCTCCGTATGGACCGACACCTTCTCCGTGGACGACGCGGCGAGCGGTCTGCGCCTGCTCTCCTACCGCCTGCGCCTCACGCTCCACCGCACCCCCGGTACCGCGCTGACCCCCACGGTCTGGCGGGTGGGCGCGATGGCCTCGGACATCCCCGACCGCTTCACCGTGCCCGCCTCGGTGTCCGGCCTCGCCCGGGAACTGCCGGTGCCGCGCTACTCGCAGAACGTGCACGTGGGGCAGTACCCCGAGTACGACAACGGCGGCGAGGCGTGGTGCAGCCCCACCTCCTCGCAGATGATCATCGAGTACTGGGGCCGCACCCCCTCCGCCGAGGACCTGGCCTGGGTCGACCCCGCACTGCCGGACCCGCAGGTCTGCCATGCCGCGCGGTACACCTACGACTACCAGTACGAGGGCTGCGGGAACTGGCCGTTCAACGCCGCCTACGCCGCCACCTACCGCGACATGAGCGCCGTGGTGACCCGGCTGGGCTCCCTGACCGATGTGGAGACCCTGATCGGGGCGGGCATCCCCGTCATCACCTCGCAGTCCTTCCTCAAGGAGGAACTGACCGGCGCCGGATACGGCACCTCCGGCCATCTGATGACGGTCATCGGCTTCACCGCGAACGGCGACGTGATCGCCAACGACCCGGCCTCCCCGAGCGACGAGGCGGTGCGGCGGGTCTATCTGCGGCACGAGTGGGAGACGATCTGGCTCCGCACCAAGCGCCGCAACGCGAGCGGCACTGTGGTGTCGGGCACAGGCGGCGTCTGCTACGTCTACTTCCCGGCCCACCCCACGCCCCGCCAGCGCCGGGCCCTGGCGGCCGTCGGCATCTGCTGACCCCGCGCGGCGGTCCCGGGGGAGTGACGAGCGTCTCTACCCCGGGGCGCGTCGGGCTGGCACTGTGGATCCGTCCTCGGGGGACATCACCGCAGGCCGACCGAACGAGATGCCATGACCGCGACCGCCGCCGCCCTCACCGCCCCCGCCCGTCGCCGTGCGCGCACCGGCGGGCCCGACGACCGCTCGAAGCTGCTGGAGCACGTCCTCGGCTGGACGCTCGTCGTCGTCATCGCGATGCTCGTCACCCAGCTCGGCCTGATGTGACGCGCTGGGCATGACGGGGGCGGGAAGCCGGTCCGGCTCCCCGCCCCCTCGACGCCGCCGCGAGCGCGTCAGTCGATGGCCTTGATCAGCTCACCGTTCGTCGTGTCCCCGCTGAGCTCCCAGAAGAAGGTGCCTCCCAGGCCCTGCTGGTTCTTGTACGCCATCTTGGTGCCGATGGTGGCGGGGGTGTCGTAGCTCCACCAGTTGGTGCCGCAGTGGGCGTACGCGGTGCCGGCGACGGTGCCGGTGGTGGGGCAGCTGTTCTTGAGGACCTTGTAGTCCTCGATGCCCGCCTCGTAGGTGCCGGGGGCGGCTCCGGTGGCGGTGCCGCCGGGAGCGTCCTGGGTGACGCCGGTCCAGCCGCGGCCGTAGAAGCCGATGCCGAGCAGCATCTTGGACGCCGGGACGCCCTGCGCCTTCAGTTTCTCGATGGCCGCCTCGCTGGTGAATCCCTCCTTGGGGATGCCCGTGTACGAGGTGAGCGGGGAGTGCGGGGCCGTCGGGCCCTTCGCGTCCCAGGCGCCGAAGAAGTCGTACGTCATCGGGTTGTACCAGTCGACGTACTGGGACGCGCCCCCGTAGTCGACGGCGTCGAGCTTGCCGCCGTCGGAGCCGTCCGCGCTGATCGCCGAGGTGACCAGGTTGTTCGCGCCGAACTTGCTCCGCAGCGCCGACAGCAGCTCGCCGTAGGCGTCGCGGCCGCTGGTGTCGCAGGTGAGACCGCAGGCGTTCGGGTACTCCCAGTCGATGTCGATGCCGTCGAAGACATCGGCCCAGCGCGGGTCCTCGACCAGGTTGTAGCAGGACTCGGCGAACGCGGCCGGGTTCTTCGCCGCCTCGCCGAAGCCGCCGGACCAGGTCCAGCCGCCGAACGACCAGATCACCTTGAGATCCGGGTGCAGCTTTTTCAGCTTGCGCAACTGGTTGAAGTTGCCCCGCAGTTCCTGGTCCCAGGTGTCGGCGACGCCGTCGACCGACTGGTCGGCGGTGTAGGCCTTCTCGTAGTCGGCGTAGGAGTCGCCGATGGTGCAATTGCCGCCCTGGACGTTGCCGAAGGCGTAGTTGATGTGGGTGAGTTTGTCGGCCGAGCCGGAGGTCTCGATGTTCTTGACGTGGTAATTGCGCTGGTAGACACCCCAGTTGGTGAAGTATCCGACCACTTTGCCACCGGCCGCTGTGGGGGCGGCCGGTGCTGCTGCCGGTGCGGCGGCGGGCGCCGCGCCGGCCTGTCCGGTGCCCGCGACGCCCAGCAGGGCGGCGCCGAGGGCGGCGGTACAGGCGGTGGCGGCGAGTGCCCGGAGACGGGCTCCCGTGCGGTGCGATCCGGTCATGGGTTGCTCCTCGTGGGGGAGGGGACGTGCCGGTGGACGACCGGCCGCGCACGCTCGATTTGGCATGAACGCGCAAAGCCGGTCCGCTCGGAACCGTAGATGGACTAGACCAGTTGGGTCAATGGTGCGGACCAAGTCCGATGATCGACTCGGCCGTCTCCGGGCAGGCCCCGGCGTTTTCGATCACCCGGTGACGGATGCCGTCCGATCGGGCATACTCGACCCGCCACAGCCGCCTGCCGCCTCGTCCCGCAATCCGGGAGGGCACCATCGGCTGGGCCCAGTGTTTTCCGGGCATCGTCCGGAGATCCCCCCGGCGGCGCCCGCGCACACCCCGCGCGCGCGACCGCCGCAACGCCCGACAGGGAGGAGAGCGCCGTCATGTCCGACCGTGCCCCGCAACCGGTGGAACGCCGTCTGCCCACCGAGGAGTCCAGGCAACTCCTCACGCTCGTCCGCGACATCGCCCAGCGCGAGATCGCGCCGAAGGCGGCGGAGGAGGAGGACGCGGGACGTTTCCCGCGCGAGATCTTCACCCTGCTCTCCGAATCCGGCCTCCTCGGACTGCCCTACGACTCCGCCCACGGCGGCGGCGACCAGCCGTACGAGGTCTACCTCCAGGTCCTCGAAGAGCTGAGCGCCGCCCGGCTCACCGTCGGACTCGGCGTCAGCGTCCACTCCCTCGCCTGTCACGCGCTCGCCGGTTACGGCACCAAGGAGCAGCAGGCCGCGCACCTCCAGTCGATGCTCGCGGGGGGTCTGCTGGGCGCGTACTGCCTCTCCGAGCCGGCCTCGGGCTCCGACGCCGCCTCGCTGCGCACCAAGGCCGTGCGCGACGGCGAGGACTGGGTCCTGAACGGGACCAAGGCGTGGATCACGCACGGCGGCATCGCCGACTTCTACACCGTCCTGGCCCGCACCGGCGTCGACGGCCCCCGCGGGATCACCGCCTTCCTCGTCCCGGGCGACGCCGAGGGCCTGGGTGCGGCCGTCCCCGAGAAGAAGATGGGCATGAAGGGCTCGCCCACCGCTCAGCTCCACTTCGACGGGGTGCGGGTCTCCGACGCGCGCCGGATCGGCGAGGAGGGCCAGGGCTTCGCGATCGCCCTGTCCGCGCTCGACTCCGGCCGGCTGGGCATCGCCGCCTGCGCCATCGGTGTCGCCCAGGCGGCGATGAACGAGGCCGTCGCCTACGCCACCGGGCGCAAGCAGTTCGGCCGGCCCATCGCGGACTTCCAGGGACTGCGGTTCATGCTGGCCGACATGGCCACCCAGATCGAGGCGGGCCGCGCCCTCTACCTTGAGGCCGCCCGGCTGCGCGACGCCGGGAGCGCCTTCTCGCGCCAGGCGGCGATGGCCAAGCTGTTCTGCACGGACGCGGCGATGCGGGTCACCACCGACGCCGTCCAGGTGCTCGGCGGATACGGCTACACCCTGGACTTCCCCGTCGAGCGGCTGATGCGCGAGGCGAAGGTGCTGCAGATCGTCGAGGGCACCAACCAGATCCAGCGGATGGTCATCGCCCGCCATCTCGCGGGTCCGGAGACGCGCTGACCGCGGGCGCCCGGTCCGCCCAGACCGGTGTCGTCATGATCCGGTTCCACTCCTGGTCGTGACGGCCCGGCAGGGTCCTGCCCGTCTTCTCCCAGTGCCGCAGCAGCGAGCGGTAGATGGGCGGGTCGGCCGCATGCGGCGAGGCGCGTCGCTCCGTACGTCGCGCCTCGGGGGACGCGGAGGCGATACGGGTCTGAGGAACCGATTCTTCGGAGGCGGAACCGGCGAGCCGGCGGCGGCCCGGACCGGCCGTGGAGTGCAGCGGGGTCATACCGGGCCAACTCCGCGGGGCGGCGCAGGGTCACTGCCGGGCCGAATCGGGAGCCTGTTCGCCGTGGAGCGAGAAGCGCCGAAGCTCCGCGAGCCCCGCCTGATCCGAACGGCAGCCCCCTGGGTGCCGATGCCGACGCGGTCGCGGTGGCACGGGGCCCCGGTTCCGGTCCGCTCGCCGGCGGCCGTCCGGCCGCCGGAAGGCGGGGCGGGTCTCAGGCGGCCTCGCGCCGCAGCTGCCGGGGCACCCGGATCGGCCGCGAACCCGCGCCCCCGGCGTGCGAGAACGGCTGCATCCGCCAGTCGAGCCCCTGCGGGAGCGTCAGCAGCTGCGCCGTCTCCGGCTGGGCGCCCGCCGACTCGTCGGCCGGTCGCGCGTCCGACGCGGCCCGGCCCGTACCCGCGCACACGGTCAGGACGAACGGGTTCCACGCGGTCGGGCACAGGGCGTGCTCGGGGAGCACGTCCTCGTCCGCCAGGAGCGCGATGGGCTGCGCGCAGTCCGGGCAGACCACCCGGTAGATCTCGAACGTGTCGTACGCGTCGGGAGCCGTGTCCTCGAACGGATCAACGGGCTCCGGTTCGGTACGTCCGGTGAGCTTCAGGCTCTGCATGGGATGTTCCCCCCTCGGGTGGGCCGACATGGCGCCGCGGCCGCGACCACAGCAAGCACTTCCCGTCGGGAATCTGCCGTAACCGCGAGAGGCCCGGCTACTGGTCCGTAAACCTGTGGCGTTCGTCACACGGCTGCCGCAGGTGCCCTTCCCGGCCGCTCATGGCTGTGCCTGGAGGGCCCTGGGCCATAGATTGATCCATATGGAGGAGCTGGACCGTCACATCGTGGAGTTGCTCGTCAAGGACGGGCGGATGAGCTACACCGACCTGGGCAAGGCCACCGGCCTGTCCACCTCGGCCGTTCATCAGCGCGTCCGCAGGCTGGAGCAGCGCGGGGTGATCCGCGGCTACGCCGCGGTCGTCGACCCCGAGGCCGTCGGCCTGCCCCTGACCGCGTTCATCTCGGTGAAGCCCTTCGACCCGAGCGCCCCCGACGACATCGCGGAACGTCTCGCGGGCGTCCCGGAGCTGGAGGCCTGCCACAGCGTCGCCGGTGACGAGAACTACATCCTCAAGGTGCGTGTGGCCAGCCCCCTGGAGCTGGAGAACCTGCTCACCCGGATCCGCTCGCTGGCCGGCGTCTCCACCCGCACCACCGTCGTCCTCTCGACCCCCTACGAGGCGCGGCCGCCGCGGATCTGAGCCCGCCGGGGGGCCGACGGCGGCTCACCAGGGGGTCGCGCACGGTGCGCGCCCCCGCAGGCGGGAGACTGGTGCCCATGACCGAGAGCACCGCCCCCCAGAGCGAACACCGCACCGTGCTGCTGCGCGGTGGAGACGTCCACAGCCCCGCCGACCCCTTCGCCACCGCCATGGTGGTCGAACGCGGCCATGTCGCCTGGGTGGGCTCCGAGGGGGCCGCCGACGCCTTCGCGAGCGGCGTGGACGAGGTGATCGACCTCGAAGGGGCCCTGGTGACCCCGGCGTTCACCGACGCGCACATCCACACCACGTCGACGGGGCTGGCCCTGAGCGGTCTCGATCTCTCCGGCGCCGGCAGCCTGGCCGAGGCGCTGGAACGTGTCGCGGACCATGTGGCGGCGCACCCCGCCGACCGGGTCGTCCTGGGCCACGGCTGGGACGCCACGCGCTGGCCGGAGGGGCGCGCCCCCTCCCGCGCCGAGCTGGACGCCGCCGCGCCGGGCCGGCCCGTCTACCTGCCCCGGATCGACGTGCACTCGGCCGTCGTGACCACCGCGCTGCTGGACCTCGTCCCCGGCGTCACCGCGATGACGGGCTACCGGCCCGACGGGCCGCTGACCGGCGCCGCCCACCACGCCGTGCGCGCCGCGGCGCACGCGGCCGTCTCGCCCGCGCAGCGCGCGGCCGCCCAGCGCGCCGCACTGGACCGCGCCGCGTCGCTGGGCATCGGCTCGGTCCACGAGTGCGGCGGCCCGGACATCTCCGACGAGGAGGACTTCACCGCACTGCTGCGGCTCGCCGCCGAGCGCCCCGGCCCCCGGGTCTTCGGCTACTGGGCCGAGCGGGTCGCCGACGAGAAGGACGCGCGGCGGGTACGGGAGCTGGGCGCCGTGGGCGCGGCCGGCGACCTCTTCGTCGACGGCTCCCTCGGCTCGCACACCGCCTGCCTCCACGCGCCCTACGCGGACGCGCCCGGCACCGGCTCCGCCCATCTGGACGCCGAGCAGATCGCCGCCCACACCGCGGCCTGCACCGAGGCCGGGCTCCAGGCCGGCTTCCACGCCATCGGCGACGCGGCGCTCTCCGCGGTGGTCGAGGGGGTCCGGGCGGCGGCCGGGAAGGTCGGCCTCGCCCGGGTGCGGGCCGCCCGGCACCGCGTCGAGCACGCCGAGATGCTCACCCCCGAGACCGTGGCCGCCTTCGCCGAACTGGGGCTCACCGCCTCCGTCCAGCCGGCCTTCGACGCCGCCTGGGGCGGTACGGACGGGATGTACGCCGCGCGGCTGGGCGCCGAGCGGGCCGCGACCCTCAACCCGTACGCCGCGCTCCTGAGGGCCGGTGTGCCCCTCGCGTTCGGGTCGGACAGCCCGGTGACCCCGCTGGACCCCTGGGGGACCGTACGGGCCGCCGCCTTCCACCACACGCTCGACCACCGGATCTCCGTACGCGCCGCTTTCACCGCCCATACGCGCGGCGGCTGGCGGGCCCTGGGCCGCGACGACGCCGGGACCCTGGTGCCGGGCGCCCCGGCCGACTACGCGGTCTGGCGGACCGACGCGCTGGTGGTGCAGGCGCCGGACGACCGGGTGGCCCGCTGGTCGACCGATCCGAGGTCGGGCACTCCGGGCCTTCCGGACCTGAGTCCGGGTGCCGAACTCCCGGTCTGCCTGCGCACGGTTGTCTTCGGACAAACGGTCTACGTACGACCGAACGAGTGACGTCGGGACATTTCGTACCGCCGGCCGAGGGCGCCCCGGCTCTCCCGCGACCTGGGGATCTTCGGGACTGACCAGGGAGTTTCGGTCAATGGTGCAGGTCAGACACCTATTGACAGGATGTGCCCATCGGCCGGTAGGTTCGGCCGAGTCCACCACAGGACGTCCGACCGGTTGGGCCTCCACGCAGTCGTCGAACGCCGCTGGGTCACGGGGTGGTGTGCCGCACCGGCGCACCATCACTGACAGCCAGGTTCAGCGCCCGCGCCTCGGGGGCGAGGGAAGGTTTCAGCCGGACGGAGGTGCGACCCGGGTGGGGCCCGGACGTTCAGTAGACAACGGCTCTAGGTCGACCCGCAGCCAGCGGGTCCCAGGTCGGCCCGAAGGGCGCCGGGCCCCGATCCGCAGTTCTGTCCGTACTTCGGCACTTCTGTCCGCCACCGCTTTCCGCCCCGCCCGACCGGGTCGCCGGGTGACCGCGCCACGCTCGATATGGTGTGCATCTGCGTACGGACTTAAGGGGCAGTAAGTGAACGACGGCGGTCAGAGGCGATACGGCCCGCTCGGCAGAACCCTGGTGATCATTCCGACCTACAACGAGGCCGAGAACATCAAGCCGATCGTCAGCCGGGTGCGCGCCGCCGTGCCGGAGGCCGACATCCTGGTCGCCGACGACAACAGCCCCGACGGCACCGGCAAGCTCGCCGACGAGATCGCGGCGGCCGACGACCAGGTGCACGTCCTGCACCGCAAGGGCAAGGAAGGCCTGGGCGCGGCCTATCTGGCGGGCTTCCGCTGGGGCATGGAGCACGAGTACGGCGTCCTCGTCGAGATGGACGCCGACGGCTCCCACCAGCCCGAGGAGCTGCCCCGGCTGCTGACCGCCCTCAAGGGCGCCGACCTGGTGCTCGGCTCCCGCTGGGTCCCCGGCGGGCGCGTGGTCAACTGGCCGAAGTCCCGCGAGATGATCTCCCGCGGCGGCAGCACCTACTCCCGGCTGCTGCTCGGACTGCGCACCCGGGACGTCACCGGCGGCTACCGGGCCTTCCGTGCGGAGACCCTCAAGGGCATCGGTCTGGACGAGGTCGCCTCGCAGGGCTACTGCTTCCAGGTCGACCTGGCCCGGCGCTCGATCGAGGCCGGATACCACGTCGTCGAGGTCCCGATCACCTTCGTGGACCGTGAGGTCGGCGACTCCAAGATGAGCCGGGACATCCTCGTCGAGGCGCTCTGGCGCGTGACGGCCTGGGGCGTCACCACCCGCGCCAACAAGGTGCTCGGCCGCCGGCCCTCCTGATCGCCGGGGCCGGCCGCCCTCCCCTTACCGCGTCCGGACACGTGTCCAGGCACACTGGGGGCATGACGACCGGTACCCCGCCCCCGACCGCCCGCAGACGCTCGCGCGTCCGCACCATCGTGCCCCTCGCCGTCGCCGCCTGGGCGGTGCTGGAGATCTGGCTGCTCACCGTGGTGGCCGACGCGGCGGGCGGATTCACCGTGCTGCTGCTCCTGGCCGCCGGGGTGGTGCTGGGCGCGGCGGTGATGAAGCGGGCGGGCCGCCGGGCCTTCCGCAACCTCACCGAGACGCTTCAGCAGATGCCGGGGCAGCCGGGGGCCGACGGCTCCACGGCCGCTCCCACGGGCACCCGGGGCAACGGGTTCCTGATGCTCGGCGGACTGCTGATCATGATTCCGGGGATGATCTCGGACGTGGCCGGGCTGCTGCTCCTGGTGCCGCCGGTCCGCTCGGCCCTCAGCCGGTTCGCCGAGCGCTCCCTGGAGCGCCGGATGAACGCGGCTCCCGCCGGCAGCTTCCCCGGCGCCTTCCAGCAGGCCCGTATGCACCGCCCGGACGGCAAGGTCGTCCAGGGCGAGGTCGTCCGCGACGAGCCCGCGGGCCCGGAGGACGAGCCCCGGCCGCCGCTCACGCCCTAGGGCATGCCCGGAAAGTAGCGCCGTCCGCCCGTAGGGCGGGCTCGGCGGCGTCTGGTGCGTGCGATCGCAAGGCGGAGGGTCGCCCCGATACTGGGCGTATCGGGGTGATCCCGACAACGCGGCGAGCGTGCGTGCCAGGCGTCGCCGAGCAGGCGGGACTTTCCGGACACGCCCTAAAGGCTGTCCCGTAACTCTGGAGACCGTTTACCAATGTCCGGTTCGACCTGCTTGGCCTGAATCCCGATGAGGCCGCGAGCCGGGATAGAACCGGACAAGTCGATCTGGCTGTGGCGGCCTACTGGCCATTTCCCCGAGTTGCGGGACAGCCTTTAGGCCCGGTCCCGGGCACGACAAGAGCCGAGGGCCGCGACACGGTGGGTGTCGCGGCCCTCGGCTCTTGTGTCGCGGTGGTGTCCGCCCCGGTCAGGCGGACTTCCTGCTGTCCCGCGGATGCACGGCGATGTTCATGGCGCCGGAGCGCAGGACGGCCAGCCTCTCGGCCAGCACCTCCTCCAGCTCCTCGCGGGTGCGCCGCTCCATGAGCATGTCCCAGTGCGTACGCGCAGGCTTGCCCTTCTTCTCCTCGGGGCCGTCCCCGTCCACCAGGAGTGCCTGGGCGCCGCACGCCTTGCACTCCCACTCCGGCGGAATTTCCGCCTCTACCGAGAACGGCATCTCGAATCGATGTCCGTTCTGGCATGCGTACTCCACCGCCTGGCGCGGGGCCAGATCGATGCCGCGGTCCGTCTCGTAGCTGGTAACCACGAGTCGCGTGCCGCGGAGAGCTCGCTCACTCATGAATCGTGCCTCCCGGGCTTGTCGCCCACAGGACAGGTGTCGCTGTCGTCGTCATCCGGTCAACGTCCGGTCGGCGGCAAAGATTCCCGTTGCCGGTCATGCGTCGCCCGTCGTGCCGCTAGCTTTTTCAGGTCTGCGAGTGTTCTCGTACCCGCCCATGCCCGGTTTGTCACCTCTGGCGGAAGTTGTCACCCAGTGTTTCGGGTTCCACCGCTCGCAGTAACGCTCCTCCGGGCAGGCCAAAGGCGTACACTACCGGCCTTTCACTTCAACGTCTAAATCCGTTCGGGTACGGGATTCCCCGCCGCCGCCACGGCCCGCCGTACCGGCACCCGGGCGAGCAGGACCGAACCGACGAGGAAGAAGACCACCAGCGAGATGATCGCGTCCCGGTAGCTGCCGGTCAGCTGGTAGGCGAGCCCGAAGACCAGCGGTCCGAGCCAGCTCAGCCCGCGGTCGCTCATCTCGTACGCCGAGAAGTACTCCGCCTCCTTGCCGCGCGGCACCAGATGCGAGAACAGCGAGCGGGAGAGCGCCTGGCTGCCGCCGAGGACCAGGCCGATCGCCGCCGCGAGGACATAGAAGAAGACCGGCGAACGGGCGGGCAGGAAGTATCCGGCGACCAGGATCAGGGTCCAGACGGCCAGCGAGCCGAGAACGGTGTGCTTGGCGCCGTACACCCGGGCCAGCCGGCCCATGCCCAGTGCCCCGGCGACCGCCAGGACCTGGACCAGCAGGACCGCCGTGATCAGCGTCGTCTGGCCGAGGCCCAGCTCCTCGGAACCGAACACGGAGGCCTGCGAGATCACCGTCTGCACCCCGTCGTTGTAGACCAGGTACGCCAGCAGGAACGCCAGGGTGAGCGGATGGCTCCGCATGTCGCGCAGCGTGGCCCTCAGCTGCTTCCAGCCGGAACGGACCTCGCCGGTGCCCGCCGGGCGCCCGCCCGCGGCTCCCGTGCGCCGGTCGCGCAGCCGGCGCAGCGGCACGATCGTGAAGGCGCCCCACCAGACACCCGCCGAGGCCAGACAGATCCGGACCGCCTCCGACTCCGACAGGCCGAACGAGTCGTGGCCGGTGTAGAGGACCAGGTTCAGGACCAGGACCAGCGCCCCCGAGGTGTAGCCGAAGGCCCAGCCCCGGGAGGAGACCGCGTCCCGTTCGTCGGGCTCGGCGATCTGCGGCAGATAGGCGTTGTACAGCACCATCGACACCGAGATCGACGCATTGGCCACGATCAGCAGCAGCAGGCCCAGCAGATAGCGGTTCCCGTCCAGGAAGAACATCGCGGCGGTCGCCGTGGCGCCCGTGTAGGCCGCCGCCGCGAGCAGCGGCTTCTTGCGTCCGCTGCGGTCGGCCGCCGCGCCCGCGAGCGGCATCAGGATCACCGCGACGACGAGCGAGGCGGACACCCCGTACGCGAAGACCGAGCCGGCCCGCACCGGGATGCCCAGCGGGTGGACGTACCCGTCGGCGTCGGCGGCGGCCTTGGCGACCGAGGTCAGATAGGGGCCGAGGAACACCGTCAGGACGCTCGTCGAGTAGACGGAGCAGGCGAAGTCGTAGAAGTACCAGCCGCGCTGCTCCCGCTTCCGGTCCTCGGCCGCCACCGTCCCGGTGTCCGCCGTTCCGGCGGTGTCCGCGGTCTCGGCGCTCATCGCCCACCCCTCGTCGCTGCCCGTGGAGACGTCACCGGGCCGGCGTCAGGCCCAGGCCCCCCGCTCGCTCAGCACCGTGCGCAGCGTCTCGATGTGATCGGTCATGATGCCATCCACGCCGAGGTCCAGGAGCGCCGCCATCCGATCCGGTTCGTTCACCGTCCACACGTGCACCTGGAGCCCGCGCGCGTGGGCCGCGCGCACGAAGCGCCGGTCCACCACCCGGACGCCGCCCTGGCTCTCCGGGACCTGCGCGCAGACGGCGCCCGCCCGGACGGCGGCCGGGATCCCATAGGAGCGCAGCCGCAGCCCGAGGACGCCCCGGACGCCGTAGGAGGTCGCCAGTCGGGGGCCCGCCAGCCGGTGCGCCCTGGCCACCCGTGCCTCGGAGAACGAGCCGACGCACACCCGGTCCCAGCAGTCCGTCCGGCGGATCAGCTCCACCAGGGGTTCGAGGGCGGACTCCGCCTTGAGGTCGACGTTCCACCGGGCGTCGGGGAACTCCTCCAGCAGTTCCTCGAAGAGCGGCAGCGGCTCGCGCCCGGCGATCCGGGCCCGCCGTATCTCGCTCCAGGGCAGCTCCGCCAGCCGCCCCCGGGCGTCGGTGACCCGGTCCAGGGTGGTGTCGTGGAAGGCGATCAGCCGGCCGTCCGCCGAGGTGTGCACATCCGTCTCGAAGTAGCGGTACCCGGCGCCGGCCGCGCGGCGGAACGCGGCCGCCGTGTTCTCGATGCCGTCGGCGGCCCCGCCGCGGTGGGCGAACGGCAGCGGGCCCGGATGGTCCAGGTAGGGGTGGCGTAGGTCGGTCACCGCGGCAGTATGGCCTGTCCCGGTGTCCGGCCGGCGACCGCGGTGCCACTGGCGTCGGAGATCGCGAAGAACCGCAGGAAGAACTGGGCGAGCGGTCCGATGGCCAGGGCGTACAGGACGGTGCCCGCGCCCAGCGAGCCGCCGAGCAGGAATCCGGTGGCCACGACCGCGATCTCGATCGCCGTGCGGACCAGCCGGATCGAGCGGCCGGTGCGCCGGTGCAGCCCGGTCATCAGGCCGTCGCGGGGGCCGGGCCCCAGCCGGGCGGCGATGTAGAGGCCCGTCGCCACGCCGTTGAGCACGATCCCGGCGGCCATCACCCCGGTCCGCGTCAGGGCCCCGTGCGCATCGGGGACCAGTGCGAGGGTGCCGTCCATGGCGAGACCGACGACGAAGACGTTCGAGACGGTGCCGAGGCCCGGCCGCTGCCGGAGCGGTATCCAGAGCAGCAGCACGACGGCCCCGACGGCGATCGAGACGACCCCGATGCTGATCCCCGTCCGCTCGGCGATGCCCTGGTGCAGCACCCCCCAGGGCTCCAGCCCGAGCCCGGCGACGACCAGCAGCGCCGAACTCGCCCCGTACAGGGCCAGTCCGGCGTAGAGCTGGCTCAGCCGCCGGACGAGGTGGCGCCCCTGCGGTGCCGCGGAACTGGACATGGTGCCCCCTGGTGTGGTGGTCGTGGACTGCCGCATGTCACTCTGTGGCAGGGGATTGGCTGCCGAATACGGCCAATCCGAGGAAGGTGGACTGATTCTCATGGCGCAGTGGACCTCGGCCGTCGGCGCGGCGCAGCTCGCCCGCCAGCTGCACGCCCAGCAGCCCCGGCCCGCGGGCCCCGGCACCCGCAGGCCGCCCGCCTACCGGGCGCTCGCCGACGGTGTCCGGCTGCTCGTCCTGGAGGGCCGTGTCCCGGTCGCCGCCCGGCTGCCCGCCGAACGCGAGCTGGCCCTCGCGCTCTCCGTCAGCCGGACCACGGTCGCCGCCGCCTACGAGGCGCTGCGCTCCGAGGGCTTCCTGGAGTCGCGGCGCGGCGCCGGCAGCTGGACGGCGGTCCCCGCGGGCAATCCGCTGCCCGCCCGCGGACTGGAACCGCTGCCCCCCGAGGCGCTGGGCTCGATGATCGACCTGGGCTGCGCCTCGCTGCCCGCCCCGGAACCCTGGCTGACCCGGGCCGTCCAGGGCGCCCTGGAGGAGCTGCCCCCGTACGCCCACACCCACGGCGACTACCCCGCCGGGCTCCCCGCGCTGCGGCGGATGATCGCCGACCGGTACACCGAGCGCGGCATCCCGACGATGCCCGAGCAGATCATGGTCACCACCGGGGCGATGGGCGCGATCGACGCGATCTGCCATCTGTTCGCGGGGCGCGGTGAGCGGATCGCGGTGGAGTCCCCGAGCTACGCCAACATCCTCCAGCTGATGCGGGAGGCCGGGGCCCGGCTGGTGCCGGTGGCGATGGAGGAGGGGCTCGGCGGCTGGGACATGAACCGCTGGCGCCAGGTGCTGCGCGACGCCGCCCCGAGGCTCGCGTACGTCGTGGCCGACTTCCACAACCCCACCGGGGCGCTGGCCGACGAGGACCGCCGCCGCGCGCTGGTGGACGCCGCCCGCTCGGCCGGTACGGTCCTGGTCGTCGACGAGACGATGAACGAGCTGTACCTGGACGAGGACGTGGACATGCCCCGCCGGGTCTGCGCCTTCGACCCGGCGGGCAGCACCGTCCTCACGGTGGGCTCGGCCAGCAAGGCGTTCTGGGCGGGTATGCGGATCGGCTGGGTGCGCGCGGCGCCGGACGTGATCCGCAGCCTGGTCGCGGCCCGCGCCTACGCCGACATGGGCACCCCGGTCCTGGAGCAGCTGGCCGTCAACTGGCTGATGCGCACCGGCGGCTGGGAGCAGGCCGTGGGAATGCGCCGGGAGCAGGCGCGCGAGAACCGCGACGCGCTCGTGGCGGCGGTGCGCCGGGAGCTTCCCGACTGGGAGTTCACCGTGCCGCGCGGCGGACTGACGCTCTGGGTCCGCACCGGCGGCCTCTCCGGCTCGCGCCTCGCGGTGGCGGGGGAGAGCGTCGGGGTGCGGGTGCCGTCCGGGCCGCGGTTCGGGGTCGACGGGGCCTTCGAGGGCTATGTCCGGCTGCCGTTCACCGTCGGCGGTCCGGTGGCCGACGAGGCCGCGCAGCGGCTGGCGGCCGCCGCCCGGCTGGTGGGTTCCGGCGCGGGGGCGGGCGCGGAGACGCCCCGTACCTTCGTGGCCTGAGTGCCGGACGCGCGAGGAGGCCCGTGGGCCTTCGGGTCCACGGGCCTCCTCGCGGGGCCGGATCAGTCGCTGAGGGCCAGGCCCTCCACGCCGACCGAGGCGGTGACGGCGTCACCGGTGGCCGGGTCGGGCAGGCTCGCCTCGACGGCCGTGCGCCGCTCGGGCAGCAGATCGAGGACGGCCCGGCGCTGTGCCTCGCTCGTCGCGTCGTCGTACGGGTCGGGCGTGGCCGGCACCTGGATGCGCAGCACCGGGCCGGTGCCCAGGCGCGCGTAGCCGCGGCCCGGCGGAACGTCCGGGGGCGGGGTGGTGTGCGGTCCGAGACCGAGGACGGACTCGATCTGGTCCGGGGTGCAGTGACCGAGCACCACCCGGGCCCTGGTGTGCGAGCGGACGGTGGCGTCCAGTCCGTCGAGGCCGTCGAACTGCTCGGTCATCACCACGGTGACGCCCGCGGCCCGGCCGTGCCGCAGCGGGACCTGGAGCAGCTCCTGCGGATCGGGGCCGCCGTCGGCCGAGGAGAGGTGGCCGAGCACGCTCGGCCGGTCCAGCAGGATCCAGAGGGGGCGGCGGATGTCCTCGGGAGCGGGCCGGCCGGCCTGGCGGGCCCGGTCGGCCTCGATCAGCCGCCGTTCGGTCTCACTGGCCGCCCACTCCAGCGTGGACAGCGCCCCGGCCAGCCCGGACTCGACGGCCAGGACCCCTTCGCGCCCGGTGAAGCACGCGTACTCGCCGGTGCCGCTGCCCTCGACGATCAGGACGTCGCCGTGCTGGAGCGCCTGGAGGGCGACGGAGCGCAGCAGGGTGCTGGCCCCGCTGCCGGGCTGGCCCACGGCGAGCAGATGCGGCTCGGTGGAGCGCAGACCGGTGCGCCACACCACCCCGGGGGCGTCCCGGGTGTCCTCGCCGTCGGTGACCGGCACGGTGCGCGGCGCGGCGTCGTCGTCCGTGAAGCCGAGGACGGTCTCGCCCGGGGCGGTGACGAAGCGCTGGGCGGTGACCGAGGTCGGCAGGGCGTCGAGCACGCTCATCACGAGGCGGTTGCCCTCCTCGTCCCAGTCGAAGCGGTACTCCCGGCCCCGGCCGGACTTGGCGTGCAGCAACTGCTCGATCCGGGCCCGGGAGGCGGGCTCGCTGTCGGGGAAGTAGGCGGGGTAGGCCACTCGCAGCGCGCTGATGCGGCCGTCGCCGTCGAACGCGTACGCGCTGAAGACCTGCTCCCAGTCGCCGCCGTGGGCGAACAGCGGACCGGGGTCCTCGGGAGTGGAGAAGTACGGGACGAGCGCCTCGTACAGGGCGCGCAGGCGCGCGGTCTCGGCCTCGTCGGGGCCGGTCCTCACGGGGGTGCGCTCCCGGCCCGTCCACGCGGCGGCGCCCATCACGGCGGCCAGGGCGATGAACGGGCCGTACGGGAGCAGTGCGATCACGAGGACGCAGGCCGCGACGAGGAACAGCGTGGGGCCGCGCCGGTCCTTGGGCGTCGCGGCCCACTTCTGCCGTCCTGCACCTGCCAGCAGCCGCAGACCACGAGTGATCATGATCAGCGGATGGAGCACGTCGGTGGCGCTGTCGGCGGCCGTGCGCGCGAACTCGCGACCGCGAGTGATCGAAGCGCTGCCGCTGCTCAGAATGCGGGGGAGTGGTCGCCGGGCCACGTCTGTCTCCTGAGGGGGTGGGAACGGGGGCGGAGGGTCAGAACTTGATCCCGCCCAGGAGTCCGGCCAGGCTCGCGCCGCCCGCGGTGATGCTCGGTGCGATGGCGGTTCCGGCCAGGTAGAAGCCGAACAGGGCGGTGACGAGGGCGTGCGAGGCCTTGAGCCCGTCCTTCCTGAAGAACAGGAAGACGATGATGCCGAGGATGACGACGCCTGACATGGAAAGGATCATGAGTGGTTCTCCTGGTCGGGGGGACAGTCACCATGAGTCCTTCCAAGCTCACCGGAAGTATCTATAGGATAAAAGTCGCAAACGGGTGAAAAGTCGGTTTTTTCACTGGAGTGGCGCACGGAGGGGCGGTGCCGGCCGGGGTGCGCGAGCGGTACACCCGCCGCCGTCACCCGACGTGATCTTTTGCCATGGGCGGGCCGGGGTAGAGGAGCCTGCGGGCAGTACCCTGTCGATTCACTCGTCCGGCCCCGCACGGGGTGCGGCACGGCACACCACGGTCCATGGAAGGCGGTCCACGATGAGCGAAGCACCCGATCCCGAGGTGGTCGAACTGGCGGCCAAGGTCTTCGACCTGGCCCGCCGGGGCGACGCCGACGCACTCGCCGCCTATGTCGACGCCGGCGTGCCGGTCAACCTCAGCAACGACCGGGGCGACTCCCTGCTCATGCTCGCCGCCTACCACGGCCACGCCCCCGCCGTCGCCGCCCTGGCCGGCCGCGGCGCCGACCCCGACCGCGCCAACGACCGCGGGCAGACCCCGCTCGCCGGAGCCGTCTTCAAGGGCGAGGACGAGGTGATCAAGGCCCTGCTCGACGCGGGTGCCGATCCCGCGGCCGGAACGCCCTCCGCCGTGGACACCGCGCGCATGTTCGGCAAGGCCGACCTGCTGGAACTCTTCGGCACGCGCTGAAAGGGGTTCGCCGTAAATGTGGTCGCGGTGGCGAAATGGCTGGGTCATCATGACGTCGCGGGCCCGATCAGGGTCACTCGACGAGAGGCAGAGGAAGATGCTCTACACCAAGCGGAAGACGGCGGTCGGCCGATCATGTTGCTGCGCTGCCTAGTGCCCGCCCGGCACGTGGAACTGCACAGTCCCGGTTGCGTCGACAGCTTGATGTGAGGCCTTTCCCATGTTCGATCCGTTCATAGCGCCGAGCGGCACCCTGCTCGGCCTGCTGCAGAGGGGCCGCGGCGACGGCACCCTGCACGCACTCGCCGCACCCCGCCCCGAGGCCCTGGCGGCCCTCAACCACTGTGTCCTGAGCGACCCGCGCCACGACTGGCAGGTCGAGAACCGCTCCCTGTACTACGCACGCCTCTATCTCGACCTCGACGGCGGGATCGAGGAGATCGACCGGCACCTCTTCGACGCCGACGACCACCTCGACACCGAGGACTCACGGACCGGTCTCGCGCTCTCCGTCCTGGGCCACCTCGCCTCGTACGGCCGCGAGGACGCCCTCGCCCTGCTGCGGCGCTACGCCGCGACCGGCTCCAACTGGGCCTGGGCCCTGGACGAGCTCGCGCTCCGTGACGACGACGCCGGACTGCGCTCGCTCGCCGCACCCGTCCTCGGCCGGTTCCCCGACACCGACGAGGGCCGTGCCGAACTGGCCGCCACCGTCCGCGACGCCTACGAGCCGCGTCCCTGGCGGCTGTGGGCCGACGACCCGCGCCCCTTCGTGGGCGCCCGGGTCCGGGCCGCGTCCGAACAGGGCTCCTTCGACCGCTGGCAGCGCCAGATGCGCCCCGGCGGCCCCCGCCCGGGGTGGAGCGTCCGCTCCGTCCTCGACTGGGCGCAGGAAGGACTCGACCGGGGAGCCGTGCTCCACGTCCCCGCCGCCCGCTGCCTCTCCGCCGTCGCGGGCCCCGAGGACCGGCCCGCGATCGTCGAGGCCGCCCGCAGCGGATCCGACGGCGCCCGCTGCGCCGCGCTCCACTACCTCGCCGCCGAGGTCCGGGACCCCGCCGTGCTCGATCTGATCGAGACGGCGGTCTCCGGGGCCTCCCACACCGTCGCCGAAGCGGCCGTCGCCGCCTTCGAGCGGATGTGCGGGGAGGCCGCGGTGGAACGGGCCCGCCGCTGGGCCCGCCGCCCCGACGCCCTCGGCGCCTCGGCCGCCGGGGTCCTGGCCGGCCGGGGCACCGCCGCGGACGCCCCGCTCGTCCTCGGCGCCCTGCGCGACGCGGTACGCGGAGAGGGCCCCGACGCGCCCCGGCTGTGGGCACTCGTCGACGGCGCCGGACGGCTCGGCATCGTCTGCGCCGCACCCGTCCTGCGCCACGTCTACCGGGAGACCTCCTCCTCCCAGCTGCGCGGCCGGGCCGCGTGCGCCCTCGCCGCCACCGACCCCTCCTTCGCCACCGGCTTCGCCGTCGAATGCCTCTGGGACTGCGAGGAGACGACCCGCGAGGTCGCCGCCCGGCACGCGGAGACCGGCGACATCAGGGTGGCCGAAAGGTTGCGCCGGCTGGCCGCCGACCCCGCCGAGGAGGCCGAGGTCCAGTCGGCGGTGCGCAGCAGGATCGGACCGGACGCCCCGGCCGTCTGACCGGCCCCGGCACCGGCCGGGCAACCGCACGAGGAGCAGCGCGTCGGGGGCGCGCCGCCCCCTCCGCACCACCCCGGGGCCCGCGACACCCGGGCCGCCGCCCCGCCGCTCCTGCGCCCGGATCGAGCCGACGGGCGCCACTATGGAGGAATGACCGGACGCTGGGAGTTCTGGATCGACCGCGGCGGCACGTTCACCGACGTGGTGGGCAAGGACCCCGACGGCCGTCTGGTCACCCGCAAGCTCCTCTCCCACGACCCCGACCGCTACCGCGACGCCGCCGTGGCCGGAATCCGACTGATGCTCGGCATCGGACCCGATGAACCCGTCCCCGCCGACCGGGTCGCCGCCGTCAGGATGGGCACCACCGTCGCCACCAACGCCCTGCTGGAGCGGCGCGGCGAACCCACCGTGCTCGTCATCACCGAGGGCTTCCGCGACGCCCTGCGCATCGCCTACCAGAACCGCCCCCGCCTCTTCGACCGGCGCATCCTCCTCCCCGAGGCCCTGTACGAGCGGGTGATCGAGGTCCCCGAACGGATCGGCGCGCGCGGGGAGACCGTCCGCCCGCTCGACCCGGGCCCGGTCGCCGAGCGGCTGCGGGCGGCCCGCGCCGACGGCATGGCCGCGGCGGCCGTCGTCCTGATGCACGGCTACCGCCACCCGGCCCACGAGAAGGCCGTCGCCGCCGAGGCCCGCGCGGCCGGATTCCCGCAGGTCAGCTGCTCCCACGAGGTCAGCCCGCTGATCAAGCTGGTCCCGCGCGGCGACACCACCGTCGTCGACGCCTACCTCTCGCCGATCCTGCGCCGCTACGTCGACGGGATCGCCGCCGAACTCGACGGCATCCGTCTGATGTTCATGCAGTCCAACGGAGGTCTGCGCGAGGCCGCCCACTTCCGCGGCAAGGACGCGGTGCTCTCGGGACCGGCCGGAGGCGTCGTCGGCATGGCCCGGACCTCCGGACAGGCCGGCCACGACCGGGTCATCGGCTTCGACATGGGCGGCACCTCCACCGACGTCTCCCACTACGACGGCGCCTTCGAACGCGAACTGGACACCGAGGTCGCGGGCGTCCGGATGCGCGCCCCCATGATGAGCATCCACACCGTCGCCGCGGGCGGCGGCTCCGTGCTCCACTTCGACGGCAGCCGCTTCCGGGTCGGACCCGACTCGGCGGGCGCCGACCCCGGCCCGGCCTGCTACCGCAGGGGCGGACCGCTGACCGTCACCGACGCCCAGGTGATGCTCGGCCGGATCGGGCCCGCCCACTTCCCCGCCGTCTTCGGCCCGGACGGCGACCTGCCGCTGGACGACGGCCTCGTGCGCGCGCGCTTCGAGGACCTGGCCGAGGAGGTCGCCCGCACCACCGGGACCCGACGGTCGGCGGCGGCGACCGCCGCGGGCTTCCTGGAGATCGCCGTCCTCAAGACCGCCAACGCGGTCAAACGGATCTCCGTGCAGCGCGGCCACGACATCACCCGCTACGCCCTCACCGGCTTCGGCGGCGCCGGCGGCCAGCTCGTCTGCGCCGTTGCCGACGCCCTCGGCATCGACACCGTCCTCGTCCCCCCGCTGGCCGGGGTGCTCTCCGCGTACGGCATCGGCCTGGCCGACGCCACCGCCATGCGCGAGCAGTCCGTGGAGGCGCCGCTGGACGAGGCGGCCCCGGACCGGCTGGCCGCGCTGGACGCGGAACTGGCCGCCCGCACCCGCGCCGACCTCAGGGCCGACGGCGTACCCGACCGGGACATCACCACCCGGGCCCGCGTCCTGCTGCGCTACGAGGGCACCGACGCGAGCCTGCCCGTCGATCTGGACACCGCGACCGCCATGACCGCGGCGTTCACCGCCGAGCACCGCGCACGCTACGGCTTCACCATGGACCGCGCGCTCGTCGCCGAGGCACTCTCCGTCGAGGCGACCGGCGCGGCGGGGGAGCGGTCCGCCCCGCGCGCACCCCGCCCCGCACCCGGCGACGAACCCCGCCCGCCCGGGACCGCGCGGATGTACGCCGAGGACCGCTGGCAGGACGCCGCGCTGTACCGCCGGGCGGACCTGCGGCCCACGGACACCGTGACGGGACCCGCCGTCGTCGCCGAACCCGACGCCACCACCGTCGTGGACCCCGGCTGGCAGGCCGTCCCCGCCGCGAGCGGGCATCTCGTCCTCACCCGCGCCGTACCCCGCCCCGGACGCCGGGCCGTCGGCACCCGGGTCGACCCGGTGATGCTGGAGGTCTTCAACAACCTCTTCATGTCCATCGCCGAGCAGATGGGCGTACGCCTGGAGAACACCGCCCGCTCCGTCAACATCAAGGAGCGGCTCGACTTCTCCTGCGCCCTGTTCGACGCCGAGGGCCGTCTGATCGCCAACGCCCCGCACATCCCCGTGCACCTCGGCTCCATGGGCGAATCCATCAAGGAGGTGCTGCGGCGCAACGGCGACGGCCTGCGCCCCGGCGACGTGTACGCCATCAACGACCCGTACCACGGCGGCACCCACCTGCCCGACGTCACCGTCGTCACCCCCGTCTTCGACGAGACGGACGGCGCGCCCGTGCTGCGGTTCCTGGTCGCCTCGCGCGGCCACCACGCCGAGATCGGCGGCATCACCCCGGGCTCCATGCCGGCCTTCAGCCGCACCGTCGACGAGGAGGGGGTCCTCTTCGACAACTGGCTCCTGGTCCGCGACGGCACCTTCCGCGAGGAGGAGACCCGGCACCTGCTCACCAGCGCCCCGCACCCCTCCCGCGACCCCGGCACCAACCTCGCCGACCTCCGCGCCCAGATCGCCGCCAACGAGAAGGGCATCGCCGAACTGCGCCGGATGACCGACCAGTTCGGCTCCGAAGCGGTCCGCGCCTACATGGGACACGTGCAGGACAACGCCGAGGAGTCCGTACGCCGCATCCTCGCCGGGCTCCACGACGGCCACTGCCGCTACGAGACCGACAACGGCGCCGTCATCGAGGTGACCCTGACCGTCGACCGCGAGGCCCGCAGCGCGGTCGTCGACTTCACCGGCACCTCACCGCAGCAGCCCGGCAACTTCAACGCCCCCAGGTCCGTCGTCACGGCCGCCGTGCTCTACGTGTTCCGGACCCTGGTGGACGACGACATCCCGCTCAACAGCGGCTGCCTCACCCCGCTGGACATCCGGATCCCCGAGGGCTCCATGCTCTCCCCGTTGCCCCCGGCGGCCACCGTCGCCGGGAACGTGGAGACCTCCCAGGCCGTCACCGGAGCACTCTACGCCGCCCTGGGCATCCAGGCCGAGGGCTCGGGGACCATGAACAACCTCACGTTCGGCAACGACCGCGTGCAGTACTACGAGACCGTGGCCAGCGGCTCCGGTGCCGGACCGGACTTCGACGGCACCGACGCCGTGCAGACCCATATGACCAACTCGCGCCTCACCGACCCGGAGATCCTGGAGTGGCGCTACCCGGTCCGGCTGGACTCCTTCGCGGTGCGCGAGGACGGCGGAGGGCGGGGCCGGCACCGGGGCGGCCGCGGGGTGGAGCGCCGGATGCGCTTCCTCGAACCGGTCACCGCCACACTGCTCTCCCAGCACCGCCGCGTCCCGCCGTACGGCATGGCGGGCGGGGAGCCGGGAGCCCTGGGCAGCCAGCACGTCGAGCGGGCCGACGGCACCCGCACCCCGCTGGACGGCTGCGACACCGTCGAACTGGCGGCCGACGACATCCTGGTCGTCCGCACCCCCGGCGGAGGGGGATACGGGACGCCGCCCGGGGACACGGAGTCCGCGGCGGAGACCGGCACCCGCGGGACGCGCGACGACGCCGGCGACCCCGCCGGCGGACGGCACGACCCCGCCGCCGGACCGGGCGACGGCGCCTGACCGACTCCGGGGCAACCGGCCGCATCTGCGCCGTTTCGACCGTTGTCAGTCCGAGGACCTAATCTGTGCAGCGTGACTTCGCCTGCCTACACGGACACCGCTGCGCCCCAGCTCAGCGCGGGACCGCGGCCCGCCCCGGGCCCGGCCGCCGACGAGGGGCTCTCGCGGCGGCTGCGCGCGCTCGCCTGCACGGCGCCGCTGCACGACCTGGACGTGCGCAAGGCGAACCTCGCCGGGGAGTACACGGTCTACGCGATGGCCGAGGTCGCCCTCGCCGCGATCGACCACGTCACGCTCAACATGGACTTCGACACCGGGGCCGACCACGACCAGATAGTGGCCAGACTGCTTCCCCGCGTCGCCGCCCAGGCCCCGGCCCGCCCGGCCGCCGAGCACGAGCGGGTCGCCCGCTGGGTCCTGGAGAACCTGATCAACGTCGGCAGCGTCGACCGGGGCTTCCGCGCGGTCTACGGCACCTTCGGCCCCGACGGCGTCTACGTCCGCCGCGACTACGACTTCAAACTGATCGAGGAGGTCCCCGGCCACGGCGGCAGCGTCTATCTGAGGGCCACCGACGAAGCGGTCAACGTCCTGGTCGGAGCCCTCGACACGGACGTCACCAGCGCCCAGATCGCCGCCGAGGTGAAACTGGAGGTGCTGATCAGCCGGGGCCGCCTGGCCGACGCCCAGCTCGCCGCCGAGCAGGCCCGCTACCGGACCGTGCAGTACGCGGAAACCCTCCGCAAGACCCTCGACGCCACCCGCCGCAACGTGCGCGCGGTCGACTGGCTCAACGCCGTCCCCGACATGATCGCCGAGGCCCTCGACCACGTGGCCGACCGCTACCGCCACGAGAACGCGATCCTCACCAACATCCGCAAGGCCCGCGACGAGGCCGAGGAGCCCGAGCACAAGCGGCGCGCCGCCGAGCTGGTCGACATCGTCAAGGACTGCATCCGCCGCCACACCCAGCTCCAGTCCCGCCTGCTGGAGGCCGGCCCGCTCTTCCGCGCCGAACAGGACCGCCAGGCCTTCGCCGCCCCCGCCGCCCGCACCGGCCTCGACCTCTACGGACAGCTCCTCGCCCCGCTGCTGCCCCTCCCCGTCGAACAGTCCATCCGTGCCACCGACGCCTTCTTCGCCCACGGCACCGGACTGCGCACCCCGGCCTCCGTCCGCCTCGGCGACCTGGTCGAGCTGCTGCTCACCCCGCCGCTCGAACGCGAACACCTGGGCGCGGAGATGCCCGAGCCCGATCTCATCGCCACCCCGGACGACAGCCGCTTCAGCGAGGAGCAGCTCGCCTCCGCCATGGACCTGCTCGACCTGGAGCACGACGCGCCGCGTCGGCTGTCAGGACTGCTGGCGGAGGCCCGGCGCCGCGACCCCGATCTGCCCTACCTCGTCGCCCTGCTCGCGGTGCACGCCGCGAGCCCCCCGGTCGGCACCGCCTACCGGCAGGGCGAACGCCGTCTGCTGTTCTCCGTCGACGACGGCACCCCGCTGGAGGACGCCGAGTTCGGCGGCGCCGACCTCATCGTCGGCACGGCCCTGCTGGACGCCGCCGGCATGGCCGTGGACCGGTCCGAGGCCACATGACCACCACCCGGCCCGCCCACGGCCCGCTCTCCGCCGTGCCCGGCCACCCCGTACCGAAGACGTCCCGCAGCAAGGAGCACGCGTCGTGAGCGACCACCGCGCAGAGCACACCGACGCCTGGAGCGAACCGTCCGCGCACCCGGCCGACCGGACCCCGTCCGGATACGGCGCCGAGCGCCCCGCCCCGCCCGCCGCCGTCACCCCGGCCGACGCGGCCGACGCGGCCCGGCTCGTCGCCTTCGGACTCCAGCCCAAACTGCTGCCCGCCCGCGACGCCGAGTACGCCGAACTGCTGCGCCGGTACCGGGACGAGCCCGCCTTCGCCCGCCTCGCCGACGCCGTGGCCACCGGGCTCGGACTCGTCGTGCTGGAGGTGTCCACCCGAGCCGGCATGGCCGTGACCGCGGGCGAGGACTCCGTCTTCGCCGTGCGCATGGGCGACTACGCCCGCCGCGCCTCCTCGGACTCCGCCGACCGCTTCCTGCACGGCCTCGCGCATCTGGCCGTCGCGGCGATGGCCTTCCCGCGCCCCGAGGACCTCGCCGACGACGCCTACATCGGCCGGATCACGGTCAACGGCGTCGACGCCTTCGTCCGTCAGGCCTGCCACCGGCTGGAGGAGCGGGCGGACCGGGACGGCGACAACAGCGACCCGGCCAGCGACGCCCCCGGACTGGAGGCCGGCTGGCGGATCTACGCCCGGCGCAGCGCGACCGGCGCCACCAAGGACGCCCGGCGGCTGGCCGGCTCCACCACCGGCATCGTCGGCAAGGCCGTCGCCTTCCTCACCGACTCCGGCTTCCTCCAGCGCACCGGCGACGACGCCGGAGGCGCCTTCCGCACCACCGCCCGCTACCAGCTCCAGGTCCGCGACATGGCCGGCAGCGCCGCCATGGCCGAACTGCTGGAGCTCGGCGTGGTCCCCGTCACCGACGGCTCGGCGACCCTGCTCCCGCCGCCCGACCCCGACGGCATGGAACTGGCGGCCGGCGCAGGCCTGCCGTTCCACGGCTGACCCGCAGCCCCGCCACCGACGCCTTCCTTCCGCCGCCTGAACGACGAGAGTCCGCCGCCATGTACGAGCTGTCCCGGGTCCGCCTCTACTCCATCGGACCGGCCGGCGCCCGCTACGCCGACACCGTGCTCGACCTGCGCGGGGTCGGAGAGCCCGTGCCCCGCCCCGCACCGGCCCAGGCGGAGTTCTTCGAGGACGAGCCGGTCGGCCCGCCGCGCCGCCCCGCCCCCGCCGGCGTGCTCTTCCTGGAGAACGGCGGCGGCAAGTCCGTCCTGCTCAAGCTGATCTTCTCGGTGATGCTGCCCGGCCACCGCAACACCCTCGGCGGCGCCAGCTCCGGCGTCCTGCGCAAGTTCCTGCTGGCCGACGACTGCGGCCATGTCGCGCTGGAGTGGCAGCACACCCTGACCGGCGAGTGCGTGGTCGTCGGCAAGGTCAGTGAATGGCGCGGACGCCAGGTCTCGAACGACCCCAGGAAGTTCGCCGAGGCCTGGTACTCCTTCCGGCCCGGCCCGGGACTCAGCCTGGACTCGCTGCCCGTGGCCGAGGCCGGCGCCGTCGGCCGTCCCGCCGAGGGAGCCTCCGGCGCCCGCGGCCGGCGCCGCACCATGAAGGGCTTCCGCGACGCGCTCACCGAGGCCGGGAAGTTCTACCAGCACCTCGACGTGCACTGGGAGGAGATCCACGACCGCTGGAACGAGCACCTGGGCGATCTCGGCCTGGACCCCGAACTCTTCCGCTACCAGCGCGAGATGAACGCCGACGAGGGCGAGGCCGCCGGGCTCTTCGCGGTGAAGAAGGACTCCGACTTCACCGATCTGCTGCTGCGCGCCGTCACCGACACCCGCGACACCGACGGCCTGGCCGATCTCGTCGGGGGCTTCGGCAACAAGCTGGGCCGCCGCGCCGAGCTGACCGCCGAACGGGACTTCACCGCGGGCTCCGTCGACCTGCTCGGCCGCATCGTCGAGGCCGCCCGGACCCGGGCCACCGCACGGGACATCCACGCGGGCGCCGAACGCCGCACCCGCACCCTGGCCCGCCGGCTCTCCGCCCGCGCCGGCGAGGAACGCGGCCGCACCGCCGTACTCGCCGAGCAGGTCACCGCCGCCGCCCACACCGTCACCGGCGCCGAGGAGACCCGGGGCCGCAGCGCCCTGATCGCCGCCGAACTCGCCTACCGGCACGCCTCCCTGGCGCTGACCGCCGCCGAGAAGAGCGCCGCCGCCCAGCGCCGCGAACTGGGCGACGCCCGCACCCTGCACTCCGCCTGGCAGGCTGCCGAGGCCGTCCTGCGCCACCGTGCCGCGGCCGACCGCTCGGCCCGCGTCGCCGCCGCCATCCGCGAGGCCGAACGGGACGCCGCCCCGGCCCTCGCCGCCCGTGCCACCGCCGCCGCCGACCTCGTCCGGGCGCTGCACACCGCCGCCGAGGCGGGCGAGCAGGTGGCCAACGAGGAGGAGGAGCGCTCCGACGCCCTCCAGAGCGCGGGCGAGGCCGCCCACCGGGACGCCACCACCGCGGCCACCGAGGCCCAGCGCGCCCGCAGCGAGGCCGGCCATCTGCGCCAGCGCCTGGCCGAGGTGGAGCAGGAGACCGCCGAGGCCGTCCGCGCGGGCTGGCTCGACGACACCGCCCCCGACGCCGACCCGGCCCGCGCCGCGCTCGCCGCCAACGACGCCGAACAGGCCGCGGTGGCCGCCTGGGACACCGCCCGTGAGGCGGCTTCGGCCGCCGCCGACCGCTCCCGGCAGGCGGCCGCCGCCGAGAGCCGGGCCGAGCTGGCCGAGGCCCGCGCCGCCGACGCGGCCCGCGCGGCCGAGCAGGCCTACGAGGCCGAACTGCGGGCGGCCGAGTCCATCGCCGCCGACCAGCGCCTGGCCGACCTCCTGGGCCTGCCCGCCGCGGGCGGAGTGCCCCGGCCCCGGCGCGGCGCCCAGGACGGCCCCGACGGAGCGGAGGAGACGGACTCCGGGACCGGCCCGGCGGACGCCGGAGCGCCGCTCACCGCCGACGCCTTCGACCGCAACGCCGACGAACTGCGCGACCTCCTCGACCAGGGCGTGGCCGCCGCCGAGCGCCGCCTGTTCGAACTGCGCACCGCCGCCGCCGACGACGCCCGCATCCTCGGCGCCCTCGGCGACGGAGGACTGCTGCCCCCCGGCCCCGACGTCCTCGCCACCGTGGAGTACCTCGGCGAGCACGGCATTCCGGCCCTGCCGGGCTGGCGCTACCTCGCCCAGGCCGTCGACCCCGCCGACCACGCGGCCGTCCTGGCGGCCCGGCCCGAACTCGTCGACGGCGTCGTCATCACCGACCCGGACGCCCACGCCCGCGCCCGCGAGGTGCTGGGCGCCGCGGCCCTGCTGCCGCGCTCCGCCGTGGCCGTGGGCACCGCCGCCGCTCTGCTCGCCCCCGTCCCGGAGACCGGCACCGGGACCCTCCGGGACGCCGAGGGAGTCTTCCTCGTCCCGCCGAACCCGGCCATGCACGACGAGCACGCGGCCGACGAGGAACGGCAGGCGCTCCGCACCCGGGCCGCCGCCCGCGACGAGGACATCCGCACACTGGCCGCCCGCCTGGCCGCCGACCGCGCGCTCGCCGCCCGGATCGCTTCCTGGCGCGCCGACTGCCCGCCCGGCATGCTCGCCGAACTGGCCGGGGCCGCCGGAGCCGCCCGTACCGCCGCCGGGACGGCGACGGCCGCACTGGCCGAGGCCCGCACCGCACGGGCCGAGGCCGACGAGGCGGCGGCGGACACCGCCCGGGTCCGCGAGGAGCGCCAGGAGGCCGCCCAGCGCGCCCGCCGCGCGGCCGACGCCCTGGCGGGTCTCGCCCACCGGCTGCGCGAACGGGCCGG
Organism: Streptomyces sp. NPDC057682; assembly: GCF_042799575.1. Classification (NCBI taxonomy): domain Bacteria; kingdom Bacillati; phylum Actinomycetota; class Actinomycetes; order Kitasatosporales; family Streptomycetaceae; genus Streptomyces; species Streptomyces sp. NPDC057682. The sequence goes on along the minus strand of NZ_JBHVIN010000028.1, from coordinate 19,284 downwards.
CTGGCAGGCGAAGCTGCGCGAACTGGCCGACGAGGCGGCGGAGTCCGAGGCGCGGGCCACCGCCTTCCTGGAGCGGGCCCGCGCGGCCGACGAGGACCGCAGGGCCGCCCAGCGCGCGGCCGACGACGCCCGCCGCACCGCCCGCGCCCTGCGCGCCGAGCGGGCCGAGATCGCCGGCGCCCCCGAGCACCTCCCCGAGCAGGGGACGGACACCCCGCGCCAGGCGCTGCCCGCCCTGCGCGAGGCGTACCGCGCGGCGTCCCAGCTGTACGAGAAGGTCGGCGTCGGCGCCGACCTGCGCGCCGAGCAGGCCCGCGCGGAGAGCGACGAGAGCGCCGCCCTGGCCGAGCTGGACAGGCTGACCAACAAGGTCCGCACCCGGGCGGCCCAGCTCCTGGAGGGAACGGACGGTGCCGACGGCCCGTCCCGGCAGGCCGCCGCCGCCCGCGCCGAGTCACTGGTGCAGCTCCTGGAGAGCCGCGCGTCCGCGGCCAGCGAGCAGCTGGGCCGGCTGCGCGGCGAGGCCGAGCGGCTCGCCCCGGCCGACGGCGAGAGCCTGCACACCGAGCTGCCCGAGGACCGCGTCCCGGCCGACGCCGAACAGGCCCAGGCACTGCTGCGGACCGCCACGGGTGAGCTGGCCGCCGCCACCGCGGCCCTGGAGACCGCGCGCGCCGCGCACGCCGAGCTGCTCCGCGCCCACCGCACCGCGGAGGACTCCGCGGGCGGCTTCGACGAGACCGCGGCCCTGCTGCGCGATCTGCTGCGCGACCACGCCCCCGAGGAGGACGGAGAGACCCCCGAGCCGTACCCGGGCACGCTGGAGGAGGCCCGCCGGTCCGCCGCCGAGGCCCGCCGCTCCTTGCGCGGCTGCGCCGCCGATCTGTCCACCGCGGAGGCGGCCGTCCGCGAGACGAGCGACGTCCTCGTCCGGCACGCCAACTCCACCCGGTACGAACAGGTCCGCACCCCGGCCCGCCAGCAGATCCGCGAACTGCCCGCCGCCGCCCTGCCCGAGCACGCGGAGAAGTGGGCGGCCGCCTTCGCGCCCCGGCTGCGCGTCCTCACCGACGAGCTGGCCCAGCTGGAACGCAATCGCGACTCCATCGTCGACCGGCTGCGCGGTCTGGTGGAGTCGGCGCTCACCACGCTGCGCTCCGCCCAGCGGCTCTCCCGGCTGCCCGAGGGCCTGGGGGAGTGGTCGGGCCAGGAATTCCTCCGGATCCGCTTCGAGGAGCCCGACCAGGCGACCCTCACCGAACGGCTGGGCGAGGTCATCGACGAGGCCACCAAGGCGGCCCTGCGGAAGAACTCCGATCTGCGCAGGGACGGCATGTCCCTGCTGCTGCGCGGGGTGCAGGCGGCCCTGGAGCCCCGGGGGATCGCCGTGGAGATCCTCAAGCCGGACGCGGTGCTGCGCGCCGAGCGGGTGCCCGTCGGTCAGATGGGCGACGTCTTCTCCGGCGGTCAGCTGCTCACCGCGGCGATCGCCCTGTACTGCACGATGGCGGCGCTGCGCAGCAATGACCGGGGCCGTGACCGGCACGAGCACCGCCATGCCGGGACGCTGTTCCTGGACAACCCCATCGGCCGCGCCAATGCGACCTATCTGCTCGAACTCCAGCGGGCGGTGTCCGACGCGCTCGGAGTTCAGCTGCTGTACACCACGGGTCTGTTCGACACCACGGCGCTCGCCGAATTCCCGCTCGTGATCCGGCTCCGCAATGACGCCGACCTGAGGGCCGGGCTGAAGTACATCAGCGTCGAGGAGCATCTGCGTCCCGGGCTGCCCGATCAGGACCCGGACGGCGAGACCGTGCACGGCGAGATCACGGCCACCCGCATGTTCAAGCGCTCGGCGACGACCGCCGACGTACCGGCGGCACGCAGTGGGAACGACCCGCGCACGGTGTCCTCCGAGGCCGAACGGTCTCGGTGAACGAGGCACGGTGACCCGGGAGCGGGGCGCCGGTCAGGCCCGTGAGAGGCGGCGACCGGTGTCCCGCCCGCGTATCGCCGTGCCGTCCCGCCCGGCGGCGCGCTCCGCGCGCCTGGCCCTGCGCCGCTCCCGGCGCAGCCGCCGCGCCGAACTGCTGGGCACCGACACCACGCCGTTGCGCTGGTTCCACACCTGGCGGGTGACCCAGACGTCCAGCACCGACCAGGTGGCCACCACCGTGCTGGCCACGCTGCTGAGCACCATCGGGAAGGCCAGCCAGGACCCGGCCAGCGACGCCAGGAAGGCGACCATGGCCTGCACGAGGGTCAGCGCCAGGATGAGCACCGCCCGCACGGCGGCCCTGCGCACCGGGTCCGGCATCCGCCGCCGCCCGGCCGGGTCCTCGACCCAGAGCTGCGGCCGGGGCGGCTGCGGAGGGCCGGCCGTCCGCGCGGCCGGAACGCCCGTCTCCGTCGACGTCCGGGCCGGTGGCAGCTCCACCGCACCATGACGCGCCTGCGTGTCCAAGGTCTTCAACTCCCCACCACTGTCCGACTTCAGGGTTGCTGCCCCGCATGCACCCTTTCTACGCCGCCGGGCCGCCCCGGCCGTGCCCGGGGGCACCGTGCACCTCTTCCGCCTCGTACGGAATGACGAGTGGCGGACCGTGAAGATTCCCCCGAAGCGGTATGGAACGCATACTTCCAGCCAACCGGGAGGGTGTGGAAATTGTCGCTCCGACTGGCCTCTTCTGCCGTATTCGCGAATTTCATCTCCCGGAATACGCGGACAACTCAAGGTCAACTGCCAGTAAGGCGGCCGAAAATCGTCCGGACATGCCTTCGAGTTGTCTGTGAGTCGGTAGTAGGCTCGCGCCGTTTGTTGACGGAACACCGTCCCCGCCCACCGGGGTCGAGCTGGGGGAGACCATGCGCTTTCGCGGAAAGTCCATCCGCAGGAAGATCGTGGCCCTGCTCCTGGTGCCGCTCGTCTCGCTCACCGGGCTCTGGGGCTTCGCCACCTATCTCACCGGCCGCGAGGCCGGACAGCTGCTGAGCGCGAGCGCCGTCGTCGACAAGGTCGGGCACCCCCTGGAGGACACCGTCCGGGCCGTCCAGAGCGAACGCCGCCAGACCCTGGTCTTCCTCGCCGACCCCCGCGCCTCCGACGCCCTCCCCGTCCTGCGCCGCCAGCGCGCGGCCACCGACCGGGTCGTGGCCCGCGTCACCTCGGGAGCGCACCAGAAGGACATCCGCGACGCACTGAGCTCCGACGCGGCCGCACAGCTCGGCTCCATCCTCGGCGCCGTCGAGGAACTGGGCGCGCTCCGCGACTCCGTGGACCGGCGCAGCATCGGCCGGGACAGGGCGATGGACTACTACAACCGCCTGATCGACCCCTGCTACCGCTTCCTGACCGGCCTGCACACCATGGAGAACGTCTCCATGGACAAGCAGGTGCGTGCGCTGACCGGGGTCTCCCAGGCCCGCGAGATGCTCGCCCGCGAGGACGCCCTCGTCGCCTCCGGCCTCCTGGCCGGGCGGTTCACCGCCGCCGAGCTGCGCCGGATCTCCGACCTCGTGGCCAACCGGAAGCTGCTCTACGAGGTCAGCCTCCAGGTGCTCCCGGCCTCTGAACGCGACCGGGTCCAGCAGTACTGGTCGGGTCCCGACAGCGAGCCGCTGCGCACCGCCGAGGAGAAGCTCCTCGCCCAGGGCCCCACCGAGAACTCCCGCGCCGTGGACGCCGCGCGCTGGCAGGAGGTGGCGCCCCCGGTCCTGGACCGGCTCGCCAACGACTCGACCGAGATGAACAACCGCTTCCAGGACCGCGGCCGCCCCGCCGGCTACGGCGTCCTGATCAAGGCGGGCATCGCCGGTGTCCTCGGCTTCCTCGCCCTGCTGGTCTCGGTCTTCGTGTCCGTACGGATCGGCCGCGAGATCGTCCGCGACCTCGCCCGGCTCCGCAAGGACGCCCACGAGGTCTCCGGTGTCCGGCTGCCGAGCGTGATGCGCCGCCTCGCCGCGGGCGAACAGATCGACGTCGAGACCGAATCGCCGCACCTGAGCTACGAGAAGGACGAGATCGGCCAGGTCGGCCAGGCCCTCAACACGCTCCAGCGCGCCGCCGTCGAGGCGGCCGTCAAACAGGCCGACATGCGACGCGGCGTCTCCGAGGTCTTCGTCAACCTCGCCCGCCGCAACCAGGTCCTGCTGCACCGCCAGCTGACGCTCCTGGACACCATGGAACGCCGTACCGAGGACACCGACGAACTCGCCGACCTCTTCCGCCTCGACCACCTCACCACCCGCATGCGCCGCCACGCCGAGGGCCTGGTGATCCTCTCCGGAGCCGCCCCGTCGCGGCAGTGGCGCAAGCCGATCCAGCTCATGGACGTCGTCCGCGCGGCTGTCGCCGAGGTGGAGGACTACGAGCGGATCGAGGTCCGACGGCTCCCGCGGCTCGGCGTCGGCGGCCCCGCCGTCGCCGACCTCACCCACCTCATCGCCGAACTCCTGGAGAACGCCACGGTGTTCTCGCCCCCGCACACCGCGGTCCAGGTCCACGGCGAACAGGTCGCCAACGGCTTCACCCTGGAGATCCACGACCGGGGCCTCGGCATGCCGCCCGAAGCGCTCCTGGACGCCAACCTCCGGCTGGCCGAGACCCCCGAGTTCGAACTCTCCGACACCGACCGGCTCGGCCTCTTCGTGGTCAGCCGTCTCGCCCAGCGCCAGAACGTCCGGGTCTCCCTCCAGACCTCGCCCTACGGCGGCACCACCGCGGTCGTCTTCATCCCCGCGGCGCTGCTCACCGACGCCCCGGAGTCGCACGGCACGGGGTTCCGCCTGGACCGCAGGTCCGAGAAGGCGATCGCCAGCAGCAGGCCCGGTGGCGAACCGGCGACGGACCGGGACGAGGACCCCTCCGAAGCCCGCCGGCCGCGGCCCGTCGGCGCGCAGGACCGGCCCGGAAGCCTCGCGCCCGTGCCCAGCGGTCTGCTCGACGGCCCCGTGGAACTCGAAGGCCCGGTCCGACCCCTGGACTTCGACCGCGACCCGCTGCTCGAAGCGGTCGCGGGCCGGGGTCCCGCGCGGACGGAGGACGGCGTCCACGATCTGGAGGACACCGAGAGCGAGCGCGGTGGCATCTTCCGCGCCCGCGAACTGCGCCGCGACGGCGACCGGGACCAGCACCAGCAGGCCGCCGACCGCACCTCGGGGCCGGACGCGGTGCGCCCCCTGCGGCCGGGCGGCGCTCGCCCGCTGCCCCGCCGCACGCCCCCGACGCTGGTCAGCGACCGGGGCCGCCGGGTCGACGAGGACGGCCGCGCCCATCCCACCGGCGGCGACCGGGAGGCCGCGCGCCCCGCGACCGGACCCGTCCCGGCCGAGATCGCTCGCCGCCCCGCCGAACCCCCGGCGACGCCGCCGGTCCCGGCCCCCCGGTCCGCCGCACCCGCCGCGGCCCCCGTGCCGCCCCCGCCCGCCGCGTCCGACACCGTGGGCGGTCTGCCCCGGAGGGTCCGGCAGGCCAGCCTCGCCCCGCAGCTCCGCGACGAGCCGGCCGGCCGCACCGCCGTACCGGACCGGGTGGAGAGCATCGAGGACATCGAGCGCGACGCGGACGAGGTACGCGACCGCATGGCCTCGCTCCAGCGCGGCTGGCAGCGCGGACGCCGGCAGAACGCCGAGGACACGACCCGCCCCGGCGACCCAGCACGAGGAACCACACCAGGAGGGGACGGTCCATGACCGCACCGCACGCCTCAGCACTCAACACCGCACGTCAGGGGTCGGGTGAGCTCAACTGGCTGCTCGATGAACTGGTCGGGCGCGTCACCAGCGTCCGCAAGGCGCTCGTGCTCTCCAGCGACGGTCTGCCCACCGGCGCCTCCCAGGAGCTGACCCGTGAGGACGGCGAGCACCTGGCCGCCGTCGCCTCGGGGTTCCACAGCCTGGCCAAGGGCGTCGGACGGCACTTCGACGCGGGCCGGGTCCGCCAGACGGTCGTCGAACTCGACGAGGCGTTCCTCTTCGTCACCGCGGCGGGCGACGGCAGCTGTCTGGCCGTGCTGGCCGACTCCGACTCGGACGTGGGCCTCGTCGCGTACGAGATGACGCTCATGGTCAAGCGCGTGGGCGCCCATCTGGCCAACGCGCCCCGTACGTCCGGTCCGTCCTCCGGAGGGTGAGTGGACGCAATGAGCGCCGGCCGATCCGGCACCCCGGACATCCCGGGCGATCCGCAGTCCTCGCGCTGGTACGACGCCGACGCGGGGCCGGTGGTCCGCCCGTACGCGATGACGAGGGGACGCACCAGCAGTGCGTCGCGTCACCGCCTCGACCTGATCGCGATCGTCGTGCCCGAACCCGCGGCCGACGATCCCGGACGGGACCAGATGCTCTCGCCCGAGCATGTGGAGATCGTCGAACTCTGCAGTGCGATGCCCCAGTCGATCGCCGAGCTGGCGGCCGGACTCGACCTCCCCGTCGGGGTGGTCCGGGTCCTGGTCGGTGACCTCGTCGAGGACGAGCTGGTGCACGTGACCCGTCCCGTTCCGCCGGCCGAACTGCCGGACGTGAACATTCTTCGCGAGGTGATCAATGGCCTTCGGGCGCTCTAGCCGCAACAGGCGGCCCGTGGAGCCGGTTACCCTCAAGATCCTGGTGGCGGGCGGCTTCGGCGTGGGCAAGACGACCCTGGTCGGGGCGGTCAGCGAGATCAAACCGCTGCGCACCGAGGAGCGGCTGACCGAGGCGGGGCGTCCGGTGGACGACCTGGACGGTGTCGAGGCGAAGACCACGACGACCGTGGCGATGGACTTCGGCCGGATCACCCTCCGCGAGGACCTGGTCCTCTATCTCTTCGGGACCCCCGGACAGGACCGGTTCTGGTTCCTCTGGGACGAGCTGGCGCAGGGGGCGCTGGGCGCGGTGGTCCTCGCGGACACCCGGCGGCTGGCGGACTGCTTCGCCGCGGTCGACTACTTCGAACGGCGCGCGATCCCCTTCGCCGTCGCCGTCAACTGCTTCGAGGGCGCCGAGCGGTTCGCCGCCGGGACGGTGCGGGCCGCGCTCGATCTGGACCCGCAGGTGCCGGTGCTGATGTGCGACGCCCGGGACCGCCCGTCGGTGCGCGACGTCCTGGTCGCGGTGGTGGAGCACGCGGTGGCCCAGGTGGAGGCGGTACGCGAACCCGCCGCCACCTGAGCCGTGCGGCGCGCCGCGCTCAGCGCACCGCCACGATCGCCGAGCCGTGGCCGAACAGCCCCTGGTTCACGGCCAGACCGGTCCGGGCACCCGGGATCTGCCGCTCGCCCGCCGTGCCGCGCAGCTGCCGGGTCAGTTCGCAGACCTGGGCGATGGCCTGGGCCGGCACGGCCTCGCCGAAGGAGGCCAGGCCGCCGCTCGGGTTGACCGGTACCCGCCCGCCGAGCGCGGTGGCCCCCGAGCGCAGGAGCGCCGCGCCCCCGCCCGGGGCGCAGAGTCCGATGTCCTCGTACCACTCCAGCTCCAGCGCGGTCGACAGGTCGTACACCTCGGCCAGCGAGAGTTCACCGGGGCCCAGGCCCGCCTCCTCGTAGGCGGCCCGCGCGATCGAGGCGCGGAAGCCGGTGGCGGCGGGCTCGACGGCGAGGGCGGAGTCCGTCGCGATGTCGGGGAGGTCGAGCACGGTCCTGGGGTAGACGGGGGTCACCGTGGCCACGGCGCGGATGCGGACCGGGTCGGCGGCCCCGTGGCGCCGGGCGAACTCCATGCTGGACAGCACCAGGGCGGCCGCCCCGTCGGAGGTGGCGCAGATGTCGAGCAGCCGCAGCGGATCGGCCACCACGGGGGAGGCCGCGACCTCCTCGGCGGTGACCGGGGTCCGGTAGCGGGCGTCCGGGTTCAGCGCCCCGGCCGCCGCGTTCTTCACCTTGACCCGGGCGAAGTCCTCCGGGGTGTCCCCGTACAGCGCCATCCGGCGGCGGGCGTACAGGCCGAAGTACGCGGGGTTCGTCGCGCCGAGCACCCGGAAGCGCAGCCAGTCGGGATCGTCGGGCCGCTCGCCGCCCGCCGGGGCGAAGAAGCCCTTGGGCGCCGCGTCCGCGCCCACCACCAGCACCACATCGGCCTGTCCGGCCAGGATCTGGGACCGGGCGGTGGCGACGGCCTGGGCGCCCGAGGCGCAGGCCGCGTACACACTCGTGACCCTGGCCCCCTGCCAGCCCAGGGCCTGGGCGAAGGTGGCTCCCGCCACGTATCCGGGATAGCCGCCGCGCACGGTGTCCGCGCCGACGACGGAGCGTACGTCCCGCCACTCGACGCCCGCGTCCGCGAGCGCGGCGCGGGCCGCGGTCGTTCCGTACTCGACGAAACCACGGCCCCATTTGCCCCAGGGGTGCATCCCCGCCCCGAGGACGGCCACGTCCCCGCTCATGCCTCACCCTCCCCGGGAGCGGCCGGTACGGGGCGCCAGTGCCAGGTGGCGCGTTCGTCGCCGGTTCCGGCGGCCAGGACGCCCGGCACCACCTCGACCGTCATGCCGACCGCGAGGTCCGAGGGACGGACGCCCGGGGCGGCCTGCCCCAGCACCACCATCCGCTCGGCCGCCAGCTCCACCGCGACCAGGGTGTACGGCTCCCAGGGCGCGTCCGGGTCCGAGAGGTAGGGGGCGGGCGGCCGGTAGCGGCCGTCGGTGTACGACCAGACGGTGCCGCGCCGCGACAGCGGCACGTCGACCGGCTCGTCGCCCGTACAGCCGGGATTGCGGCAGAAACCGCGGTGGGGCGGGAAGAAGACCGAGGAGCAGCGCGGGCACCGGGTGCCCAGCAGCCGGAACTCCTCCTCCGTACCGTCCGTGGTGAACCACCCGGCCACCACAGGTATGCGCTCGCGCGGCAAAGCCCCTCCCGGCACTGGATCTGACGGAACGTCAGAAGTGTGCCACGGTCAGCTGTTGTCGGCGAGCCACTTGGCGGCGGTATCGGCCAGCTCCTGGTCCCGGCCGGCCAGCATCATGCCGATCATCTGGGCGTCGCCGCGCAGCGACCACGCGGGGTGGCCGAAGGTCGCCGGGTTGTTCTTCTCGATCAGGAAGTGCGCGGGCCAGGCGGTTCCGTACCCGATCAGGGGCAGCGCGAGCGCGTACCGCTTCCGGCCGCGCGCCAGCCCGTAGGCGGTGAGGGCGAGACCGGTCACGGTGCCGGTCAGATGGACCCAGCGGGTCGCCGCGCGGGAGTGCATAGCGACGTAGTAGGGCCAGAACTCTTCGTACGAATCGAACGTCTGCTGAGACATAGGGGCACCGTAATGGCTGGACCGGCAACCGGATACGGCGGATCCGCGTCCGAGTAGACGAGCGGCCGGCCGGAACCCACGGGGGTGGTCCCGGCCGGCCGCTCGTCCGGATCCGGCGCCCGTCAGTGGCCGGCGACCGACCTGCGGGCCACCGGGAAGTCGAAGTAGGTGTCCGGGAAGGCCTCCGGCTTGAAGGTGTAGTGCCACCACTCCTCGGCGAGGTTCACGAAGCCCAGGTCCGTGAGGGTCCGCTTGAGGAACTGGCGGTTGGCCCGCTGGACGCCCTGGATTCGGGGATCGTCGGTGTGCGAGAGGGTGTCGAAGCAGTCGAAGCCGGTCCCCATGTCGACCGAGTTGTCCGGAAAGCGCTCGGCCCGGGGTGCGAAGCAGGGAACGAGCGGTTCACCGGGGCGGTACGGCCGGGTCGGCGCCGCGGGCAGCCGGACCAGGGTCAGGTCCACCGTGCTGCCCCGGCTGTGCCCGGACTTCTCGGCGATGTAACCGTCGGCGAACAGCCGGGTCTTGTCGACCCGCGGATAGAACTCGCCCTTCATCGTCTCGTCGTCGAGGTCCTTCGCCCACCGCACGAAGTGGTCGACGGCCCGCTGCGGCCGGTAGCAGTCGTAGACCTTGAGCGAGTAGCCCTGCGGCCGCAGCCGCTGCTGCGCGCGGTGCAGGGCCTCGGCGGCCGGGCGGGTCAGGATGCACAGCGGCTGCCGGTACCCGTCCACCGGCACCCCCATGAAGTCGTGCTCCGTGGGGTAGCGCATCTCCTGGATGATCGTGGGATCCACGGAGGAGAGCGCCACGAACGCGTCGGGGGCCTTCGGTTCGGGTCTCGCCTGCGCCGCCGGGGTGGCGACGGTGGCGGCGAGCAGAGCGGCGGCAGCGGTGGCCAGGACACGGGAGGCGGAAGCAGTACCTGTCATGAGCACATCGAACACTAGGCGGGCCCCGTCCGGAGGGACATCGGATACAGTCCGCGCGTCCCCGCGACGACGCGGCGGCCGGACACGAGGAAGGCGGAGGAACCCGTGATCCACTCCCACTGCGGCGACTGCGGAACGCCCTACACCGGGCTCCCGTCCCCGGGCGCCTGGCCCCGCACCTGCGCCGCCTGCGGCACCACCGCCTACCGCAACCCCCTGCCGGTCGCCGTCGCCCTGCTCCCCGTCACCGGCCCGGACGGCACCGGACTCGTCGTCATCACCCGCACCATCGCGCCCCACATCGGAGGCACCGCCCTGCCCGGCGGCTTCGTCGACCACGACGAGGACTGGAAGCACGCCGTCGTCCGCGAACTCCGCGAGGAGACCGGGATCGCGGCCGCCGCGGCCGAGGTCCGCCTCGCCGACGCGCTCAGCGACACCGCGGGGTACCTCCTGCTCTTCGGACTGCTCCCCGCCCGGCCGCTCGCCGCCCTCCCGCCGTCCGCCCCCACCGACGAGACCTCCGGTTACGCGATACTCCGCGCCCCCGCCCCGCTCGCCTTCCCCCTCCACACCGAGGCCGCCGACGCCTGGTTCGCGGGCCGCTACCGCTGAGGGCCGGGCCGGGGACCGGTCCGCCGCCGAGGGGGCCGCACCCTTGTCCGGACCGGCGGGCCGCTATCCGGACCGGGCCGCCCGGAGCGTCCCGCACACGGACCGGCAGGCCGTCCGGAGCGCCTCACACCCCCCGCACCCGGACCGGCAGATCCACCGCCGTTCCCTCGCCGTCCCGCTCCACCACCACCCGGCCCTCCGACCACCGCGAGGCGTACCGCTCGACCACCACCGGCTCCCAGCCGTCGCCCGGGTCGCGCACCACCGAACCACCGCCCGTACGGCCCCGGACCGGAGCCCACACCTCCAGTTCCAGCGCTCCGTCCGCACCCCGCACCGGAAGCACCGCACCCGCCCGCGCCAGCACCGGCACCCGCGTCAACGGAGCCTCGACCTCCACCCGCCCCGGCCCCTCGTACACCGCGCCGCTCACCGTGTCGTACCACCGCCCCGGCGGCAGCCGCACCGGCCGCCGCGACACCCCGGGCTCCAGCACCGGTGCCACCAGCAGCGCCTCGCCCAGCAGGAACGCGTCCCCGCACTCCCGCAACAGCCGGTCGCCCGGCGTCGACCACCACAGCGGACGCACGTACGGGGAGCCCGTCAGCCACGCCAGCCGGGCCAGCGTCGTCCAGTACGGACGCAGCCGCTCCCGCTCCCTCAGCACCGCCCGCGCCCCCTCCAGCACCAGCGGCCCGAACTCCCACGGCTCCCGGCGCCCCGCGTCGATCGCCGCGTGCGTACGGAACAGCGGAAGATACGCCCCCAGCTGGTACCACCGCAGATACAGCTCCGGCGACGGGGACCCGTCGAAACCGCCCACGTCCGGCCCCGAATAGGGCACCCCGCACAGCCCGAGACCCAGCACCAGCGCCAGCGAGGCCCGCAGCCCCGGCCAGCCCGTCGCCACATCACCCGACCAGGTGCCCCCGTAGCGCTGCATCCCCGCCCACCCCGAACGCGAGAACAGGAACGGCCGCTCGGCGGGACGCAGCCGGGCCAGTCCCTCGTACCCGGCGCGCGCCATGGCCAGGCCGTACACGTTGTGCGCCTCGCGGTGGTCGCCGCCCCGCCCCTCCAGGACGTGCCGCGCCGACCGCGGCAGCGTCGTCCCGCCGAACGCGGCGAACGAAACCGGCTCGTTCATGTCGTGCCAGACACCGGAGAACCCCTGTGCCAGCCGTTCCTCGTACCACCCGCCCCACCACGTGCGCACCTGCGGATCCGTGAAGTCCGGATACACGCACTCACCCGGCCACACCTCCCCGCGCACCGCCCGCCCCCGCGCGTCCCGCACGAACGCCCCCGCCGCACCGACCGCCGCACCCGAATCGAACACCGGATCACCCGGCTTCGCCGTCACCGCCGGATCCACGATCGACACCAGCCGCACCCCGTCCTCGCGCAACTCCTTCGCCAGCCCCGGAAGATCGGGGAACCGCTCCCGGTCCACCGTGAAGACCCGGTGCCCGTCGAAGTGGTCGATGTCCAGATGCAGTCCCGACAACGGCAGCCCCCGCTCCCGGTACCCGGCCGCCACCCGGCGCACCTCCCGTTCGCTCCCGAAACCCCACCGGGCATGCTGCGGCCCCAGCGCCCACGACGGCGGCACCGCCGGCGCGCCCGTCAGCGCCGTCCACCCCTGGAGCACCCGGGCCGGCGTCCCCGCCACCACCCAGCAGCGCAGCGGCCCGCCCTCCATGCGCACCTCGGACGCGCCCGGCCGGTCGTGCCCCGAACCCTCCCCCTCCTCGCCCTCGCGCAAGGTCACCCGGCCCGCCCACGGATTGTCGTGGAACGCCAGATGCGTCCCCGCGTCCGAGACCACCATCTGCACCGGCATCGTCAGATACAGCGGATCGTCCCCCGGCCCGAACCGTCCACCCGGATCGGTGTTCCACAGCGTGTAGACCCCGTCCCCCAGCCGGGGACCCGAAGCCCGCCCGCCCAGCCCGAAGAACCGCGCGTCCGCCGGAAGCTCCGACCGCTGCACCCACCGCGCCGGACCCCCCGCCACCGGCTCCCACCACCGCGGCGGCAACTCCCGCCGCAGCACCACCCCGCCCGGCGTCCGCAGCTCCACCGCGCCGTGCCGCGACACGGCCACCGTCAGCCGCTCCGACACCACCTGCCAGCCGCCGTCCTTGTCCGGTTCCAGCACCGCGCGCGGATCGGCCTCCGGGACCTCGTCCGGCAGCGCGTACGACGGCAGCGGCTCCGCCACGTCCCAGCCCCAGAACACCGCCCCGCCCACCGCCACCCGGATCCGCAGCTCCGAACGGGCGAACCGCACCGTGCCGCCCCCGGGCCCCGGCTCCGCGTCCACGACGGTCCCCGGCACCCGTGCCCGTTCCGGTCCCCGCGCGGGCAGCGCCCGCGCGTCCGTCCGGGCCCGCCGCCACGCCGAGCGCACCGTGCGCAGCCCCTGCCTCGAACCGACCAATTTCACCGAGCGCACCAGGTCACGACCGTCCATGCGGCTCACCCTGCCACCCGGCGATCCGGGAACGGGTTCTGTTCAACTTCCGTTCACCCGCGATCCGGCATGTCACCACCCGCCGGCACGTGGCCGGGCCACATACCGGGACACGCGACCGTGGTCCGGCAGCCCTGGTGCGAAGGACGATCACATGGCATCGTCCGTGAGGCCGCCTCACGCGCACACCCCGGCCCGTGCGCGCGACACACGCACACACCGCGTACCCGTACCGTCAGGGAGCAGCCCCATGACCTCAGCAGCCGACGAAGCCCCTCTGTGGCAGCCCGGCCCGGACCGCATCGCGGCCGCGGCCGTCACCCGCTTCCAGAGCTGGGCGGCCGAGCACCACGGAGCCCCGGCCGACGGCGGCTACGCGAGCCTGCACCGCTGGTCCGTCGAGGAACTCGACACCTTCTGGCAGGCCGTCGCCGAATGGTTCGACGTACGCTTCTCCACCCCGTACGAGACCGTCATCGGCGACCGGACCATGCCCGGCGCCCAGTGGTTCCCCGGCGCCACCCTCAACTACGCCGAACACGCGCTGCGCACCTCCGAGGACCCCTCGCGGGCCGACGCGCCCGCCCTGCTCCACGTCGACGAGACCCACACCCAGGTCCCCGTCGCCTGGTCCGACCTGCGCCACCAGGTCGGCTCCCTCGCCGCCGAACTCCGCGCCCTCGGCGTCACCCCCGGCGACCGGATCAGCGGCTACCTCCCCAACATCCCGCAGGCGGTCGTCGCCTTCCTCGCCACCGCTGCCGTCGGCGCCGTCTGGACCTCCTGTGCCCCCGACTTCGGCGCCCGCAGCGTCCTCGACCGCTTCCAGCAGGTCGAACCCGTCGTCCTGTTCACCGTCGACGGCTACCGCTACGGCGGCAAGGAGCACCACCGCGCGGACACCGTCGCGGAACTCCGCCGCGAACTGCCCACGCTGCGCGCCGTCGTCCACATCCCGCTGCTCGGCACCGAGGCCCCCGAGGGCACCCTGGAATGGTCGGCCCTCACCTCCGCCGCCACCGAGCCGGTCTTCGAACAGGTCCCCTTCGACCACCCGCTCTGGGTCCTCTACTCCTCCGGCACGACCGGCCTGCCCAAGGCCATCGTCCAGTCCCAGGGCGGCATCCTCCTCGAACACTTCAAGCAGATCGGGCTCCACTGCGACCTCGGCCCCGAGGACCGCTTCTTCTGGTACACCTCCACCGGCTGGATGATGTGGAACTTCCTCGTCTCCGGCCTCCTCACCGGCACCACCCTGGTGCTGTACGACGGAAGCCCCGGATTCCCGGACGTCGGCGCCCAGTGGCGCGTCGCCGAACAGACCGGCGCCACCCTCTTCGGCACCTCCGCCGCCTACGTCATGGCCTGCCGCAAGGCGGACATCCACCCCGGCCGGGACCTCGACCTCTCGCGCGTGCAGTGCGTCGCCACGACCGGCTCGCCGCTGCCGCCCGACGGCTTCCGCTGGCTCCACGACGAGGTCGCCGACGACCTGTGGATCGCCTCCGTGAGCGGCGGCACCGACGTCTGCAGCTGCTTCGCCGGAGCCGTCCCCACCCTCCCCGTCCACATCGGCGAACTCCAGGCCCCCTGCCTCGGCACGAACCTCCAGTCCTGGGACCCGGCCGGCACCCCCCTGACCGGCGAGGTCGGCGAACTCGTCGTCACCCAGCCCATGCCCTCCATGCCGGTCCGCTTCTGGAACGACCCCGACGGCAGCCGCTACCACGACAGCTACTTCGACATGTACCCCGGCGTCTGGCGGCACGGCGACTGGATCACGATCACGGACCGGGGCTCCGTCGTCATCCACGGCCGCTCCGACTCCACCCTGAACCGCCAGGGCGTGCGCATGGGTTCCGCCGACATCTACGAGGCCGTCGAGCGCCTGCCCGAGATCCGCGAATCCCTCGTCATCGGCCTGGAGGAGCCCGACGGCGGCTACTGGATGCCGCTGTTCGTCCACCTCGCCGAAGGCGCCACACTCGACGACGCCCTGCGCGACAGCATCAAGCGGACCATCCGCGAGAACCTCTCCCCGCGCCACGTCCCGGACGAGGTCATCGAGGTCCCCGGCATCCCGCACACCCTCACCGGCAAGCGCATCGAGGTTCCGGTCAAACGCCTCCTCCAGGGAACGGCCCTGGCCAAGGCCGTCAACCCCGGCTCGATCGACAATCTGGAGCTCCTCCACTTCTACGAGAAGCTGGCCCGCGACCGCCGCTGAAACCGCCACTGTCAGTGCCCATGGTTACGCTGAGTGAGCAAAGTTGGACAGCGTACTGGGGGACATCATGGCGCAGACCAGGAACAAGCGGCCCACCAACCGCGGCCGGACCGGCACCACCACCCTGCGACGCACGCTGCGCCGCGAAGCACCACGCACCATCGGCCTGCTGGCCGACGCGCAGGACTTCGCGGCGATGCGGCGCTACCGCAGCTTCACGTTCGACGACCACGCCGTCTATCTGGAGCAGGTGGAGAGCCTGCTCAAGACCTTCGCCGCACAGGGCACGCACACCACCGTCGCCCTCTTCGACCCCGAGGAATACGCGCAGTACTGCAGCGAGTCGGGCATCGCACCCGACACCCCGACCGGCCGCAGCAGGTTCACCGCGGAGATCGCCGCCTGCGGCGCCACCGTCGCCTACACCGGACAGCCGCTCGACACCCTCATCCCCCTCCTCGTCTCCCGGGCCGCCCGCCGCGCCACCTGGGAGTACGCCACCGTGCTGCTCGCCGGACTGGGGGACTGCGCCGACTGCGGCCAGGACATCGGCCGCGCGGCCTTCGACCGCGCCTCCCATCTGCTGCTCCGGCTGCTGGCGGCGGCCGGCCCCGGCACCCACCATCTGGTGTGCAGCACGCCCACCGACAACGAACAACTGCTGGCCGCCCTGCACACCGCACGCGACACCACCGGCCCCGCCCATCTCGACACGGCCGAGGGCGCAGAGTTCGTGACGGTCCTGGCCGTCGGCATCGGGCTCGACCGGCACGGGGGAGTGGTCCTGCGGACCAGCGCCCCCGACGCCCCCGACCGGGTCCACGGCTGGCGACTGTCGGGCGGTGTCCTCCATCCGCTCACCGCGGGCGAGGTCTTCAGCGCCTACTGCACCGACGCCGAGACCGGCGAACCCGTCTCCCCGGAGCCGGGCGTGGAGTACTGCGCGGGATTCGACATCGGAGCCGACGAACCGGAGGCACACCGCTGAAACGACGGAAGGGGCTCCCTGCCACCATCGGCGGGAAGCCCCTTCCCCTCGCACCGGCCGCGACCGCGGACCGGAACGGACGGTCCTACTCGCCCGAGAGCACCGCCTGCGCGGCGACCCGCGCCTCCTCGGCGGAGTCCGCGGCCCGCGCGGCCGAAGCGGCCCGCTCGCACTGGGCGAGCGTGTGCTTGGCCAGCGTCGCGCGCACATACGGGATGGATGCGGCGCCCATCGACAGCGACGTCACACCCAGCCCGGTCAGCACACAGGCGAGCAGCGGATCGGAGGCGGCCTCACCACAGACACCACAGCTCTTGCCCTCGGCCCTCGCGGCCTCGGCGGAGAACGCGACCAGGTCGAGCAGCGCCGGCTGCCACGGGTCCTGGAGCCGGGAGACGGCGCCCACCTGACGGTCGGCGGCGAAGGTGTACTGCGCCAGGTCGTTGGTCCCCAGCGAGAGGAACTCGACCTCCTTCAGCACCGAACGGGCCCGCAGCGCGGCGGACGGGATCTCGACCATGGCCCCGAACTTGGCCTGCAGCCCGGCCGCACGGCACGCGTCGGCGAAGGCCTTCGCGTCGGCGCGGTCGGCGACCATCGGCGCCATGACCTCCAGGTGCACCGGCAGCCCTTCGGCGGCCTTGGACAGCGCCGTCAGCTGGGTGTTGAGCACATCCGGGTGGTCCAGCAGGCTGCGCAGACCGCGCACGCCCAGCGCCGGGTTCGGCTCGTCGGCGGGGGTCAGGAACTCCAGCGGCTTGTCCGCGCCGGCGTCCAGCACCCGCACCACGACCCGGCCTTCGGGGAAGGCCTCCAGCACCGCGCGGTACGCGGCGACCTGCTTCTCCTCGGACGGAGCCTGCTTGCTGTCGTCCAGGAACAGGAACTCGGTACGGAAGAGGCCCACGCCCTCCGCGCCCGCCTCGACCGCCGCCGGCACGTCACCGGGCCCCCCGACGTTGGCCAGCAGCGGCACCTTGTGTCCGTCGGACGTCGCGCCCGGCCCCGTGGAAGCGGACAGCGCCGCCTTGCGGGCCGCGGCGGAGGCCTCCATCTCGGCGCGCTTCTCGGCGCTCGGCTCGATGAAGATCTCGCCGGTGCTGCCGTCCACGGCGACGACGGTGCCCTCGGCCAGTTCGCCGGCACCGGGGAGCGCCACGACCGCGGGCACACCGAGGGCACGGGCCAGGATGGCGCTGTGGCTGGTGGGCCCGCCCTCCTCGGTGACGAAGCCCAGCACGAGCGCGGGGTCCAGCAGCGCGGTGTCGGCCGGAGCCAGGTCACGCGCGATCAGCACATAGGGCTCGTCGCTGTCCGGCACACCGGGCATCGGCACCCCCAGCAGCCGGGCGACGATACGGTTCCGCACGTCGTCCAGGTCCGCGACCCGCCCGGCCAGGTACTCCCCGGCCCCGGCGAGCAGCGCCCGGTACGAGGCGAACGCGTCGTACACACCCCGCTCGGCGGTGCTCCCGACAGCGATACGCCGGTCCACGTCCGCCATCAGCTCGGGGTCCTGGGCCATCATGGCCTGGGCCTCCAGCACGTGCTGGGCCTCGCCCCCGGCGAGGTTGCCGCGCGCGATCAGGTCGGCGGCCACGGCCTCCACGGCCTGCCGGGCCCGCCCTTGTTCGCGCTCGGCCTCCTCGGCGGGGATCTGCTTGGCCGGCGGTTCGAGCACAGCCGTGCCCATGTGCCGTACCTCGCCGATCGCCACACCGTGGCTGACGCCTACGCCTCGCAGCGTTGTCTGCATTTCACCCGTCTCCGGTTGTGCGGTGGCCCCTGCCCCCGCGATGGATATCCAGTCGGCTGTCACTGCGCCGAACGTGTCACTGCCAGGCGAACAGGGAGTCGCCGACCTTGACCTCGCCGTCCTCGACGACTCCGGAGAGGGAGTCGGCGGTGGCCTCCAGGGCCACGACGGGGCAGATCGGTGACTTGCCGGCCGCCTCGACGGCCGCCGGGTCCCAGCGGACGACGGACTGACCGCGGGTGACGGTGTCCCCCTTGTTCACGAGCAGCTCGAAGCCCTCGCCGTTGAGCTGGACGGTGTCGATGCCGAGGTGCGTCAGAACTCCGTGTCCCTCACCGTCCACGACCACGAACGCGTGCGGGTGGAGGGAGACGACGATGCCGTCGACGGGCGAGACGGCCTCCGAGCGCTCGCGCACGGGGTCGATCGCGGTACCGGGACCGACCATCGCTCCGGAGAAGACCGGGTCGGGTACGGCGGTGAGCCCGATGGCACGCCCGGCGAGAGGGGACGTCACAGTGGTCATGGGGGGCCTCCCAGAGTGGAGCTTCGTTGGCGCCGCCGCGACGGGTGGAGGACGGCCTTACTGCTCAGCAGCGTAAGTCATAAGAAGTCCCGGTTCCGCCCGACTCGTGGCGGTTCGAGGACCTAGGGGTGCACCGGAAACGATTTGCCTCGACTCCCGGCGCCCTGTACTGTCGTACTCCTGCCTGGCCCCAACGCGACTTTGAGTCGGGGGTCGGCGGCACCGATTGAGTCCAAACCCTAACCCGAAATCGGGCAGACGCATGTCTGCGGGGGGTTGGTCGGAGGGCCCGGAAGAGCCTGATACAGTCGGTCCGGCCGAAAGGGAAAACGCGAAAGCGAATTCCTGAAAGGCAAAAGCTTGACCCGCTTCGACCGGGAATCGGACACGAAAGAGTCTGATAGAGTCGGAAACGCAAGACCGAAGGGAAGCGCCCGGAGGAAAACCCGAGAGGGTGAGTACAAAGGAAGCGTCCGTTCCTTGAGAACTCAACAGCGTGCCAAAAGTCAACGCCAGATATGTTGATACCCCGACCTGCCGAAGGC
>NZ_JBHVIN010000027.1:0-95344 GCF_042799575.1 Streptomyces sp. NPDC057682 | reverse complement strand
GGCCGGCGGCCCCCCCCCCCCGCGCCCCCCGCCCCCCCGGGGGGGGGGGGCCCCCCCCCCGCCCCCCCCCCCCCCCCCCCCCCGGGGGGGGGCGCCCCCCCCCCCCCCGGGGGGGGCCCGCCCCCCCCACGGCCGCGCGCCGTCCCGGAGTCAGCCGATGTGGTAGCTGTCGCCGTAGACCTTCCAGTCGAGCGGCGGATCCAGGTCCAGATTGCCCGCGCGCAGGAAGACCCGCTGGGCGGTGTCCACCCGGCTGGTGTCCTCGTGGGCCTCCTCCTGGCGCATGGCCCACACCCGGGCGTCCAGGAACGCGTCGAGAAAGGCGGTCTCGTCACCGCCCCGGCCCGGCGGCTCCGCCTGCCGCAGCGCCCGCTCGCGGATCGCCCCGAAGCTCGCGCCGTCGTCACCGTCGCCGTGCATCACGAAGGCGTCGTAGTACGCGAACTGGCCGAGCACACCCAGGCCGTCCGCCTTGCCCCGGGCGACCGCCGGATCGAAGTACACCCGGTCGCGTTCGTCGTCCTGGGCCCGCCGGAACGCCTCGTCCCGGGCCGCCTCCTGCCAGGCGGGGACGTAACCGGGGTCCAGGCCCTCGTGCGAGTCGCTGCCGTCGACGGCGCGGAGGGCCGGGAGGAAGCGGGCCAGGGGATTGTCCGGGGTCCGGCGGGTGTAGAGCTCCACCAGACCGAGCATGTCGCCGGTGCCGGAGCAGAAGCCGATGATGCCGCCGGTGTAGCCGCGGCCGTCGCCGATGTCCTCGATGTAGCCGTACTGCGCCTTCCAGTCCAGCGTGGAGTTCTCCGCGCTGGAGACCAGTTGCATGGCGATGTCCTTCTTCGCCGGATCGTCCAGACCGTTCACACGCGCCTCCTCGGGATGCGCCGCCGCACGGGGCGGCAGCCGCGAGCCCCGCACCGGGGGCGGTCATGTCCGGTGCGGGGCGGTACGGTGCCGGACTCAGCAGTCCAGGTAGGCCACGTAGATCCAGACGCCGGTGGGGCCACCCCACAGGTCGCCCATGATCCAGTCGCCGGTCCGACCGCGGTAGTTGAGGTTCTGGCCCTTGTTGACCTGGCCCAGGACCGGGAAGTCGGTGCCCGGTCCGCCACGGAAGTTGACGCCGTTGTCGTTCACCGTGCAGACGAGCGACGGCTGCGCCGCCTGCGCACGGTGCGCGGGGGCCGTGCTGGGCGCGGCCTGCGCGGCGGGGGAGACGGCCAGACCGATGCCGGCGGCCAGCATCGTCATCGTCAGCAGAATCTTCTTCATCATCGTGTGGAACTCCTCGGTGATCCGGCCCACCCGTGTGGTGCCGTCCACCCCGCCCAACGGGTGGCCGACCTCGGGGACACGGGTCCGTCGGCCCTCTCGCCCGGGAGTGTAAGCGCAGGTCACGGGCGGTGCGCACCGGCGCACACGGCCCATGCGGCCAACGCCTCGCGCGCCCGTCGATCTTGGGTTTAGCGGGGGTCGTGGAGACCTCCCGGGCCCCCGGGGACGCTCAGGAACCCTTGATCTCGTAGCTGTCGCCGTACACCTTCCACCGCAGCGGCGTCTCCAGACCGAGATTGCCCTCACGGAGGAACACCCGCTGGGCCGTCTCCACGCGGCTGGTGTCGTGGTGCGAGGGCTCCTCGCGGATCGCCGCGACGCGGGCGTCGAGGAACGCGTCGAGATAGGCGCGCTCGTCTCCGCCCTCGGCGGGGGAGTCCGCCTCGGCCAGTGCCCGGCGGCGCATCGTCGTGAAGCCGACGTCCCCCTCCGCGTCGGCCGACCCGTGCATCACATAGGCGTCGTAGTAGATGAACTGGCCGAGCGCGCCCAGCCCGTCCGCGCGGCCCCGGGCGACCGCCGGGTCGAAGGAGGACCGGTCCCGTTCGGTGTCCTGCGCGGCACGGAACGCCGCGTCCTTCGCGGCGCGGGCCCACGCGTCGGTGAAAGTCCGGCCGAGCCCCGTGTGCGCGTCGGTGCCGCGCACCTTCCGCAATGCGGGGAGGAACCGTTCCAGCGCGTTGCCGGGCCGCGCCTTCGCGTACCGCTCCACCACGCTCAGCATGTCGCCGGTGCCGGAGCAGAAGCCGATGATGCCGCCGGTGTAGCCGCGGCCGTCGCCGATGTCCTCGATGTAGCCGTACTGCGCCTTCCAGTCCAGCGTGGAGTTCTCCGCGCTGGAGACCAGTTGCATGGCGATGTCCTTCTTCACCGGATCGTCCAGCCCGGGACCGGCCGCGCCCTTGCCGGAATCGGAACCGGTCGCCGTGCAGCCGGACAGCACGACGGCGGCGAGGAGGAGGGCGAGACGGGAGGCGAGCGGTGGACGCGTGCTGATCTTCACCCCACCAGCCTGCCAGGCCCTACGGGACGAACGGCGCAGGCCGGGCGGTAGCGTCGGGGGCATGGATGATCAGTCAGTGGTGGATGTCGGCGATGTGCGCCTCGCGTACCGGAGCTGGGGCGACCCGTACGGCTCACCGGTCGTGCTGCTGCACGGCCTCGGGGACTCGGCGGCCTCCTGGGAGGCCGTGGGGGAGCTGCTGGGGCGGGAGTGGCGGGTGTACGCGATCGATCTGCGCGGACACGGGGAGAGCGACTGGCCCGACGACTACGACCTCGATCTGATGGCCGAGGACGTGCTGGGCTTCCTCGACGCGTGCGAGATCGACCGGGCCGGCGTGGCCGGCCACGGCATGGGCGGTGTCGTCGCCCAGCTCCTCGCCCAAGAGAACCCGGACCGGGTGGAGCGGCTGGTGCTGGTGGAGACCCCGCCGCCGTTCCCCGGCGCGGCCGGGCCCGCCGTCACCCCGCGGGGCCCGGTCGACTACGACGAGAACGCCGTCCCGGCCGTACGCGAGGAGCTCGACGCGCCCGGACCGGAGCGGGCGCGCGGCCTCGGCGAGATCGTCGCCCCGACCCTGGTCGTCTCGGGCGGCCCGGCGAGCGGCCTCTCCCAGGCGCGGCTCCAGGACATGGCCGCGCTCGTCCCGGACTCCCGGCTGCTGACCCTCGACGGCGGTCACCGTCCGCACGAGACGAACGCCGCCCAACTCGTGCAGGAGATGACGGAGTTCTTCACCAGCTGACCGCCTCGGCGCCGGGCCGTCCGGCTCCGGGCGCCCGGTCTCAGTCGCCGGGCCGCCAGTCCGGGCGGCGGCCGCTGCGCGCCACCGCCCGGTCCAGCAGCGGCGCGTCGTCGGCGACCGGCACCGGAGCGCCGAAGGGCGAGGTGGGCGGCGGGTTGTCACCGAGGTCGGCCAGGACCGCGAGCGTGCTGTTCAGATGGTCCTCCTCGGCCGAATAGGGCTGCCCGGTCGCCCGCGCCAGGTCCCAGCCGTGCAGCACCAGCTCGTTGAGCGCCACCATCCCGGCGATCTGGCCCGGCAGGTCCACGCTGCCCGCCTGGGTCATGCCCTGCCAGGCGTCCGGGGCGCGCCAGGCCGCCGCCAGCTCGTCGAGTGCCGGGGGCAGCGTCTCGCGCCAGTCGTCCGCGAGCACACCCGACTCCACCGAGGGCGCCGTGCCGGTCGTCGGCCCCAGGTCCTTGCGCGCGGCGTCCCGGAAGGCCACGGCCAGCCCGCCGACATGGGCGAGCATCGCGCCCACGGTGACACCGGGGCAGGGGGTCGGGCCGGTCAGCCGTGCGTCGTCGATGCCGTCGAGCAGGGCGGTGACGTTCCGGGCGGCGGGCCCGAGATCGAGAGGGGCGGGGTTCGTCTGTGTGTCCATACCTGTGCAGACTCCCGGGACCCCGGGAACTCATCGCCCGCCCGCCGGGTGAATTCCGCGGCCCCCGTGCCCGGGCCGTGGCGGCGGCGCACACCGGCATATTGCGGAACGTTCCGCTCCGTCCCCTTGTCGGGAAGCCCCGGACCGTGCGATACAGGTCTGGACCAATAGCTGCCGGATGGAAGGCAACACCGTGCAACGCCCCCACACCACCGCCGCGTTGTCCTGTTCCGCCGCTCTGCTCCTCGCCGTGCTGACCGCCTGCGGCTCGGAGGCCGAGGCCGACACCGGGAAGCCGAGCGCGCCGCGCGGGGTGACCGTCCAGGCCGGCAGCGCCACCTCCGCGCACGTCATGTGGAAGGCGTCCACCGACGACACGGCCGTCACCGGCTACGAGGTCTACCGCGAGGGCAGGAAGGTCAAGTCCGTCCCCGCGTCCAAGGTGATGATCGACATCGAGGGGCTCACCGCCTCGACCGCGTACACCTTCACCGTCCGGGCCCGCGACGCCGCCGGAAACCTCTCCGCGCCCAGCGCCGCCGTCCGCGTCACCACCCCCGCCCCCACGCCCGCCGACCACGCGCCCCCCACCCGGCCGGTGAAACTGCGCGGCAAGGCCGACGGCAACCGGGCCGCCACCCTGTCCTGGGGCGGCTCCACGGACGACGTCGGCGTCACCGCGTACGACATCTACCAGGAGGGCTCCCGCATCCACACGGTGCCGGGCACCGAGACCACGGCCCGGCTGACCGGACTGCGCCCCGGGATGGCCTACGCCTTCACCGTGCGGGCCCGCGACGCCGCCAACACCTCGTCGCCCGACAGCAACACCCTCCGCCTCACCACCGCCTCGGCGCCCGGCGCCCCGGCGAGCACCGCACCCACCGGCCTGCGGGCGAGAACGAAGGTCCAGGGCAAGGAGTACGCCGTCGATCTGGACTGGGCCCAGCCCGAGACGGACGGCGAGGTCACCACCTACGAGCTGTACCTGGACGGCAGGATGACCACCACCATCGTCTGGGGGATCGCACCGCCCGCCGGACGGGCGACCTACCAGTACACGACCGCCGAACCGCGCGGCACCCGCCATGTGGTCACGCTCCGCGCCAAGATGCCGGACGGCAAGTGGGGCGCGTTCTCGGCACCGCTCACGGTGGTCCTCGGGCAGTGAGCCCGCGTCAGAGGGGGACGCGGACCGTCTCGATCCACGGCGGCGGAGCAGGCGCGTCCGCCCCGATGAGGGCGGCCACGAGCCGGCACGAGGGCGACTCCGCGGGCCAGGGGGTGTGGCCGTCCGTGAGGACCACGACGATGCCGGGGCGCTCCGGGGCGGCCAGCGCCGCGGCGATCCCGACCCGCATGTCGGTGCCGCCGCCCCCGCCGAGGACGACCTGCCCGGCCGACGTCACCCGCGAGACGGCGTGCACATCGGCGTCGCAGGCCAGCACGGTGACCCGGTTGCCGCCGATGCCCACCTCGCGCAGCACCCCGGTGACCTCGGCGAGGGCCGAGCCGAGTTCGTCGTCGCCCATCGAGCCGGAGGTGTCGACGACGACGGCGACCCGCGGCAGCGGCCGGCGCAGGCTCGGCAGCACCACGCCGCGCAGCGCCGCCCCGCGCCGGGCGGGACGCCGGTAGGTGTAGTCGACCGCCCCCGAGGCCCAGGCCGCCGCCTCCCGGACCGCTCCGGCCAGGGCCTGCCGCCAGTCGACGGCCGGTTCCAGGATCTCCTCGGCCCACCGCTTCCACCCCTGCGGCAGCGTGCCCCGGCTGCGCAGATGCGCCCGCATCGCCTCGGCCGTACGGCGCCGCAGCGCCTCCGCCTCGACCGCCCCGACCTGCGGCGGGCCGTCCGGGCCGGTGGACTCCCAGGGCTCGGGACGGCCGTGCGCGCCCGAACCGCAGGTGTGCGGGGGACCGGGCGGAAGATCCGGCAGGTACTCCTCGAAGAGCCGCCCCTCGGGCAGACCGAAGAGCGACGGCTCCATCCGCCCCTCCGGCAGGACCACCCCGTCGGCGAGCAGATCGTCGTTGATCTCGCAGTCCTGGGCGATGTTGATCCGGTGCGGGTCGCGCTGATCGGCCGCGGACAGCCGGCCGGCCCGGCCGTGGTGGTCGCGCAGCAGATGCGCGGCCTCGTGCAGCCAGACCCCGGCCAGTTCGGCCACCGGGGTCCGGTCGACGAACGCGGGCGCCACGTAGCAGCGCCAATGCCGGTCCACGCCCATGGTCGGGACCTCGTCACTGGGCACCACCGACAACGCGTAGAGCGCGGTGGCCAGATACGGCCGGTCGGTCGCCGCCCGGTAGCGGGCGGCGAGCAGCTTGGTGAGGTCCAGCCGGAGCCGCGCCGGGGCGGGGTTCCCGCACTCCTCCCGGTGCGCGGACACGTCCTCAGCCGCTTCCCGGCAGCGCGCCGGAGAGCTGGAGCAACTCCAGGAAGGCGTCGATGCCCTCGGGGACCGGCCAGGCGGGGTCGCGCATCGACGCCAGGTCGACCGCGGCGCGGGCCGCCACATCGGGCACGCCCGCCGCGACCGCCTTGGCCAGCACCGCCCAGCCGGCCTCCCAGCGCGGACGGGTGGGATCGGCCTGTACGGCGGCCACGACCGCGATGAGGAAGGCCAGTTGCCGGTCACCGCGCTCGGGCAGGGCGAAGGCCTCCGGGTCCGCCAGCACCCGGTCCGGATCGGGCAGGTCCAGATTCTCCAGGTACGCCAGCAGCTCGATGCCCGCCCCGTCGCCGACGGCCCCGGTCAGGGCGGCGGCGATCGCCTCCCGGCCCGTGCCCGTCGCGTATCCGGTGGCCAGCAGGCGCAGCGCCATGTCCCAGGTACGGGGCGAGGGCCAGGCGCGGCCCCGGCTCTCCGCGTCGCCCGGGATGTGGTGGACGAGTCCCGGCCGTGCGTGCAGGAATCCGGAGACCGCGCCCCGGGCCCGCGCCACCGCACCCGGCACCCGGGACGGTTCGACCAGCGGAACGGCCGCCTCCGGCCAGGTGCCGGCCATGCCGCGCGCGACGGTGCGCGGGTCGTGCGTCCATGCCAGGTGCACGAAGCGGTTGGCGAGCGGCGGGCTGAGGTGCCAGCCGTCCGCCGCGCTCGACGGCGGATTGGCCGCCGCCACGATGCGTACGGACTCCGGGAGCGTGAGGCTGCCCACCCGCCGTTCCAGCACGACGCGCAGCAGCGCGGCCTGCACGGCCGGGGGAGCGGAGGACAGCTCGTCGAAGAACAGCAGGCCCCGCCCGCGCCGGGCGAGCCGCACCGCCCAGTCCGGCGGCGCCATCGGCACCCCGGTCGTGGCGGGGTCGTCACCGACGACGGGCAGCCCGGCGAAGTCGGAGGGTTCGTGGACGCTGGCGATCACGGTCTCCAGCTCCACCCCGAGCCCGGCCGCGAGCTGTTCGAGCCCGGCCGACTTGCCGATGCCCGGCTCGCCCCACAGCAGCACCGGCTGATTGGCCGTCACCGCCAGGGCCAGGGCCTCCAGCTGGGGACTGGCGACGGTCTCGGTACGACGGGTGCGCAGCCGCCGGTTCAGCGCGTCGGCGGCCTCCAGCGGATCAGGCCCGGAGGCGGCGCGGGAGGTCCGGGCCGGGCTGTCGGGGGCGACGGTGCTCATCCGTGCTCACCTTCCTCTTCGTCGGTCCCGGCCCCGTCGTCCTCGTCGGGGCCGTCGTCGTCCAGGTCGTCCAGGTCGTCCTCGTCCGGGTCCCACTCCTCCCACCACTCCGCTCCCAGGTCGGGGAACTCCTCGGCCACGCGCTCGGCGAGGAACCGCAGATCGGTCCGCCGGTACTTGCGGATCACCTGATCCAGCGACAACTCCGTCTGGTCGACGACGTCCGGCCGGGCGCCCGCGTCGAGCAGGGCCCGGACGAGCGCGGCCGAGCCCCGGCCCGAGACCGCCGTGCTCAGCGGGGTGCGCTCCCGGTGGTCCCGGGCCTCCAGATCGAGCCCGGCGTCCAGCAGCCGGGGGAGCAGGGCGGTGTGGTCGAGCTGGGGCAGCAGATGGAGCAGGGTGCGCCGTCCGCCGTCGCGGATCCGCGGGTCGAATCCGGCGTCCAGCAGCGCGGTGACGGCCTCGGTGTTCCCGTGCTCGGCGTGCAGGAAGAGGTCGCGGCGCTGCGCGGCCAGGGCCCTCGGCAACCGGCCGGTGCCGCTGGTCGAGGCGTGCTCGGCCGCGAAGCAGCCGGTGACCGCGCCGCCGAACGCGCGCAGGGCGTGTTCGCGCTGCCGTTCCTGCGGGGTGTGCGGGGAGTCCAGCACGCCGTCGCGGAACCGGACGGTGTGCCACACGCCCCGGCACCGGACGCGTACGGGTCCCGGAGCCGTGGGCCCGTCCGGACCGAACGGCCCGTCGAGGCCGGGGAAGAGGGCCGCGGCGACCAGCGGATGGAGTTGCCGCGCGGTCAGGTCGCCGGTGCGCAGCAGATCGAGGTCGGGCAGCCGTCGCCAGACGGTCTCGGGCAGCGGTGCCGCGCCCTCGGCCGCCTCGCGTTCGACGAGCCGGACCCGCAACCGCCCCTCGTGCCCGGGACCGGTGAAGTCCAGCAGGACGCGCACCCGCCAGTCCCGGGAGATCTGGAACCGCTCCGCCCCGGTGAGCGCGGCGACCCGGTGGACCTCGGCCTCCAGCCGGGGCACGTCCAGCGCCACCGTGCGGATCAGCGTCTCGGGGGTGGAGCGGTACCAGGCTGGCATCTCCGGCGGTGTCGCATCCCAGACGATGCCCGCCGCCTCCAGTGATCCGGCGATGTCACCGCGCTGGTGCAGGAGCGTCGCCCATTCGGCGCGGGCCACCGGGTCCGTGCCGTCGGGGGCGTCGTGCGGCAGCCGGTCCGCCGGGAGAGGGGTGCCGTCCGCGTCGAGGAACGGCAGCCGGGTGCCGCCGCCGGCCCGCTCCCGCAGTTCGGCGGTGCGGCGCGCGTCCCACAGGTGCCGCAGGGTCCGCCAGTCCTCGACGTCCGGTGCGCCGGAGCCGCGGTGCCGGGCCGGGCCGAAGCGCAGGGCGACCCGCTGCGGTCCGTCGACCATGGCGCCGGTCCGCAGGATCAGGTACGGGGCGCCGTCCCGTTCCCCGTCCGTCGGTCCGTACCCCGCCAGCAGCAGGGTTTGTTCGGTGGCCAGGGTCGAGCGCCCGCCGAGGATCCGGGGCAGGTGCCAGCGGAGCAGGTCGGGCACGAGGTGGCGCAGATCGTCCTCGACGGCCGCCGCCACGGCCGTCCCGTACCGCGCGGAGAGCCGGGCCGGGTCGAGTTCCAGGTCGTATCCGGCCGCCGCGAGGGCGCCCCGCCAGTCTCCGGCCGCCCGGCGCGCGGCCGAGGTCTCGATCATGGTGCGCGGCACGGCGTACCGGCGGACCTGGCGCCGGCTCGCGGCCTCCTCGGACGAGAGCAGGCCCGAGGCGGGGTGCGGGCTCATCGGTACTGACTCCTGACCGCGCGCAGATCGGTGTGGGCGCCGCCGTCCGGGCGCAGCGCCGTGGCGAAGGAGCGCTTCACCCGGCGGGGCAGCCCGGGGCCGAGCCCCATGTACTCCAGCCGCGAGCCGTGTCCGACGGCGGCGAGCAGGGTCTTGGCGCCCCGGCCGGTCAGACCGGTGTGGCACAGGTCGAGCCGGCGCAGCGGACTGCCGGGCAGGGCGGCGGCCAGTGCGTCGGCGCCGAGGTCGCCGGTGGCGTTGGGCGGGGCGCCGAGACTGCGCTCCGAGGGCGGCCGGCCCAGGTCCAGGGCCTCGATCCCGCCGAGGGCGGCGGCCAGCGCGCGGGCACCCTCGGGTCCGATGCCGTTGCCGCCGAGGCCGAGCCGGATCGGGCGGGCCGGGTCGGCGGCGCCCGCGAGGACGGCGGCGCCCTCGTCCCCCAGGTGGTTGGAGGGCAGATACAGCTCGCGGACGCCCGCGTCGCGGATCAGCCGGGCCAGCAGGGGAGCGGCGTCCGCGTCGAGCCCGTTGCCCCCGAGGAACAGCCGCTCCACGGGCCGGTCGCGGCCGGCGAGCACGTCCAGGAGCGTGGTCAGGCCCTCGGTGGTGACACCGGTGTTGACGAGGTCGAGGGTGCGCAGCGCGGAAGCGCGGCGCAGCATCGGCACCAGGGCCCGCACCCCGGCGTCGCCCACCGGATTGCGCTTGAGCCACAGGGCGCGGACGGTGCCGTCGTCGGCGAGGGCCCCGGCGAGCGCCGCGGCACCGGCGGCGGTGATGCGGTTGCAGCCCAGATACAGGGTGTGCAGACCGTGGCCGGACGCGGCGGTCGCCTCGGCGACGGCGCGCGCGCCCTCGTCGCCGAGGGCGTTGGTGCCGAGCAGGACGTGGACGGCGTGCGGCGAGGCGGCGACGGAGGGCATGATCCGCGCGGCACCGGCGGCGCCGAGCCCCTGCTTGCACAGGTCGACGCGCCCGTCGGTCCGCAGCGAGCCCAGCGGGAAGGTCTCGTCGGCCGTCACCGGCCGCCCGTCCGCGAGGCGTTCGAGCAGGGGACCGAGCAGCGCCGGGTCGGCGAGCGGAAGGTCCGGATGCTCGATCGCCGGACAACGCACCGGCATCGGCTGCGACATCGCCACTCCCCAGATCCCCCGCCGGGTGCCGGCCGAGGGAAGGGCGGCCGTACGCCGCCCGCTCGGGCGGACCGACACGTCGACGTCCCGTTACGTAAAGGCGGCAGAACCGGTCGGATTCGAACCGACGTCCTCCAGCTTGCTGCTTGGGCGCGACGACCTCTGCGCTACAGCCCTGCCGCGCATGATCCTAGTGCGTGCCGCGGCGAACTCGCACACCAGTACCAGGGATTGACGCCGCGCCGGGCGGGCCGCCGCGAGGGCCGGGGTACTTTCCGTAAATGGTCTGTACCTATTGACGGGCTGGTCCAGACCAATTACCTTCCTCTGTGCTCCATGGAACGACACGCATTCCCGCTCCCCCCGAGGACCGCCTCACCGGTCCCAGTCGCTAGGGAGAACCATGTTCGAGCACATGCCCCTCAGACGGAGAACGGCGACCGCGCTGCTCGCGGTACTCGCCCTGCTCCTCGCCCTGCTGTCCCTGCAGACCGGACCCGCGCACGCGGCCGGCAAGCTGACGGCGACCTTCACCACCGCCGACAACGGCTCGTGGTGGAAGGGGACCTACGTCCTGCGCAACGACACGGACACGGCCGTGACCGGCTGGAGCCTGGAGTTCGACCTTCCCGCCGGGGTCGCCATCAGCTCCTCGTACAACGGCACGGTCACCACCCAGGGCAGTCACATCACCGCGGTCAACGCCCACTACAACGGCACGGTCGCCGCGCACAGCACCACCGAGCCCTACAGCTTCTGGTTCGTCGCCACCGGACCGGTCACGGCGCCCACCGGCTGCCGGATCAACGGGGACAAGTGCGACGGATCCGCCGACGCCCCGCCCGGCGTCCCCGGCGGGCTGAAGCAGACGGACGTCACCGCGCGCACGGCCTCGCTCTCCTGGACCGCCGCCACCGCGGGCGACTTCCCCGTGGCCTCGTACGACATCCTGGCCGGCGGCAAGGTCCTGGGATCGGCCACCGCCGCGACCTCCGCCACGGTCACCGGACTGACCCCGGCCACGGCGTACGCGTTCACCGTCCGGGCCAAGGACACCCGCGGCAACGTCTCCGCCGAGAGCGCCCCGCTGACCGTCACCACTGTCGACCCGGCGACCGACACCTCGCCGCCGACGGCCCCCGGTTCGCTGCGCGCCACCGCCAAGGACTCCTCGTCGGTCTCCCTGGCCTGGAACGCCGCGACGGACAACCAGCGCGTGGCGGCGTACGACATCTACAAGGGGGCCACGCTCGCCACCACGGTCTCCGGCACCACGACCACCGCGAGCATCGGCGGGCTGTCGCCCGCGACCTCCTACTCCTTCACCGTCAAGGCGCGTGACGCGGCCGACAACGCCTCGCCCGCGAGCAACACGCTGACGGTGAAGACCGACGACATCGCCGGCGCGGGCAACTACGCCAAGGTCGGCTACTTCGTCCAGTGGGGCATCTACGGCCGCCAGTACTTCGTCAAGAACCTGGAGACCTCCGGCGCCGCGGACAAGCTCGACGTCATCAACTACTCCTTCGCCAATATCGACCCCAACAACCTCACCTGCCTCAACGGGGTCACCAAGGGCACCACGGCCGACCCGCAGGACCCCGAACAGGGCACCGGTGCCGGCGACGCGGACGCCGACTACGCCCGTCCCTTCAGCGCCTCCCAGTCCGTGGACGGCGTCGCGGACGACGGCTGGGGCAAGCTGCGCGGCAACTTCAACCAGCTGAAGAAGCTCAAGCAGCGCCACCCGAACCTGAAGATCGTGGTCTCGCTCGGCGGCTGGACGTACTCGAAGTACTTCTCCGACGTCGCCGCCACCGACGCCGCCCGCAAGAAGTTCGTCTCCTCCTGCATCGACATGTACATCAAGGGCAACCTGCCCGTGTACAACGGCGCCGGAGGCCCCGGCACCGCGGCCGGCATCTTCGACGGCTTCGACATCGACTGGGAGTGGCCGGGCACCGGCACCGGACACCCCGGCAACCACTACTCGCCCGACGACAAGGACAACCTCACCCTGCTCCTCGCGGAGTTCCGCAAGCAGCTCGACGCGCTCGGCGGCGGCCACCGCCTGCTGACCGCGTTCACCCCCGCCGACCCGCAGAAGATCGACGAGGGCTGGGACCTGGGCAAGGTCTTCGACTCCCTCGACGTCGCCAACGTCCAGGGCTACGACTTCCACGGCTCGGGCAGCGACAACTCCTGGGAGCCCAACCGCACCGGCCACCAGGCCAACCTCTACAACGACACCCAGGACCCCTACGACTTCCACTTCAGCGCCGACACCGCGATCAAGGCGTACACCGACGCGGGGGTCGACCCCCGCAAGCTGACCCTCGGCATCCCCTTCTACGGACGGGGCTGGCAGGGCGTCACGGACGGCGGAGCGGCGGGCGAATGGCAGTCCGCGGGCGGAGCGGCCCCCGGCCAGTTCGCCGAGGAGGCCGGGACCCGGGGCTACTCCAACCTCATCGGGGCCTATCCGACGATGGCCGTGCACCACGACGAACAGTCCGTCTCGACGTACGGATACACCGGAAGTCAGTGGTGGTCCTTCGACGACGCCTGGTCCATCGGCAAGAAGATGGACTACGTGAAGGACAAGGGGCTGCTCGGCGTCATGGTCTGGGAGATGTCCGGTGACACCGCCCAGGGCACGCTGATGAACGCCATCACCACCGGGCTGCAATGACCCGTCCGGGATGAGGACGGGGAGCCGTGCGCCCGCACGGCTCCCCGTTTCCGTTTCCGCCGGTCGTCGCTCCCGCACCCGCGGCTCTTCCGAATCGTGGGGAAACGCCCCAAGCGTTACGGTTGGTGCGGCGGTGTCCGAGGGCGCCGCCGTGCCTGACGACCGGTCCCGGTACGCGGGTCCGGCTCCGTTCGATGCGCGGGAGGACCCATGACCAGCCCCGAGCAGGACCCGAACCAGCAGGAAGGCCCCGCCGACGGCGGCGCGGAGGGCACCCCCGGCGTTCACGACGGTGGTGCGGACGGCGGCGCTGATGGCGGTGCCGACGGTGGTGCGGACGGCGGCGCTGATGGCGGTGCCGACGGCGGTGCGGACGGCGGTGCTGATGGTGGCGCCGACGGCGGTGCCGATGGAGGTGCTGATGGTGGCGCCGACGGCGGTGCCGATGGAGGTGCTGACGGGGGTGCGGACGGCGGTGCCGACGGTGGTGCGAGCTCGTCCGGCGTCGGTTCTTGAGTTCCACCACGACCGGAACCGGAACCGGAACCGGGACTGAGGCCCAGGGGCCCCGGACCGCCGACGCGGCGCCCGGGGTCCTGGAGACCCGTCTGACGGGCGGCCTGAGCCGTGAGGAGTTCGCCCGCGACGTCTGGGCCCGCCGGGCGCTGCTCACCCGCGGCGCGGACGACTTCTCCGACCTGCTCACCGCCCGCGCCGTCGACGAACTCGTCGCTCGGCGCGGGCTGCGCACCCCGTTCCTCCGGGTCGCGAAGAACGGCGGCACCCTTCCCGACACGGCGTTCACCGCCCCTGCGGGCGTCGGCGCCACCATCGGCGACCAGGTCGACGACACCGCGCTGTGGCGGGAGTTCGCCGACGGCGCCACCCTCGTCCTCCAGGCCCTGCACCGCACCTGGGCCCCCGTCGGCGACCTCGTCACCGCGCTCGGCACCGAACTGGGCCACCCGGTGCAGGCCAACGCCTACATCACCCCGCCGCAGAACCGGGGCTTCGCCGCCCACTACGACGTCCACGACGTCTTCGTCCTCCAGACCGAGGGCACCAAACGCTGGACCGCCCACCCGCCGGTGCACACCGACCCGCTGCGTGACCAGCCCTGGAACGACCACCGCCGGGCGGTCGCCGACGCGGCCCGGCGCGAACCGTACCTGGACACCGTCCTCGCCCCCGGCGACGTCCTCTACCTGCCGCGCGGCTGGCTGCACGCCGCCGAGGCGCAGGGCGAGATCTCGATCCATCTGACGCTCGGCGTCCACGTCTGGACCAGGTACGCCGTGGCCGAACAGCTCGTACAGGCCGCGCTCGCCGCCCTGCGCGACGACCCCTGGGCACGCGGGACCCTGCCGCTGGGCACGGACGGCCCGGACGACGAGACGGACCGGGTCCGCGCCCGGCTCCTCGCGGCCCTCGCCGACGCGGACCCGGCCCCCCGCTTCCACCGCGCCCGGCGCGCGCAGGCCCGTCCCGCCCCGCTCGGACCACTGGCCCAGTACGCCGCCGCCCGGGACCTCGCCACCACCACCCCCGTACGGCTCCGCGCGGCCCTGGACGCCCGGCTGGACGGAGCACGCCTGGTCACCCGGGTCTGCGCGCTCGACCTCCCGGAGGACGACGTCCCGGCCGTGGCCCGGCTGCTGGCCGGCGGGGTGCGCACCGCCGGTGACCTGGGTCTCGCCTGCGCGGGACGGCTGCTGCGCGCGGGCGTCCTCGTGCCCGCCGGGCCGTGACCCCGACCCCGGAGACCCGTACGACCGGTCCCGGCCGCTTCTTCTGCGCCCAGGCCGCGCGCGCCCGGGGCGACGTCCTCGCGGGCACGGCGCCCCCCGGCGACACCTGGGTGCTCGTCGAGTACGCGGGTGCCTGGCCCGCCGACGGCTTCGACGGTCTCGCCCTGGCCGCGGGTCCCGGAGCCGTCCTCCGTGACGCCGCCCGCGCGGTCCGCGCCCGGGTGCTCCTGATCCGCCGGCACGGGCGCCGCCGCCCCGGGGGGCCCCGCCGCTGGGCCGTGCTGCGGTACGACGCCACCGGCGCCCACCGGCAGCTCTGGGGCACCTGGGAACAGGACGCGGACCTGGTCCGGGCCGCGGCGGCGCTCGGTGCCCCGGGGGAGACCGGCCATCCGCCCGTGGTCCTCGTCTGCACCCACGGCCGCCACGACACCTGCTGCGCCCTGCGCGGCCGGCCCGTGGCGGCGGCGCTCGGGGCGTACCGGCCCGAGCTGGTCTGGGAGTGCTCGCACGTGGGCGGCGACCGGTTCGCGGCCAACGTCCTCGTCGCCCCCGACGGTGTCTACTACGGCGGTCTCGACGCCGGATCGGCCGTCGCCGTGCTCGAACAGCATCTCGCCGACCGGGTCCACGCCCGCCATCTGCGCGGCTACACCGACCTGATCGCACCCCAGCAGGCCGCCGTCGCCGCTCTCCTCGCCCGCCTCGGCCCGGCCGGCCGCCACGACTACACCGTCACCGCCACCACCCGGGCCGGCCCCCACTGGCTGATCAGCGTCACCGGCCCCCCGCCCTACCCCGTGACGTACGACATCGAGGTGAGCGCCCACCGTGCGCCGCCCCACCGCCTCACCTGCAAGGGACCGGCCACCGGCGCGGCCCTCGTCCACGAGGTCGTCTCGATCCGCGTCGGCTGAGCCGCCCCGCACACGGACGACGCCCCGCCCCCGGGCCGGTGGGCCGGGGGCGGGGCGTCGCCGAGCCGTACGGGGTCAGCGCAGCCGCTCGTACGCCGGGAGCGTCAGGAAGTCCGCGTAGTCCTGATCCAGGGAGACCTGGAGCAGCAGGTCGTGGGCCTCCTGCCAGCGGCCGGCGGCGAAGGCCTCGTCGCCGGTCTCGGCGCGGATCGCGGCCAGTTCCTCGGCGGCGACCCTGCGGGCCAGTTCGGCCGTGGCGTGCTCGCCGTTCTCGAAGACGACGTCCGCGTTGATCCACTGCCAGATCTGCGAGCGCGAGATCTCGGCGGTGGCCGCGTCCTCCATCAGGTTGAAGATGGCGACGGCGCCCATGCCGCGCAGCCAGGCCTCGATGTAGCGGATGCCGACCGCGACGGCGTTGCGCAGCCCCTCGTACGTGGGCCGGGCGTCCAGCGTGTCGACGGCGATCAGATCGCCGGCGGCCACCGAGACGTCCTCGCGCAGCCGGTCCTTCTGGTTCGGCTTCTCGCCGAGGACCGCGTCGA
Source organism: Streptomyces sp. NPDC057682 (assembly GCF_042799575.1). Lineage (NCBI taxonomy): Bacteria > Bacillati > Actinomycetota > Actinomycetes > Kitasatosporales > Streptomycetaceae > Streptomyces > Streptomyces sp. NPDC057682. The sequence goes on along the minus strand of NZ_JBHVIN010000027.1, from coordinate 79,160 downwards.
AGGAGGCCATGGCGATCGGGACCAGGTCGGGGTGGGCGACCCAGGAGCCGTCGAAGCCGTCGCCGGCCTCGCGGTCCTTGTCGGCCTTGACCTTCTCGAAGGCGACCTTGTTGACCTCGGCGTCGCGCCGCGACGGGATGAAGGCGGCCATGCCGCCGATCGCGTGCGCGCCGCGCTTGTGGCAGGTGCGGACCAGGAGTTCGGTGTACGCCCGCATGAACGGGGCGGTCATCGTCACCGCGTTGCGGTCCGGCAGGACGAACTTGGCGCCGCCGTCACGGAAGTTCTTCACGATGGAGAAGAGGTAGTCCCAGCGGCCCGCGTTCAGCCCGGAGGCGTGGTCGCGCAGCTCGTAGAGGATCTCCTCCATCTCGTACGCTGCGGTGATCGTCTCGATGAGGACCGTGGCGCGGACGGTGCCCTGCGGGATGCCCAGCGCGTCCTGCGCGAAGACGAAGACGTCGTTCCAGAGGCGGGCCTCCAGGTGGGACTCCGTCTTCGGCAGGTAGAAGTACGGGCCCTTGCCGAGGTCGATCAGACGCTGGGCGTTGTGGAAGAAGTACAGGCCGAAGTCGACGAGCGCGCCGGGCACCGGGGTGCCGTCGAGCTGGAGGTGGCGCTCGTCCAGGTGCCAGCCCCGGGGGCGGGTGACGACGGTGGCCAGCTCGCCGGCGGGCTTCAGCGCGTACGACTTGCCGGACCGGGGGTCCGTGAAGTCGATGGAGCGGTTGTAGGCGTCCATCAGGTTGAGCTGGCCGAGGACGACGTTCTCCCAGGTGGGGGCGGAGGCGTCCTCGAAGTCGGCGAGCCAGACCTTCGCGCCGGAGTTCAGCGCGTTGATGGTCATCTTGCGGTCGGTCGGACCGGTGATCTCCACCCGGCGGTCGTTCAGCGCGGCGGGGGCCGGGGCGACCTTCCAGGAGTCGTCCGCCCGGATCGCGGCCGTCTCGGGCAGGAAGTCCAGCGTGGAGGTGCGGGCGATCTCGGCGCGGCGCTCGGCGCGGCGGGCGAGCAGCTCGTCGCGCCGGGGCGTGAACCGCCGGTGCAGCTCGGCCACGAAGGCGAGGGCCGCCGGGGTCAGGACCTCGTCCTGCCGGGGCAGGGGCTCGGCATCGACGATGGCCAGCGAGGACGGCGCTGGTGCGGACATGAGCGGTCACTCCTTCAGCGGGCGGTGCGGGCGACGTGTCACGGCCGCCGGGTCGCCCGAAACGGCACGGGGTGCCAGGGCTCCGGGATACGGCTGCGGTCGCCTTCTGAGGTGCAGAGGGCTTCTGACCAGTGGATAGTAGTTTCCTCATGGTGGAAGTTCAATGTTTTGTTGATGTCGAGATTCTCCGGGTCGACAGAACCTGGCACTCCCCGGAGGCCTCTCGCTCCATGTGCCGGGACGCTCACTCCAGGTGCGCGAGATCCTCCGCCGTGTCGATGTCGTACGCCTCGGCCACATCGGAACACTCGACCAGCGTGAGCGCATCACGGTGCTCCCGCAGATACGCCCGCGCGCCTCGGTCGCCCGTCGCCGCCGCCGCGACGTCCGCCCACCGGTCCGCCCCGAACAGCACCGGATGGCCGCGCTCGCCCCCGTACGAGGCCGCCGCCAGGCTCGACCGCGAGCGGTACGCCGCCCGGACCCGGGCCACCGCCTCCGCCCCGATCCCCGGCTGGTCCACCAGCAGCACCAGCACCGCGTCCGCCCCCGACCCGGCCAGCCCGGTGAGCCCCGCTCGCAGCGAGGAACCCATCCCCCCGGTCCACTCCGGATTGACGTCCACCACGCAGCCGGTCAGCTCCGCCCGCGCCCGCACCTCGTCCGCCGCCGCGCCCAGCACCACATGCACCGGACCGCAGCCGCCCGCCCGCAGCACCTCCACCGCCCGGTCGGCCAGCAGCCGGCCGCGATGCTCCAGCAGGGCCTTCGGGCGTCCGCCCAGCCTGCGCCCGCCGCCCGCCGCGAGCAGCAGCCCGGCGACGACGGGGGCGGGGGACGAGGCGTTCGGGGCGGTGGTGGGCGAGGTGTGTGTCATGGCGTCTGGATACCGCAGAGCGGCCGCTTCCGCACGGGCCGGGGCGCGCCGTCCGCCCGTGTCCGCGCACCGGACACTCCGAGTTCGGTCCGTGGAGTGGCGCCCGGCACCTTTCATGGCGTTAACTTGCCCGCACCCCCGGACACTTGACCACGGTCCGGGAATCGCCGGACACACCGGCACAAGATCGATCGACACACCGGCACGAGGGCGTGCGAGGGGGAGTGCTTTGTTGAAGAGCGTGGGGCAGGGCCGGCTGACCGGGGTCGAGGACCCGAGGGTGACGGAGCTGCGGACGGCCGTGGCCCGGCTCCGCAGAGAGCTGGCCGGACATCCCGCGGAGTTCCCGGACCGTGCCGTCGCCGAGGACGAGCTGGCGGCGCTGGACGCGATGGCGGCGGACGGCGTGCCCGAGATCCCCCGGCTCCGCCGTTCGCTGCTGCTGATCGCGAGCGCGATCGGTTCGGTCAGCGCCCTGGCCTCGGCCCTGCGCGACGTACGGGTCGCGGTCGACCTCTTCGGCGAGCCGCCGCGCCGCTGAACGGCCTGCCCGGCCGAGGGGCCCCGCCTCACCGAACGGCCGCGCCCGGCCTCAGCGCCGGATGAGCCGCCGCGCCCTCGCCGCAGCCACGGCCGCGGTGCGCGAGTCCACGCCCAGTTTGGCGTAGATGTGCACCAGATGGGACTTCACCGTGGCCTGGCTGAGGAAGAGCCGCTTGCTGATCTGAAGGTTCGACAGCCCCTCGCCGACCAGCCGCAGCACCTCCAGCTCGCGTTTGGTGAGCGCCTGCGCCGGGGTCCGCATCCGGTCCATCAGCCGGTGCGCCACCGCCGGTGCCAGTGCCGAGCGGCCGGCCGCCGCCGTGCGCACCGCCGTCGCCAGTTCCTCCGGCGGGGCGTCCTTGAGCAGATAGCCCGCAGCCCCCGCCTCCACCGCGGCGAGGATGTCCGCGTCGCTGTCGTACGTCGTCAGGATCAGCACCCGGGGCGCCTCCGGCTCCGCCGTGATCGCCGCCGTCGCCTCGGAACCGTGCATTCCCCCACCGAACTGGAGATCCATGAGGACGACGTCCACCCCGCCCGCCGCGGCCAGGGACACCGCCTGCTCGGCGGTGGCGGCCTCGGCGACGACCCGGAAGTCCGGTTCGGTGTCGAGGACGGCGCGCAGCCCCGCCCGGACCACCGGATGGTCGTCGGCCAGCAGCAACCGGATCGGCGCGCTCATGCGGCGTCCCGTCCCGCCCGGCCCTCGGGCAGCGGCAGCGTCAGGGCCACGGCCGTGCCCTGCCCCGGCGCCGATTCGACGCTCAGCGTGCCGCCCAGCGAACGCGCCCGGGACCGCATCGCGGGCAGCCCGAAACCGCCCGTGGCGCTCTCCGCGCCCGGGGCCCCGGAGTCCGTGAAGCCCCGGCCGTCGTCGACCACGTCCAGCGAGACCGAGGTGTCCATGAAGCTCAGGGTGATCTCCGCCCGCCGGGCCTCCGCGTGCCGCACGGTGTTGGCCAGCGCCGACTGCGCGGTCCGCAGCAGCGCCACCTCGTAGGGCGTCGGCAGCTCCACCGGGGTGCCGCTCACGGCGAACTGCACGGTCAGCCCCGGTGCGGTGGTGCGGGCCGAGAGCCGTTCCAGGGCGGCGGCCAGCGAACCCTTCGCCAGATCGGGCGGGGTCAGCGCGCGGACGAAGCGGCGGGCCTCGGCCAGATTGTCCTGCGCGGCCTCCCGGGCCCGCCGGACATGGCCGGCGGCCGGGGCGTCCTCGGGCAGCGTCCGCTCGGCGGCGCGCAGCAGCAGCTGGATGCTGGACAGGCCCTGGGCGAGGGTGTCGTGGATCTCCCGGGCGAGGCGCTCGCGCTCGGCGAGCGTTCCGGCGGTGCGCTCGGCCTCGGCCAGCTCCGCCCGGGTCGAGACCAGCTCCTCGATGAGTTCGCGCCGCCGCTCGCTCTCCCGGAACAGCGCGTCGTAGCCGAGCACCGTGGCCACTGCGACCGCCCCGCCCAGCAGCGGGCCGATGAACGTGCCCGGGGTGACCGCCGCACCGTGCGCCAGGAACCCGGCGATGGCCGCCCCCGCCGTCACCGCCACGGCCGGCACGCTCCAGCGCACCGGCAGCAGATGCAGCTGGAGGAAGTAGAGCGGGAAGGCCACCCACAGCGCGTCCGGCGACAGCGCCAGCAGCACCACCCAGAGCGCCCCCAGCACCCCCAGCCACACCGCCCCCGCCCGGGTCAGCGGCTGCACGGCGGGAGCGAGCGCGCCCGCCGCGTACACCGCCGCGAGCACGGCGGCCACCGCCACGACCGCTCCCGCGCGCGGGATCCCGTCCCCGACCGCCTTCACGACCGTGAGCGCCAGCAGCCCCAGCAGCAGGGCGTGCAGACAGAGCCGCAGCGCGGCGGCGACCGGGGGGTGGGGGCGGATCTCCATGATGTCTCCAGCGTAAGCGGGGTGCGCGCGGGGCCGGTCAATCGAAAGGTTGATGTCGGGACCGGCCCGCGGGCGATGCCCCGGGCGGGGGCGGCGGCCGAGGCTGGAGCCATGTTCGTCGCATGGAGAGATCTTCGGTTCGCCAAGGGGCGGTTCGCGCTCATGGGCACGGTGGTCGTACTGATCACCCTGCTCGTGGGGCTGCTGTCCGGGCTCACGGCCGGACTGGCCCGGGAGAACACCTCGGCCGTCACCGGGCTGGACGCCGACCACCTGGCCTTCGCCGCGCCGCCCGACGGCCGCGCGGTGTCCTTCACCGACTCCGCGGTCGAGGAGGACGCCTGGCGGAGCTGGGCCGGACGCCCCGGGGTCGAGGCCGCGCAGCCGCTGGGCATCCGCACCCTGAACGCCGCCGCCGTCACGGGGCAGCGGACGACCGCCGTATCGGCCTTCGGTGTCGAACCCGGCGGCACGCTGGCGCCGCCCGGCACCCGGGTCGGTCCCGGCCGGGTCGTCGTCAGCGCGCCCGCCGCCGACGACCTGGGCGTCGGCGCGGGCGACCGGCTGCGGCTCGGCCCCGCCGAGGTCACCGTCGCCGCGGTCGCCGGGGACGCCTCGTACAGCCACACCCCGGTCGTGTGGACCTCGCTCGCCGACTGGCAGCGGTTCGGCGGCGACGGGGCGGGCGGCACCCCGCACGCCACCGTCGTCGCGCTGACCACGACCGGTGGCGCCGATCTCGCCGCCGGGGACCGGGCGGCGGGCACCAGCACCCGCACCCTGGACGACTCCCTCACCGCCATCGGCTCCTACCAGGCGGAGAACGGCTCCCTCCAGCTGATGCGCGGCTTCCTCTTCGTCATCTCCGCCCTGGTCATCGGTGCCTTCTTCACCGTCTGGACGATCCAGCGCGGCGCCGACGTCGCCGTCCTCAAGGCGCTGGGCGCCGGGACGCCGTATCTGCTGCGGGACGCCCTCGGTCAGGCCGTGGTGATGCTCGTCGCCGGTACGGGGCTGGGCGCCGCGCTCGCCTGGGGCATCGGTGCCCTGATCGGCGGCGGGGCCGTGCCCTTCGTCCTCGACGCGCCGACCGTGCTCGTCCCCTCGGCCGTGATGATCGCCCTCGGCGCGGTCGGCGCGGCCCTCTCCGTCCGGCGGATCACCGCCGTAGACCCGCTCACCGCCCTCGGAAGTGCCCGATGACCCTCACCCTCACCGATGTCACGCTGACCTACCCCGACGGCGACGGACGGCTCACCGCCCTGGACCGCGTCGGCCTCGACGTGCCCGCGGGCACGCTCACCGCGGTCGTCGGGCCCTCCGGCTCCGGCAAGTCCAGCCTGCTCGCGGTCGCCGCCACCCTGGTCACCCCGGACTCCGGCTCCGTCGTCGTGGACGGGACGCCGACGACCGGGCTCGGCCGCGCCGAGAAGGCGGCGCTGCGCCGGGAGCGGATCGGCATCGTCTTCCAGCAGCCCAATCTGCTGCCCTCGCTCACCGCGGCGGAACAACTCCAGGTGATGCGGCATCTGTCGGGCGGCTCGGCCAGGGCCGCGCGGGCCCGTGCGCGGGACCTGCTCGACGCCGTCGGTCTCGGGGACCGCGCGGACCGCAGGCCGCATCAGCTCTCGGGCGGGCAGCGCCAGCGGGTCAACATCGCGCGGGCGCTGATGAACGAGCCCTCGGTCCTGCTCGTCGACGAGCCGACCAGTGCCCTGGACCACGAACGCGGGGCGGCCGTGCTGGACCTGCTCGTCTCGCTGACCCGGGAGCGCGCCACGGCCACCGTGCTGGTCACCCACGACCGGACCCATCTGGACCGGATGGACCGCACGGTCACGATGCGGGACGGCGGACTGGCCGAGGCGGCCCTGGCCTGAGGCACGGCCGCCCGCCGGGACCGGAGCGCGGCACCCACCGGGCCCGCTGGGTGCGCACGCCCGCCGGGGTCAGTGCGCGGAACCGCTGCTGGCCAGCGCCTCGGAGAGGTCCTTCGCGGCCTGCTGGAGGATCGGCACGATGTGCTCGGTGGCCGCCTCGGTGACCCGGCCCGCCGGGCCGGAGATCGAGATCGCCGCCGAGGTGGGGGAGTCGGGGACGGGGACCGCCAGGCACCGGACCCCTATCTCCTGCTCGTTGTCGTCCACCGCGTATCCCGTCCGGCGGACCTGCTCCAGCGCGTCCAGGAAACCGTCCGGGGTGGTGATCGTCTTCTCGGTGGCGGCCGGCATGCCGGTGCGCGCGAGCAGCGCCCGCACCTCGTCCGCCGGGGCGTGCGCGAGCAGCGCCTTGCCGACGCCCGTGGAGTGCGGCAGCACCCGCCGGCCCACCTCGGTGAACATGCGCATGGAGTGCTTGGACGGCACCTGGGCCACGTACACCACCTCGTCGCCGTCGAGCAGCGCCATGTTGGCCGTCTCGCCGGTCTCCTCGACCAGCCGGGCCAGATAGGGGCGGGCCCAGGTGCCCAGCAGCCGGGAGGCGGACTCGCCCAGGCGGATCAGCCGGGGGCCCAGCGCGTAGCGGCGGTTGGGCTGCTGGCGCACGTAACCGCACAGGACCAGGGTGCGCATCAGACGGTGGATGGTGGGCAGCGGGAGCCCGCTGCTCGCGGAGAGCTCGCTCAGTCCGACCTCGCCCCCGGCGTCGGCCATCCGCTCCAGCAGATCGAAGGCGCGCTCCAGGGACTGCACACCGCCGCTGGAACCGGCGGGCTTGGAGTCGGAAGTGCTGGCGTGGGACGACGGCACGTCAACGGTCCTTTCGGTACGGAGGAGCAAGGCAGCAGCCTACCGGGCACCGGGCGATCGGCCCACTGCCGCACGGAGGCCGTCCTGGCCGGTCAGGACGCGTTTGTCCGGGTCTCCCGGCCCCGGGCCGGGCTCCGTGCCGCGCCGGATCCGGCTCATTCTACGTTCCGCACTCCGAAAGAGTACTTTTACTTTGTGGAAACCTCTAGTCGGTGTGCAGGGTGATTGCCTGCGTGGTGGCGCGGCGGGCGGAGGTCTTGACGGCGCAGGGTCGCGAGTGAAGACTCCTGCACCAATTGGCTTCAACAGTTCGTTGAATTCCTGGAGTGGGGAGTACGGGTGCCCGGTACGGACGTGAAACTGGTTCTGCGCTCGACGCGCGTCGTCACCCCCGAGGGCACCCGCCCCGCCGCGGTGCACGTCGCCGGCGGGACGATCGACGCGGTCCTGCCGTACGGCGCGGGCGTACCGGACGGGGCCGCCGTCGAGGACTTCGGCGACGACGTCCTGCTGCCCGGCCTCGTCGACACCCACGTCCACGTCAACGACCCCGGACGCACGGAGTGGGAGGGGTTCCACACCGCCACCCGCGCCGCCGCGGCCGGCGGCATCACCACCCTGCTCGACATGCCGCTCAACTCGCTGCCGCCGACCACCACGGTCGAGCACCTGCGGATCAAGCAGCGGGTGGCCGCGCCCAAGGCCCATGTGGACACCGGCTTCTGGGGCGGGGCGGTCCCCGCCAACACCAAGGACCTGCGCCCCCTGTACGAGGCCGGGGTCTTCGGCTTCAAATGCTTCCTCTCGCCCTCCGGCGTCGAGGAGTTCCCCGAACTGGACCAGGAGCAACTGGCCCGCGCGATGGCCGAGATCACCGGCTTCGGCGGTCTGCTCATCGTGCACGCCGAGGACCCCCGCCATCTCGCCTCGGCCCCCCAGCAGGGCGGCCCGGCCTATGCCGACTTCCTCGCCTCCCGGCCGCGCGACGCCGAGAACACCGCGATCGAGGGGCTCATCGCCCAGGCGAAGCGGCTGAACGCCCGCGTCCACGTCCTGCACCTGTCCTCCGCCGACGCGCTGCCGCTCATCGCCGCCGCGAAACGCGAGGGTGTCCGCGTCACCGTCGAGTCCTGCCCGCACTTCCTCACCCTGACCGCCGAGGAAGTCCCCGACGGCGCCACCGAGTTCAAATGCTGTCCGCCGATCCGGGAGGCCGCCAACCAGGACGTTCTCTGGCAGGGCCTCGCCGACGGCACCATCGACTGCATCGTCTCCGACCACTCGCCGTGCACCACCGACCTGAAGACCCCGGACTTCGCCTCCGCCTGGGGCGGCATCTCCTCCCTCCAGCTCGGACTGCCCGCCATCTGGACCGAGGCCCGTCGGCGCGGCCACACGCTGGACGATGTCGCCCGCTGGATGTCGGCCGCCCCCGCCGCCCTCGCCGGGCTCACCGCCAAGGGCGCCGTCGAGCCCGGCCGCGACGCCGACTTCGCCGTGCTGGACCCCGACGCCGCCTTCACCGTCGACCCCGCCGCGCTCCACCACCGCAACCGGGTCACCGCCTACGCCGGGCGCACCCTGTACGGCGTGGTGCGCTCCACCTGGCTGCGCGGTGTCCGCATCGCGTCCGCTGGCGCGGTCGGCGCCCCCACCGGCCGGCTCCTGGAACGGAACCGCTGACGACGGCGGGCGGGTCCGGGGCCCGGCGGCCCCGGACCCCGGAGCCGGCTCAGGCCGCGTGGCCGCCGTCCACCGCCAGTTCCGTACCGGTGATGTACGCCGCCTCGGCCCCGGCCAGATACGAGATCAGCCCGGCGACCTCCTCGGTCCTGCCGAACCGGTCCAGCGCGTTCGCCGCGCGCTGCCCCGCGGCGAACGGGCCGTCCGCCGGATTCATGTCGGTGTCCACCGCCCCGGCCTGGACCAGGTTCACCGTGATCCCGCGCGGGCCCAGTTCGCGGGCGAGCGGCTTGGTCAGCCCGGCCAGGGCCGATTTGCTCATCGCGTACAGGGTGGCGCCCGGCCCGCCGGCGTACCGGCTCAGGGCCGTGCCGACCGAGATGATGCGGCCGCCGTCCTCCAGCACCCCGGCCGCCGCCCGGCAGGCCTGGAAGACCGCCCGGACGTTGACGGCGAGGACCCGGTCCACATCCGCGTCCGTGAGGTCCGCGATCGGGCCGAGGACGCCGATGCCCGCGTTGTTCACCAGGATGTCGAGCCGGCCGAAGTCCTCCGCCACCCGGTGCACGGCCGCCGGGACCGCGTCCGCCTCGGCTGCGTCCGCGCGCAGGGCGACCGCCCGGCGGCCGGTCGCCTCGATCCGCCGGACCACATCGGCGGCGGCGTCCTTGTCGTGCACGTAGGTGAGCGCCACATCGGCGCCGTCCCGGGCGAGCCGGAGCGCCGTCGCGGCCCCGATCCCCCGGCTGCCGCCCGTGACGAGCGCGGTGCGGCGGTTGCTGGTGAGGGTGTTCATGAGAGGTTTCCGTCCCTTGCCGTTTCCTGCTGACGGGAACCAGCAAAGTCCGTCGCGGCCCCCCGTACCGGCGGGAAACGGACGCCTACAACCCCGGCGGGTCTCGCCAAGCGGGCCGGAGCGGCGGTAGCGTGATCGCTCCGCGTGCGAGCCGGTGAGGTCTCCACATCAGTCCTGTGGAGAACCAGGAGAACCCGGGTGTCCTCTGTCGCCGTGCCCGCCCTCGCCCCGCCGCGCCGGGCCTGGACCACCGATCTGCCCGTCCTGTTCGTCGCGGTGGTCTGGGGGTCCAGCTATCTGGCCGCCAAGGGCATCACCACGCCGCGGACCGTCGTCGCCGTCCTGGTGCTCCGGTTCGCCGTCGTGCTGCCCGTGCTGGTCGTCGCCGGATGGTCCCGGCTGCGGGCGCTGACCGCCGCCCAGTGGCGCGGCGCCGGACTGCTGGGGCTGGTGCTCAGCGGGATCTTCCTGGTGGAGACGTACGGCATCGTGCACACCTCGGCGACCAACGCGGGGCTCATCATCAGCCTCACCATGATCTTCACCCCGCTCGCCGAGGCCGTCGTGACCCGCACCCGGCCGACCGGGGCGTTCCTCGCCGCCGCCGGGCTCTCCGTCGCCGGGGTCGTGCTGCTGACCCAGGGCGGCGGCTTCACCACCCCCTCGGTGGGCGATCTGCTGATGCTCGTCGCCGCCCTCGCCCGGACCCTGCACGTCCTGCTGATGGCACGCATCCGCTCCGTCCGTGCCGCCGACTCGCTGTCCCTGACGACGGTCCAGCTCGGCAGCGCGGTCGCCGTGTTCGCCCTGCTGGCCGCCGCGCCGGGCACCGGACCGGCCCCGTGGACGGTCGCCGCCGGATTCGGGGCGCGGGACTGGGCCGGGCTGCTCTTCCTGGCGGTGTTCTGCACGCTCTTCGCGTTCTTCGTGCAGATGTGGTCCGTACGCCGCACCTCGCCGTCCCGCGTCAGCCTGCTGCTCGGCACCGAACCGCTCTGGGCGGCGGCCGTCGGCATCGCGCTCGGCGGCGAGCGGCTCGGCGCCGCCGGGATCGCCGGCGCGGTCCTGGTCCTCGCCGGGACGGCGTGGGGGCGGCGCAGCGCGGAGCCGCTCACTTCGTGAGCGGGGCGTCGTCCCCGTTCTCCCCGCTCTTCCCGTTCTCCTCCTTCGCCCCGTCCTCCTTGATGGCGTCCGAGGCGATCATCAGCGCCACCCCCGTCACCAGCAGCACCAGCGAGACGAAGAGCCCGTGGTCGCGCAGGAACGGCAGCCGTGCCACCACGTTGAAGAGCCGGAACCAGTCCACCCACTGATGGATCAGCCCCGCCACACCCTGGACGAAGATCAGGAATCCGGCCGTCTCGCAGAGTCGCTTCATGCCACCGAGCCTCGCGGACGGGCCCCGCCCGGCGCGTCGGCCGGTCGGCCGCGGGCGCGCGCCGAAAGTATCCGGCCGCGCGACTTTGGTCGCCGTACGGGCCCGGAGGCCCCGGGGCCCGGCCCCGGCTGCGTAGTTTTGTCGACATGACGCGTACGGAATACCCCTGGCTGCTGCCCTCGTCGATGGCGGACCCGGAACTGCCCGGGGACCGGGGAGGCCGTGCCCGCCGCACCGTGCGGGACTGGGCGGTCGACCTGACGGCCTTCCTCTGCGCGGCCGGCCTCGGCATGGCGGCCCTCTCGACGATCGACGCCGACCCCACCACCGACGACGTCTTCGTCCTCGTGGACTCGCTGGTGGGCGCAGCCGCCTGCTGCGCCCTGTGGGTCAGGCGCCGCTGGCCGGTCGGGCTCGCCGTCGCCCTGACCGTGCTCTCCCTGGTCGAACCGGTCGCGGCGGGAGCCTGGCTGGTGTCGCTCTTCAGCGTCGCGGTCCACCGGCCGTTCCGCCCCGTCGCCCTCATCGGCGCCGCCGCCCTGGTGACCGTCCCGGTCCAGCCGTATCTGCGCCCGGACCCGACCACGTCCTTCCTCGCCTCCACCGTCGTCGGGGCACTGCTCGTCCTGCTCGTCCTCAGCTGGGGCATGGTCGTACGCTCCCGCCGCCAGCTCGTCGTCACCCTGCGCGAGCGCGCCGTGCGGGCCGAGACCGAGGCCGCGCTCCGCGCCGAGCAGGCCCAGCGGCTGGCCCGCGAGGCCATCGCCCGCGAGATGCACGACGTCCTCGCCCACCGGCTGACCCTGCTCAGCGTGCACGCCGGCGCCCTGGAGTTCCGCCCGGACGCGCCCCCGGCCGAAGTGGCCCGCGCGGCCGGCGTCATCCGGGACAGCGCCCACGAGGCGCTCCAGGACCTCCGCCAGATCATCGGCGTGCTGCGCGGCCCCGGCGACAGCGACGGCGGGGGCGACCGCCCGCAGCCCACCCTCGCCACCCTCGACGCGCTCGTCGCCGAGTCCCGGCTGGCCGGGATGCGGGTCACGCTCGACAACCGGATCGCCGACCCGGCCGCCGCGCCCGCCGCCGCCGGCCGCACCGTCTACCGGATCGCCCAGGAGAGCCTGACCAACGCCCGCAAGCACGCCCCCGGCGCCGAGGTCACCCTCACCGTCGACGGCGGACCCGGCCGGGGCATCACCGTCGAGATCCGCAACCCCGCCCCCGTCGAACCCTTCGAGCGGGTCCCGGGATCGGGTCAGGGACTCATCGGGCTGACCGAACGGGCCACCCTGGCCGGCGGCCGCCTCGACCACGGACCCGAGCCCGACGGCGGGTTCGGCGTACGGGCCTGGCTACCGTGGTCCCCATGATCTCCCCGGCACCCGCCCCCGCCGCCCGGCCCGTCCGGCTCCTCGTCGTCGACGACGACCCGCTGGTCCGCGCCGGACTCGCCCTGATGCTCGGCGGCGCCGACGACATCGTCATCGTCGGCGAGGGCGCCGACGGAGCCGAGGCGGCCGCCCTCGTCGACCGGCTGCGGCCCGACGTGGTGCTGATGGACATCCGGATGCCGGTGATGGACGGACTGACCGCCACCGAACGGCTGCGGGCCCGCCCGGACGCACCGGAGATCATCGTCCTCACCACCTTCCACGCCGACGAGCAGGTGCTGCGCGCGATCCGCGCCGGGGCGGCCGGCTTCGTCCTCAAGGACACCCCGCCCGCGCAGATCGTCGAATCGGTGCGGAAGGTCGCCGCCGGCGATCCCGTCCTCTCGCCCGCCGTCACGCGGCAGTTGATGGCGCGGGCCGCCGGACCCGGCGGCGACGAGCGGGCCGGCCGCGCCGAACGGGCCCGGCAGCGCGTCGCCGGCCTCGCCGACCGGGAGCGCGAGGTCGCGCTCGCCGTCGCACGGGGCCGCTCCAACGCGGAGATCGCCGCCGCGCTCTATCTGAGCGTCGCCACCGTGAAGACCCAGGTGTCACGGATTCTCGCCAAGTTCGATTTCAACAACCGGGTGCAGATCGCGCTGTTGATCCACGACGCGGGCCTCCTGGACACCGAGGACGGCAACGACCTGGCCTGAACCCTTCGTTCGCCGTTTCCGGACCGCCCTAGGCTGACCCCGGCGGTCCGGGCGGCCGGACCGCGCAGACAGGGAGGGTGGGGCCCATGTCCGACGTCGAGACCGACCTCTACGCGAACGCCGACTTCCTCGCGGACCCGTATCCGTACTACGCGAGGATGCGCGCCGCCGGACCCGTGCACAGCGTCCGCACCGACGAGTACGAACACGCCTGGCTCGTCGTCGGCCACGAGGAGGGGCGGGCCGTCCTCGCCGACCCCCGCTTCGCCAAGAACTGGCGGACCCTGCCCGGCCAGGCGGACTCCGGCTCGGCGGCCATCAAGTACAACATGCTGGAGATGGACGGCGAGGACCACACGCGGCTGCGCAAGCTGATCTCCCGGGAGTTCACCCCGCGCCGCATCGAGGCCCTGCGCCCCCGTGTCCGGCAGATCACCGGCGAACTGCTCGACGCGATGGTGCCCGCCGGACGGGCCGACCTCGTCGACGCACTCGCCTTCCCGCTGCCCATGACCGTCATCTGCGAGCTCATCGGCGTCCCCGACCTGGACCGCGAGGCCTTCCGCGCGATGTCGGCCGCCGTCGTCTCCACGCTCGGTGAGAAGGAGGACCCCGACGCCTTCGGGACCATGGGCGCCTACCTCGCCGAACTCATCGCGACCAAACGCCGCACACCCGGCGAGGACCTGCTGAGCGCCCTGATCGCCGCCCGGGACGACGACCTCGGCCGGCTGTCCTCCGACGAACTGATCGGCATGGCCTTCCTGCTCCTGGTCGCCGGCCACGAGACCACCGTCAACCTGATCGGCAACGGCGTCCGGGCACTGCTCGACCACCCGGACCAACTCGCCGCCCTGAAGGCGGACTTCGGACTGCTCGACGCGGCGGTCGAGGAGATGCTGCGGTACGAGGGACCGGTGGAGAACGCCACCTACCGCTTCGCCCGGGAGCGGGTCACGGTCGCCGGCCGGGTCATCGAGGCCGGGGAGACGGTCCTGGTCTCCCTCGCCGGGGCCGGCCGCGACGGCGCGCGCCACCCGGCACCCGACACCTTCGACATCCGCCGCGAACCGCGCGGCCACCTGGCGTTCGGCCACGGCGCGCACTTCTGCATCGGCGCCCCGCTGGCCCGGATGGAGGGCCGCATCGCGATCCGCGCCCTGCTGGAGCGCTGCCCCGGCCTCGCCCCGGACCCGGACGGCGCGGCCCCCGAATGGGTGCCCGGTCTGCTGATCCGGGGGGCGCGGCGGCTTCCGGTCCGCTGGTGAGCCGAACCGCCCCCGCTCCGGCCGCCGCTCCGGATACGTTCGGTCCCTCGGAACCCCGAAAGGACCACCCATGACCGGACTCGACCTGCGGGCGGCACAGAAGGTGCTGGACAGCCAGCCGTTCAGCACCCTCGTCGGCGCACGCGTCACCGCCTTCGGCGGTGGCGCGGCCACGCTGGAGATCGACAGCCGCGAGGAACTGCGGCAGCAGAACGGATTCCTGCACGGCGGTGTGCTGGCCTACGCCGCCGACAACGCGCTCACCTTCGCCGCCGGGACGACGCTCGGCCCGGCCGTGCTGACCGGCGGCTTCTCCATCCAGTATCTGCGGCCCGCCACCGGAGCCACCCTGGTCGCCCGCGCCGAGGTCGTCCACAGCGGCCGCCGGCAGGCCGTCGCCCGGTGTGATCTGTCCGTGGTGGGGGAGGACGGAGCCGAAACGCTCTGCGCCGTCGCCCAGGGCACCGTCCTGAGCGCCACCCCGTCCTGAAGGAGCCCTCGCCGTGACCCTCGCATCCATAGTCGACCTCGGGGCCCTCGGGGACGCGTTCACCCGGGACCCGCACCCCGTCTACGCCTCCCTGCGCGCCCGCGGCCCCGTCCACCGCGTCCTGCTCCCGGACACCACCCCCGCCTGGCTCGTGGTCGGTTACGAGGAGGGCCGTGCCGCCCTCGCCGACCAGCGGTTCTCCAAGGAGTGGCACAACTCCGCGCCCGAGCTGGGACTCAGCCAGGTCGCCGCCGGGGTCTCCATGCTCAGCTCGGACGCCCCCGTCCACACCCGGCTGCGCAAACTGGTCACCCGCGAGTTCACCGCCCCCCGCATGCAGCGGCTCGTCCCGCGGGTGCGGGAGATGACCGACGACCTGCTCGGCACGATGCTGGCCGCCCCCGACCGCTCGGCCGACCTCGTCGAGGCCCTGGCGTTCCCGCTGCCGATGTCCGTCATCTGCGAACTTCTCGGGGTGCCCTTCCTGGACCGCCGGCGCTTCCGCGACTGGTCCAACACCGCGGTCTCCTCCCTCGACGGCGCGGCCCGCCGCCGCGCCACCGCCGAGATGACCGCGTATCTCACCGGACTCCTCGCCGACAAACGCGAACAGCCCGGCG
Organism: Streptomyces sp. NPDC057682; assembly: GCF_042799575.1. NCBI lineage: Bacteria > Bacillati > Actinomycetota > Actinomycetes > Kitasatosporales > Streptomycetaceae > Streptomyces > Streptomyces sp. NPDC057682. Next base: position 63,638 of record NZ_JBHVIN010000027.1, on the reverse strand, counting down.
AGGACCTGATGAGCGCGCTCATCCACACGGCCGACGAGGACGGCGACCGGCTCTCCGCCGGCGAACTCCTGGGCATGGCCTGGCTGCTGCTCGTCGCGGGCCACGAGACCACCGTCAACCTCATCGCCAACGGCGTCCTCGCCCTGCTCACGCACCCGGACCAGCTCGCCGCCCTGCGCGCCGACCCCGGGCTCATCGACCGGGCCGTGGAGGAGATGCTGCGCTACGCGGGCCCGGTCGAGACCCCCACGTACCGCTTCACCACCGAAGCCGTCGACGTGGCCGGCACCCGTATCCCCGGCGGCGGCGAACTCGTCCTGATCGCCCTGTCCGACGCCAACCGCGACCCGGAGCGCTTCCCGGACGCCGACCGCTTCGACATCACCCGGGACACCCGCGGCCATCTGGCGTTCGGCCACGGCATCCACTACTGCCTGGGTGCGCCGCTGGCCAGGATCGAGGCGGCGGTGGCGATCGGGTCCCTGCTGGAGCGCTGCCCGGACCTGGCCCTGGCCGCGGACCCCGAGGAGCTGACCTGGCGGACGGGGATGCTCATCCGGGGGCCGGAGTCGCTGCCCGTGCGCTGGTGAGCGGGCGGGGGCGCCCCGGACCTCGGAGCGTCTCCGCGCACCCCCGTCCGGACCGGGCCCCCGCCGTCGCCGCCGCCCGGACGTCCCCGGGGCCGCGCCGGCCGCTGCGCCCTCGATTTCCAGCTCCTCGTACGGTGACACCGGCGCCCGGCTCTCGTACGGTGACACGAGTCCCCGGTACGACGAGCCCGGCCGCACCCGGCCGCCGGACCCCGTACACGCCCCGGTCCGACACACGTGCGTCGCCCCTCCGGGGGATGGCGCCCCGGGCTCGGGGATACTTGCCCAGCCGGGCCGGGACCTGACGGACCCGGCTCCACCAGCAGCACAAACGAGCAGCACAAGAAGGGCACGGCGTCGTGGCAAGGGTTCGGACAGGGGTACGCGCGATGGGCGCCGTGCTTGCGGCGGTGCTCGGGGTCTCCCTCATGGGATGCAGCAGCACCGGCGGAAAGCGGGCGGAGGAGCGCGCGGCCCAGGCCGCCGCCGAGGGCCGGTCCGCGGTGAACACACCCCGCTGGACCTTCGCCATGGTCACCCACTCGGGCGATGGCGACACCTTCTGGGACATCGTCCAGAAGGGCGCCAAGATGGCCGCCCAGAAGGACAACATCAACTTCCTGTACTCGCACAACGACGAGGCGCAGCAGCAGGCCCAGCTCGTCCAGGCCGCCATCGACAAGAAGGTCGACGGGCTGATCGTCACCCTCGCCAAGCCCGACGCCATGAAGGACGTCGTGGCCAAGGCCGTCAAGGCCGGCATCCCGGTGATCACCGTGAACTCGGGCTCCGCCGAGTCCAAGAAGTACGGCGCGCTCACCCACATCGGCCAGGACGAGTCCATCGCGGGCGAGGCCGTCGGCGAGGAGCTGAACGCGCGCGGCCGCAAGAAGGCCCTCTGCATCCTGCACGAGCAGGGCAACGTCGGCCACGAGCAGCGCTGCGCCGGGGCGAAGAAGACCTTCGACGGCGAGATGCAGAACCTGTACGTCGAGGGCACCAACATGCCCGACGTCCAGGCGTCCATCGAGGCCAAGCTCCAGGCGGACAAGGACATCGACGCGGTGGTCACCCTCGGCGCCCCGTTCGCCGACGCCGCCGTCAAGGCCAAGAAGACCGCCGGCAGCAAGGCCGAGATCGACACCTTCGACCTGAACGCCAAGGTCGCGGCCGAGCTGCAGGCCAAGACCCTCGGCTTCGCCGTCGACCAGCAGCCCTACCTCCAGGGCTACGAGGCCGTCGACCTGCTCTGGCTCTACCGCTACAACCGCAACGTCCTCGGCGGCGGCCGCCCGGTCCTCACCGGCCCGCAGATCATCACCGCCGACGACGCCGCGCAGCTCGCCGCGTACGCCGACCGGGGCACCCGATGACGGCGTCCGGAGCGTCCCCCGCCCCGGCCGACGAGCGGCTGCTGCGCACCTCGCCGCTGCGCAGGCTCCTCGGCCGCCCCGAGCTGGGCTCGGTCGTCGGCGCGCTGGCGGTCTTCCTGTTCTTCTCGGTCGTCGCGGACAGCTTCCTGCGGGCCACCAGCTTCGGCACGGTGCTCTACGCCGCCTCCACCATCGGGATCATGGCGGCGCCGGTCGCGCTGCTGATGATCGGCGGCGAGTTCGACCTCTCCGCCGGTGTGCTGGTGACCAGCTCGGCGCTGGTCTCCTCCATGTTCAGCTACCAGATGACGGCCAACGTCTGGGTCGGCGTGTTCGTGTCACTGCTGGTCACCCTGGCCATCGGCGCGTTCAACGGCTTCATGCTGACCCGGACGAAACTGCCCAGCTTCATCATCACGCTCGGCACCTTCCTGATGCTGACCGGACTGAACCTCGGCTTCACCAAGCTGATCAGCGGCACCGTGTCGACGAAGACGATCGGCAACATGGAGGGCTTCCCCTCGGCCCGGAAGGTCTTCGCCTCGTACCTGACGGTCGGCGGCGTCGAGCTGAAGGTGACCATCCTCTGGTGGGCCGTCCTCGTCGCGCTCGCCACCTGGATCCTGCTCCGCACCCGCTTCGGCAACTGGATCTTCGCCGTCGGCGGGGGAGCGGACGCGGCCCGCGCGGTCGGCGTCCCGGTGGTCCGCACCAAGATCGGCCTCTACCTCGGGGTCGCCTTCGCCGCCTGGGTCTCCGGCCAGCACCTGCTGTTCAGCTACGACGTGGTGCAGTCCGGCGAGGGCGTCGGCAACGAACTGATCTACATCATCGCGGCCGTCATCGGCGGCTGTCTGATCACCGGCGGCTACGGCTCCGCCATCGGCTCGGCCGTCGGCGCCTTCATCTTCGGCATGACCAGCAAGGGCATCGTCTACGCGGAGTGGAACCCCGACTGGTTCAAGTTCTTCCTCGGAGCCATGCTGCTCCTGGCCACCCTGCTCAACGCATGGGTACGCAAGCGCGCGGAGGCGACCTCATGACGGCACCCCGGGAACCGAGCGGGCAGCCGCTGGTCGAGCTGGACCACGTCAGCAAGTTCTACGGCAACATCAAGGCGCTCCAGGACGTCTCCCTGGAGGTCCACGCCGGGCAGATCTCCTGCGTCCTCGGCGACAACGGCGCCGGCAAGTCCACCCTGATCAAGATCATCGCGGGACTGCACGGGCACGACGCCGGACGCTTCCTCGTGGACGGCGAGGAGACCACCCTCGCCAATCCGCGCGACGCCCTGGACCGGGGCATCGCCACCGTCTACCAGGACCTCGCCGTCGTCCCGCTGATGCCGGTCTGGCGGAACTTCTTCCTCGGCTCCGAGCCGACCACCGGCGCCGGCCCCTTCAAGCGCCTGGACGTCCGGCTGATGCGCGAGACGACCCGCTCCGCGCTGCTGCGGATGGGCATCGACCTGCGCGACGTCGACCAGCCCATCGGCACCCTGTCCGGCGGCGAGCGCCAGTGCGTCGCCATCGCCCGCGCCGTCCATTTCGGCGCCAAGGTCCTCGTCCTCGACGAGCCGACCGCCGCGCTCGGCGTCAAGCAGTCCGGGGTCGTGCTCAAGTACGTCGCCGCCGCCCGGGACGCCGGGCTCGGCGTGGTCCTCATCACCCACAACCCGCACCACGCCTTCCTCGTCGGCGACCGCTTCGTCCTGCTCAAGCGGGGCGCGATGGCCGGGAGCCACACCAAGGACGACGTCACGCTCGACGAGCTGACCCGCCAGATGGCGGGCGGCAGCGAGCTGGAGGAGCTGAGCCACGAGCTGGAGCGGACCTCGGTGCCCGGCCGCCCGGACGCCCCGTCGGCGAACGACGGCACCACCGGCTGACCGTCCCCGCCGCGCCCCCGCGCCCGCCCACCGGGCCCGCCGGGGGCGCGGCGGCGCAGCGGCCGACGTACGCGCCCCCTCCGGCAGTGGCAGAATCGGGGGCGGCGGGCACCGCGTCCGCCGCCGGAACCCCAGGGTCCGGCCCCCCAGACCCCGCAGGGACGATGAGCACGTACCGCGACTTCACACACCGCGGCTCCGCCCGCGCGACCGTCCTGCGGACCGTCGGCACCCGGGAACGGCGTTCGCACCTCACCGCGCCCCGGGTCCCCACCGTCGGGATCGACATCGGCGGGACGAAGGTGATGGCCGGCGTCGTCGACGCCGACGGCACCATCCTGGAGACCGTGCGCACCGAGACGCCGGACAAGTCCAAGAGCCCCAAGGTCGTCGAGGACACCATCGTCGAGCTGGTCCTGGACCTCTCCGACCGCCACGACGTCCACGCCGTGGGCATCGGCGCGGCCGGCTGGGTCGACGCCGACCGCTCCAAGGTCCTCTTCGCCCCGCACCTCGCCTGGCGCGACGAACCCCTGCGCGACGCCCTCGCCTCCCGGCTCGTCGTCCCCGTCATGGTGGACAACGACGCCAACACCGCCGCCTGGGCCGAGTGGCGCTTCGGCGCCGGCCGCGGCGAGGACCACCTGGTCATGATCACGCTGGGCACCGGCATCGGCGGCGCGATCCTGGAGGACGGCCGGGTCAAGCGCGGCCGCTACGGCGTGGCCGGTGAGTTCGGCCACATGCAGGTGGTGCCCGGCGGCCACCGCTGCCCCTGCGGCAACCGGGGCTGCTGGGAGCAGTACAGCTCCGGCAACGCCCTGGTCCGCGAGGCGAAGGAGCTGGCCGCCGCCGACTCGCCGGTCGCCCACGGGATCATCGAGCGGGTCAAGGGCAACATCCCCGACATCACCGGCCCGCTCATCACCGAACTGGCCCGCGAGGGCGACGCGATGTGCGTCGAACTCCTCCAGGACATCGGCCAGTGGCTGGGCGTCGGCATCGCCAATCTGGCCGCCGCGCTCGACCCCTCCTGCTTCGTCATCGGCGGCGGTGTCAGCGCCGCCGACGACCTGCTGATCGGACCGGCCAGGGACGCCTTCAAACGGCACCTCACCGGGCGCGGCTACCGTCCCGAGGCCAAGATCGCCAAGGCCCAGCTCGGCCCCGAGGCCGGTATGGTCGGCGCGGCCGACCTCGCCCGGCTGGTGGCCCGCCGGTTCCGGCGCACCAACCGCCGCCGCGTCGAGCGCTACGAGCGGTACGCCCAGATCTACGACCAGGCCGCGAGCACCATCCGCAACACCCGCAACACCCGCACTTCCTAGGGACGCCCACACCCATGACCGCAGCCGAGCACCCCGTCGTGCCGCGCCAGTCCCCGCCGCCCGGCGAGGGCCCGCCCCCCGAGGAGCGGCGGCGGACGATCCGCCGGCGCCTGATCACGGCGACCATCATCGTGCTGCTGATCGGCGTCCCCGCCGGGTACCTGCTGATCTCCGCGGGCCAGAGCCGCCGCTCCGGCCAGGACAAGGCCGCCGAGGCGGCCGCCCAGGGACTGCGCGAGGGCTGGCCCTCGCGCATGCTCCGCCGCATCTTCGAGGTGCCGATCCCCAAGGACGCGGTCGAGGTGCAGTACTACGAGACCAACAACTGGAAGGCCAGCCGGATGTACGTGCAGTTCCGCACGTCGTCCAACGGTCTGGACCGCTTCCTGACCCAGGTCGGCACCGGCCGTGCCGCGCTGGAGGCGGGCGAGGTCACCGTCGGGGCCCGCGACCGGAAGATCGCCGGCTGGCACTTCGTGGACGGCGTCTCCTGGGCCGGCGTCCGGCACACCAACCCCGACCCGCGCCCCACCCAGGACATCACCGTCGACATGACCGACCCGGCGTCCCCGGTCGTCTACGTGGTCTCCGCGGCGACCCCCTGATCCGGGCCGCCGTCCGGCGGGAGCGGTTCAGGACGCGGTGTACTCGTGGGCGGCGGCGCCCTGCCACTCGACGAGCGACGGGGTGTCGAGCGCCCGCTCGGGGTCGGCCATCCCGGCGTCCGCGAGGAAGACGATGACGTCGTGGTCGCTGTGGGCGAGCCCCAGCTTCTCTTCGCGTCCGGCGATGTGCACGGTGACGAGCCGGGCCCCGGACGGGGTCGGCCGGTGGATCACGATCGGAGGAGTAGCCATACCTCCAGCGTGGCCCGGAGCGCCCGCGCGCGCATCCGGTCCCGCCACAACCGCCCGCCCGGCGCCGGAATCCGGTACGTTGCCGCCCCCGCACCGCCCGGCCCGGTTTCGCTCATGCCGGAGCCGGAGCCGGAGCCGGAGCCGGAGCCGGAGCCGGACCGCCGGCGTCCCGGCCGCGGCTTTCGGACCTCGGCCTTCCGGCTCCGGCGTGCGCGGCGCCCCCGGGAGGGCCACCCTGGGACGGAGGCAGGGGCCCCCGGGGCCGTCCCGCCCCTTTCCGGCCGGGCACGGAGGCGAGCGCCATGGACAGCGACGATCTCCCGGACCTCGGCCCCGGTGCGTTCGGACGGCGCCGCCCCGTGCACCGCTGGCTCGTCGTCGCCGCGCTCTTCGCCCTGCTCTGCGGTCTGCTCGGCGCGGCGGCCGCCTGGCGCGCCGACGCCCGGGACGACGCCGTGGCCGCCGCCCACCGCCACCGGGTCGTGGCCACCACCACCGACCGGTCCGTGATCGTCCCCGAGACCCGGTACGCCGCCGCGCCCACCGCCACCGCGCCCGCCCGCTGGGAGTACCCCGCGCACACCCCGAGGACCGGCACCGTCCATGTGCGGCCGGACACCGCGAAGGGGACCCCGGTGGAGATCTGGGTCGACGACGCGGGCGCCTACCGGGCCCGGCCCGCGTTCGGCCTCGCCCAGCGCGCGCTGACCTCCGCGGCCTTCGGGATCGTCGTCACCGGCCTCGTCGTCCTCGCCGAGGGCGGCGGCTTCCTCCTCGTCCGCAGACGCGCCCTGAACCGACGGCTCGACGCCTGGGAACGCGAATGGGAGGCGCTCGAACCCGTCTGGACGGGCCGGCGGCCACGCGACCACGGCCACGACGACTGACCCGGCGCGGCGACCCCGTGTCCCCGGCGCGCCCCCGCGCCGCGACGCCCCGATGGCGGTTTGACGACACGTCGTGATCCCGCCAGCGACCGGCCTTCCGCCCTGCTCCGCCCCGCACCGATGATCGTGCGACGATCCCCGGTCCCTCCCGAGCGGAAGCAAGGCAACCCATGACGCACGTCCCGGAACAACGACGCCTGTCCCTGGTGGTGGCGGCCACTCTGCTGGCCGCCGCCGCGGGTGCGGCGCCGGCGGCGGCCGCCGCGCCGAAACCGACCGCCCCGCCGAGCGCCGCCTCCGTGCTGGCCTCCCTCGACGGGCAGGAACGCCAGGCGCTGCACCGGATGGCGGGCCTGGAGCTGGGCGGGGTGCACCTCTCCGACCGGGCGCTCGCCTCCTCCGACCCCGTCGACGTCATCGTGCAGCTGCGCACCCCGCCCGCCCGCACCGCCCGGCTGCTGGCCGCCGCGCAGGGCCGCGAGCTGAGCGAGAGCGACGCGCGCGCCGCCGTGACCGAGGCCCAGGACTCCTTCCGCGACGCGCTGGCGACGATGTTCCCCGCGCCGGAAGCCGGGGCGAAGGGCACAGCCAGGGGCACGGCCAGGGGCGCGGTCGCGGTGCCGAAGCCGCGCCGCAGCTTCACCCGGAGCTTCGACGGGGTGAGCCTGCGGCTGCCCGGCGACCGTGTCGCCGAACTCCTCCGCCACGACGGGGTCGCCTCCGTCTGGCCCGACGCCGAGGTGAAGGCGCTCTCGGACCCGGAGGCCACCGGCTCCGGGGCGGACGGGCGGACCGGCGCGGAAGCCGGCGACGACGCGCTCACCCGGCTGCACGCCGAGGGCGTCACCGGCAAGGGCGTCAAGGTCGGGATCATCGACACCGGCATCGACTACCACCACCCCGACCTCAAGGACGTGTACGCGGGCGGCCACGACTTCGTCGACAACGACGAGGACCCGATGGAGACCACGTACGAGGACTGGAAGGCCTCCGGCCGCGCCGAGACCAACCAGGGCTCCACCTACTACACCGAGCACGGCACCCATGTCGCCGGCATCGTCGCCGGACGCGGGCCGGCCGGCCGGGAGCGGGCCGCGCACGGCGTGGCCCCCGACGCCTTCGTGTACGCGTACCGGGTCCTCGGTCCCTACGGCAGCGGCCGCACCAGCGACATCGTCGCCGCCATGGACCGGGCAGCGGCGGACGGCATGGACGTCGTCAACATGTCGCTGGGCGCCGCGATCAACGACCCGCTCAGCCCGCAGTCCATCGCCGCCGACAACCTCGTCCTGGCCGGCGTCACCACCGTCATAGCCGCCGGCAACAGCGGACCGAGGACGGGCACGGTGGCCACTCCGGCCGCCGCCGCGCTGCCAATGACCGTCGGCGCCCACTCCGCGCCGCTGACCCTGCCTTCGTACACCCTGACCGCCGGATCCGCCGCGGCCGAGGGGCGGCTGCTCGCCCAGCCCTACGGCGACGCCCTCGACCGGCTGACCGGCGGCCCGCTCGGCGTCGTCGACGTCTCCACCGGCACCGCGGCCGGATACACCGGCAAGGACGTCACCGGCCGGGCCGTCCTCGTCCGGCGCGGCGGCATCCCGCTCGACGAGAAGGTGCGGCGCGCCCACGACCAGGGCGCCGCCGCCGTGCTGCTCGTCAACGACAACGCCGCCGAGGGGCACATCCCGGTCTACCTCGGCGAGAACCCGCGCTACGTCCCCGCGTTCTCGGTGACGGCCGCCGACGGCGCGGCGCTCGGCACGGCGGGCGCCGAGGTCTCCTTCGCCGCCCGGGGCACCTTCCGGCTCGGCGACGGCGCGCTGGCCGACTTCAGCTCGCGCGGCCCGGTCTACGGCACCTCCGCCATCAAGCCCGAGGTCACCGCGCCCGGCGTCAGCGTCCTCTCGTCCGTGCCCGCCGACATCGTCGACCCCGAGGGCGACGACTACACCTACGCCTACGCCCGGCTCAGCGGCACCTCCATGGCCGCGCCGTACGTCGCGGGCACCGCGGCCCTGCTGCTCCAGCACGACCGCTCGCTGAGCCCCGACGCCGTGAAGGCGCGGCTGATGAACACGGCGACCGCGCTGCCCGGCGACGTCAGCGTCTTCGAGGCCGGCGCCGGCGCCGTCGACCCGTACGCGGCGGTCCACGCCACCACCTCCGTCCAGGTGCCCGAGACCACCCCGTACGTCACCGTCGAGGGCGAGCGGACCGAGATCGCCGCCGACACCGGCGCGCTGGACCTCGGCGTGCTGCCGGTGGGCCGCGCCACCGACATCCGGCGGACCCTGCGGGTGCGCAACGACAGCGGCCGGCCCGCCACGTACACCGTGCGGACGTCCTTCGGCACCGGCTCCGGCGTCTCCGCCGACGGCGACGCCGCCGGCCTCGCCCTGACCACCCCCGGCACGGTCACGCTCGGGGCCCACGGCCGGCGGAACCTCACCGCGGCCCTGCGCGTGCCCGCCGGCGCCCCGGCCGGCTACTACGAGGGCACGGTCACGCTGACCCCGGGCCGGGGGAGCGGACTGCCCGTCCTGCACGTGCCGTTCGGCCTGCGCGTCGCACCGTCCGGGTTCGAGAGGATCGAGATGACCAAGCCCGTCATGTCGACCGGCCTGGGCTCCGACCAGGGCGCGGTGGGCAAGGGCGCCGCGACCTTCAACCTGATGATGGCCGGTCAGCTGCGCAGCGTCGACGTCTTCCTGACCGACGCCGACGGCAAGGACATCGGTTACGTCGGCGGCATCAACACCACCGGACTCAGCGAGGGCGTGCTCTACGGTCCGGCGACCGTCGGCACCTGGTACTTCCCGCTGACCGGCGACGACGCCACCCCGGTGGACCCGCGCGGCCGGTACATGACCGACGGCCACTACAAGCTGCGCATCGTCGGCACGGACGCGGCGGGCGGCACGGACAGTGAACTGCGCGACGTCTACGTCGACACGAAGCTGCCCGACTACCAGGACGCCTACGGCGCCTGGGACCCCGCCCACCCCACCGTCGTCGAACGCCCCGCCGACGCCACGGCGTTCACCGTCGGCGGCACCCTGCGCGACGCCCAGACCGACGCCATCCGCGCGGCCGGTCTCGACATCGGCCAGGACGACAACCTCCTCTACTACTCCCAGTACAGCCCGAACGCCCCCGAGGGCCGGCTCACCGTCGGAGCCGACGGCACCGTGAACGGGCAGGTCAAGCTCTCCGCCGGTCCGCCCATCTCCATGCTCAAGCTGTGGCCCACGGACGCCGCGGGCAACATCGGCGACATCCGCATCCTGAACCTGATCAAGAAGGGCACTCCGTACGTGGTCGGCGACGCGAGCACGTCGACCGCCCGCGCCGGGGACCGCGTCACCTACACGCTGACCGCGCACCACCTGAAGGACTGGAAGACGTTCACCTCGCAGATCCGCTACGACGACCGGAACGTGCGGCTCGTCTCCGTCGACGCGACCGACGCGCTCACCGCGCACGGCCCGTCGGAGATCCGCCGCACCGACGTCTCCGCCGGCTCCTCCTCGTACAGCACCCTGTCGTTCGACGTCTCCGACCCCGAGGGGCTGACCGATGACGCGATGCCGCTGCTGAAGCTGACGTACGAGGTGACCGGCGGCACGATGACGAGCGTGGCGGGGTTCAGCACGGGCAGCACCTCCGCCGTCGACACCGCCGGTGCCAAGACCAATCTGAACGTCCAGTTCTACGGCGCGGTGCGGATGCTCAACCCGACGTCGACGTTCGGTTCCCGCCCCGCGGTCCAGGGCCTGCTCAACCGCGACGGCGGCTTCGACAGCGTCCGCGACCACACCGCCGACGGCATCGGGACGACGCTCACCGCACCCGACGGCACCCGCCGCACCCTCCCCGTGGACCGGGCGGGCAAGCTCTCCGTCGGCGGACTGGCCCCGTCCGACACGCCCTACCGCTTCGAGGTGAAGGTCCCCGGACACTTCACCTGGACCGAGGACATCGACCTCGGCCTGGACGGCCCGTGGGGGATCGCCGGCACCAACGGCACCTCGGGCGCCGCCCTCGTCGCCGGTGACGTCAACGGTGACGACGTCATCGACGTCCGGGACGCCGCCGCCGTGTACGCCGCGCGGGGCACCGCCGACCGGGCCGCCGACATCGACCACGACGGGACCGTCGGCCCCAAGGACCTGGACTGGGTGCGCCAGAACTACCTCGCGCACAACAGCATGAGCGACCGCGTGACCGACCCGGTCAGGACGCTGCGCGGCAGGACCCTGGAGGACTACCTGTCCCTGATGTAGACGGACGGCCGCCGCGGCCCCGGTTCACACCCAGTTGTTCCGGATCGCGTACCAGCCCAGCTGGACGCGCGAGGTCACGGCGGCCAGATCCATCAGCGCCCGCACCCGGCGCTGCACCGTACGCGGCGACGTGCCCAGCTGATGGGCCGTCGCCGCGTCCGTGAGGCCCGACAGCATCAGCTGGAGGATGCGGCGGTCGGTGGGGCTCAGATCGCCGTCCTCGCGCAGATACGGGCGCGAGCGGCGCCACACGGACTCGAACAGCTCCACCGCCAGCACCACCAGCGGCGGCCGCAGTTCCAGCGACCGCCCCGGCTCGACCTGCACCATGGCCGTCTCCTCGTCCGCGATCAGCAGCTTGATCAGCGGCTGGTCCACCACCCGCACCTGATGACCCCGCTCCACCCGCAGGTCCAGGGCGCGCAGCGCGGCCGGCTCCGACAGGAAGTCCCGGTCCACCACGATCCGGTACGAGGCGTCCGGGTTGCCGTCCTTGCGCATCGACGTTCCGCCCTCGTCCGGCCCCTCCGCCTCCGGACCACCCGGCGCACCGGGCCCGTCGGGGCCGCCGGGGATCGTCGTCGGCACCGGGGCCACGGTGTTCGCCCCCGACTGGAAGCCCCACAGCGAGGTCCGGGCCGCGTACTCCATCTCGTAGATGCGGCGCGCCTGTTCCTCCACGCGCTCCCAGACCCGCACCACGTGCTCGTCGGCCGCCCCGCCGCCCTCCGGCCCCCACTGCCCGAGCAGCCGGGCCAGCGCGGCGTCCGCGCCCCGCAGGTGCCCCCGCAGCTCGTCGAGGGAGGCGCGCAGGGCCGGACCGGACGGCGCGGCGCCTTCGGGCCGCTGCGAGGGTGTTCCTGGAACGGGCGACATGCCCCTAGTGTCGCCGCCCCCGCCGCCGCGCCCGCAGGGACCCCCTCGACGACCCGCGGCGGCCCGGCCCCCAGGGTGTCGTGAATACGTCATGGCGGTCACTCGCCAGCCCGAACCCGCCCACCGGGGGCGCGCATTGGCCACCCTTCTGGTCCATCACCCCTTCGATCAGGAGTTCCCCCGTGAGACGCAGCAGACCGTGGCGGACCACCGCCGCCGGGCTCGCGGCCGTGGCGCTGCTCGCCGTCGGCGTACCCGCCGCCCAGGCAGGACCCACCGCCACCACCACCCCGGTGACCGGCACCGGCACCGACACCGCCCGCACCGTGACCGTCACCCTGGTCACCGGTGACGTGGTCGACGCCCGGGTCGCCCACGACGGGCGGATCCTCTCGGCCTCGCCGCGCCCCGTGGACGGCACCGACCACCCCGCCGCCGTCTGGCAGGACGGCACCCGCACCTATGTGTTCCCGCAGGGCGTCGAGAAGCTGGTGGACGCCGGACTCGTGGACGCGCGCCTCTTCGACATCGGCCGGCTCGTCGCGGACGGCTACGACGACGCGCACTCCGCCACCGTGCCCGTGATCGTGCAGTACGCCGGGGGGCGCACCCCGCGCACCGCCCGGCCCGGCACCCGCACCACCGCCGCGCTCGCCTCCATCGGCGGCGCCGGACTGGCCGTCACCAAGAAGTCCGCCGCCGAGGCCTGGCGGCAGCTCGCCCCCGCCGAGAAGACCGCCCGCACCGCCGGAGCCGTCACCCGCGTCTGGCTCGACGCCAAGGTGCGGGGCACCGCCGCGCCCGTGCCCGACACCCCGACCGTGCCGCTCACCGGAGCCGGCGCCGCCCACCGCGCCGGCCTCGACGGCAGCGGCGTCAAGGTCGCCGTCCTGGACACCGGAATCGACGCGGACCACCCCGACCTCGCCGGCCGGATCACCGCCACCAAGGTCTTCGTCAACGGCCAGGACGACCACGACCGCACCGGCCACGGCACCCACACCGCGTCCACCGTCGCCGGCACCGGCGCGGCCTCCGGCGGCCGGTACGCCGGCATGGCCCCCGGCGCGGACCTCCTCGTCGGCAAGGTGCTCGGCGACGACGGATCCGGCTCGATCAGCGGCATCGTCCAGGGCATGGAATGGGCCGTCGCCCAGGGCGCCCGGGTCGTCTCCATGTCGCTCGGCGCCGACGGCGCCACCAGCTGCGCGGGACCGGACGTCGAAGCCGTCCAGCGCCTCGCGGACAAGGCCCTGTTCGTCATCGCGGCCGGCAACGCCTCGCTGCGCGGCACCGTCTCCACCCCGGGCTGTGCGCCCGGCGCGCTCACCGTCGGCGCCGTCGACCGCTCGAACGAGACGGCCTCCTTCTCCAGCCGCGGCCCCTCCGCCGACGGCGTCAACGCCAAGCCCGACATCGCCTCCCAGGGCGTCGGCGTCGTTGCCGCACGGGCCGGCGGCCGGGGTGATCTCGCCTACCGGGCGATGTCCGGGACCTCCATGGCCACCCCGCACGTCGCCGGCGGCGCCGCGCTCCTGCTCCAGCAGCACCCCGACCTGACCCCCGCCCGCCTCAAGGCGCTGCTCACCTCCTCCGCGAAGGACACCGGCGCCCCCGTCCTGGACCAGGGCGCCGGACCCATGGACGTCGCCCGCGCGCTCACCCAGCCGGTCGTCGCCGCGCCCAACACGCTCCTCGGCGACTTCGCCTACCCGCAGGCCGGACTCGACCCGGTCGACCGGGCGATCAGCCTGACCAACGTCACCGACCGGGACGTCACCCTGGACCTCGCCGTCCGCGAGGTGCGCGGCGACGACGGCAGCCGGGTGAAGGGGCTGGCCGCGCCCGCCCGCACCCGCGTCACCGTGCCCGCGAACGGCACCGCCGACGTGCCGGTCCGCATCGACCCGGCGGTGGAGCTCGCCGCCGGGGCGTACGGTACGCTCACCGGCCGCCTCCTGGGCACCGGCGCGCACGGGGTGCGGCTCGACGTGCCGTTCGCCGTGCACCTGGAGGTGCCGTCCGCCGATCTGACCGTCAAGGGCCTGGACCGGCACGGCGAGCCCGCGACGTCCCCCTCGGCCTTCCAACTGTTCGACGACCACCGCGACACCGCGCGGCGCTACACCATCGGCTACCCGGCCGCGGGCAGCACCACGATCCGGGTCCCGCTCGGCACCTACGACCTCAGCGGCATGATCATGACCCGGGACGAGCCCGGTGACCTCGGCAGCGTCGCGTCGGTCTCCCAGCTCTACCGGCCCGAACTCACCGTCTCCGGTGACACCACCGTCACCCTGGACGCCCGCGCCGCCGAACCGGTCACCTGGGACACCGACCGGCCGAGCCGTCCCAACGGATTCGCCATCGGGCTGACCCACGGCCTGGACGACACCGGCCGGCTGCTCGCCGGATACGCCACCTCCGTGCCCTCGTACACCAAGGCGATCTACGCCCAGCCGGTCCGCCGCGCCGAGCGGGTCACCTTCCTCGCGTCCGTGCGGCAGACCGCGCCGCTCGCCCGGTTCACCACCGGCGGCGGGCGGGTCCTGGACTCCCTTCCGGTGCAGAAGGCCACCGAGTTCGACGGGCGGGGCTCCGCCGAGGTAGTCGCGATCGGCAAGGGGACCGAGGAGAACTTCGTCGCGCACGACCTGAAGGGCAGGATCGCCCTGGTCGACGCCGGGACCGGGGGCGGCAACGCCTACATCTGGGCCTCCGCCGCGGCGAAGGCCGGTGCCGCCGGGGTGCTGGCCGCCGTCCCCGACAGCAGGGGCCGCATCCAGACCACCGGGCCCGAAGGCGTCCCGCAGGCCACCATCACCTGGGACGACGCGCTCGCCCTGAAGGCGGAGGCCGCGTCGTCCGGATCGGCGGACCTGAGCTGGTCGGGGACCGCGACCGCGAACAGCCCGTACGTGTACAACCTGGCGTACACCTCGAAGAACGCGATCCGCCCCGGCACCCACCGGGTCCGCGACCGCGAACTCGCCGTCACCGACGCCCGCTACCACGTGCAGCAGGCCACCGGCGACACCACCTACTGGTCCGACGTCAAGGTCGGCCTGCCCGGCATGGCCGCCGTCTGGGCGGGCGGCACGACGCTGCCCCTGCACGCCCCGCAGCGCCGCACCGAGTACTTCACCCCGTCCGGCACCGAGGGGCTGACCTGGACGACGCTGATGCGCCGCGACCTCGGCCCCAACAGCGGTACCGCCTACGACGGCCCCCGCGCGGTCCGGCAGGGCGCGTCCACGGCGTACTGGTACAAGTCGCCCTACGGCCCGGTCCGCAACACCTACAGCCCCGCGCTGATGAACCGGGACAGCGACCGGCTCACCTTCACCATCGCCCCGTTCGGCGACGCCGGCGGTCATGACTCCACCCTCGCCCGCTCCGACTACGGCACCCGCCAACTCCTCGTGAACGGCGCACCCGAGGCCCTGGTCTCCGGGATGTACGAGCTGCCCGGCGAACCGGCGGACCTCACGTTCCGCCAGACCTGGCAGCGGCCCGCCTCCGCCGCCGACCGTACGGGCCTGGCCTACGCCACGGAGTGGAACTTCCGCTCGGGCCCGGCCGACCAGGGCGCCCAGCGCCTGCTCGTCCCCGTCCTCGGCCTCCCCTCCGATCTGCGCAACACCCGCCCAGCGGGCGAGGCCACCACGATCGGCGTCGGCGCGGCCGTGGACGGCAGCGAGACTCCCGTCTCCCTGGAGACCGCCCGTGTCGAGTACGCCTACGGTGACCAGACCACCGCGGACGCCGTCACCGACTGGCGGCCCGCCGCGACGAAGCGGACGCACGGGACCTGGGAGGCGTCCGTCCCGGGCGACGCCCCCGCCGGAACCTTCGTCCATCTGCGCGTCACCCTGACCGACGGACAGGGCGCCCGTGTCGCCCAGACGATGGTCCGCGCGTACGAGGTGCGCTGAGCACGCCTCACAGCCGAGACACGCCTTACAGGGGCCGCCCGGAGACGGGCGGCCCCTTCGTCCGTCCGCGCGGTGGCGGAACTACGACGCGTCGTCAAGTCGCCACCTCAGTACCTCCGTTGAACCCCCTTCGCGCTGCGAGGATGCGTCGCGTCCTCGCTCCGTGAACCTTGGGGGTTCCCTTCATGCAGGTCAGATCCATAGCCGCGGCCGCCGGTCTGGTGGCGGCGGCTCTCGTCCCCGTCACCGCCGCACAGGCGGCCGGTCCGGGCACCGTGGGCACCACCGCCACCCGGCCCGCGGTGCCCACGACCTTCACCGTGCCGCTGCCCACCGGCGACACGGTCACCGTCGAGCGGACCGGTACCGCCGTCCGCGCGGCGACGGTCACCCCGGCCCCCGGCCGCGGTGACATCGCCTTCACCACCAGTTCCATCGGGTCCGACGACGTCAGCGTCGTGCCCGCGGACGCCGAACCGCTGCTGGCGGCGGGCCGGCTGGACCCGCGGCTCTTCGACGTGAAGGCCCTCCTGGACGCCGGCTACGGCACGAAGGGGACCCGGTCCTCCGCGGCCGTGGGCCTGATCGTCCAGCACGGCAAGGGCGCCGGGGCCGCGAAGAAGGCCCGTGCGGCGGCCGGCGGGGCGGCCCGGCCGGCGCGCGCGATCCCGCGTCTGGGACTGACCGCGCTCGACCCGCACGGCGGCGCGGACGCCGCCGCCACCTGGAAGCGCCTCACCTCCGGGAACGGCCGCGCGCTCGCCGGAGGGGCGAACAAGCTCTGGCTGGACGGCCGGATGCGCATCGCCCTGGACAGGAGCGTTCCGCAGATCAACGCCCCGCAGGCCTGGTCCGACGGGTACACCGGCAAGGGCGTGACCGTCGCCGTCCTGGACAGCGGCTACGACTCCGACCATCCGGACCTGGCCGGCCGGGTGACCACCTCCGCCACCTTCCTCGGCGGGGACAGCGCCGAGGACGACAACGGCCACGGCACCCATGTCGCCTCCACCATCGCCGGTGTCGACAGCACCTACCGGGGCGTCGCCCCCGAGGCCTCCCTGGCCGTCGGCAAGGTCTGCGACAACACCGGCCTCTGCCCCACCTCCGCGCTCCTCGCCGGGATCGACTGGGCCGTCAACACCGTCCACGCCAAGGTCGTCAACATGAGCCTGGGCGGACCCGCGGACGAGACGGACCCCGCCATCGCCGTCATCAACGACCTGTCGGCGCGCACCGGCACGCTCTTCGTGGTCGCCGCGGGCAACGACGGGGAGTTCGGCACGGGTACGGTCGGCGCCCCCGCCATCGCGAACGCCGCCCTGGCCGTGGGCGCGGTGAACGCCGACGACGAACTCGCCCCGTTCTCCAGCCGGGGCCCCCGCCCCAGCGACAACGCCGTCAAGCCCGACCTCACCGCCCCCGGAGTCTCCATCGTCGCCGCCAGGATGGGCGGCGGCCACACTTCCAAGAGCGGGACGTCGATGGCGACCCCGCACGTGGCCGGGGCCGCCGCGCTCGTCGCCCAGGCGCACCCCGACTGGACCGGCGAGCAGATCAAGACCGCACTGATGAACAGCGCCGAGCCGAACGCCAAGCGCTCCGCCTACCAGCAGGGCACCGGCCGCACGGACGCCGGCCGCGCCGTCCGGCAGACGGTCCTCGCCTCCCCGGCCAACCTGACGACCGTGGCCGGCTGGTCGGACGGCGCGGGCAAGGACACCACGCACACGGTCACCTTCACCAACACCGGGAACAGCGACACGACGCTCGACCTGGCCGTCGAGAAGCCGCTCTCGCCCACCGCGCAGCCCGGCAACCCCGAGCAGTTCTCCGTCGACCGCGACCGGGTCACCGTCCCCGCGCACGGCACCGCCACCGCGACCGTCACCACCCGCGCCGCCCTGCTGCCGCACGGCCCGTGGTCCGCGGTCCTCACCGCCTCGCAGGGCGGCACGCCCGTCACCCGGACGATCCTCGGCGTGGACAGCCCCGTGCCCAGCCACACCGTCACGCTCCACGCCGAGCAGCGCGACGGCTCCCCGGCGACCGGCTCCGCGATGATGGTCAACCGCTGGACCGGCGACCGCTACCCGGTCCGCATCACCGCCGGCACCGGCACGGTGACCGTTCCCGAGGCCCAGTACTGGGTCGGCATGACCATCACCAGCGGTGCCGGGACGGACCGCACCACCACGATGGCCGTCACCTCCGTCACCCCGCTGGACGACACCGGCGTCGACCTCGACGCCCGCACCGCCGCACCGGTCGGCGCCGACGTCCACGACCCGGCCGCCCGCGCCACCGCCGTACAGGCGGCCCTCGCCCTGCCCGCCGGCACCGGAACGTACACCCTGAGCGTCGTCACCACCGGCGAGCGCGCCGGGCAGTCGCTGTTCGCGACCCCGTTCGCGGACGAGGACGCCCGCTACCGCACCTTCGCCGTGTTCGCGGCCGAGGGCGCCTCCTCGCAGGCGCCCAGCCCGTTCTTCTACCACGTGGCCCGTTCCTGGGACGGAGAGGTGCCGGCCCGCCCGGCCTTCTCGGTCCAGCGCCGTGAACTGACGGACGTCCGCGTGCACTTCAACGCCCAGGGGACCCCGGCGGCCGGAACGAGCGCGGCGACCCCGGACGACGGGACGCTGCTGCCGCTCTTCATCGACCAGTCGGTCCGCTTCCCGTCGACCGTGACCGACTACCGCACGCCCGGCGAGTGGCTCGACCGCGCCACGATCGCCGGTCGGCAGTCCCTCGCGACGCAGACCGAGACCGTCCGCCCGCACGCCACGACCCGGCTGGACTTCGCCGCCGCGGTGATCGGCCCGGCCCTCCCGGCCGCGCCCGCCTACCGCCTGAAGGACTCCGTCGTCTGGGCCGGAACGCCGTGGTTCGCCGACGGCGACGGCACGCGGGGCGGCTCCGACTGGGGCGCGACCGGCACGCTCACGCTGGCCGAGGACGGGCAGAAGCTCGGTGAGTGGAACGCCGTCGGCAGCGGGAAGACCGTCCCGGCCCCCGCCGGGCCCGGCCGCTACACCCTGGACGCCGACCTCACCCGCGACCAGGCCTACACGGCCCTGTCCACCCGGGTGACCGCCCACTGGGCGTTCGACTCGGACACCGACGACGGATCGGGCACCATCCTCCCGCTCATGGCCGTCCGCTTCACCCCGCACGGTCTCGACGCCTCGGGCGGCGCCCCGCGCGGGGCGTCCACCCGGGTGGACGTCAAGGTCCAGCGGGCACCGGGCGCCGTCGCGGCCGGGACCGGACCGGTGCGGCTGGAGGTCAGCTGGGACGACGGCGCCACCTGGCACTCCGTCGGGCTCACCAACGGCGGGAACGGAACACCGCCGCACGCCGGTCTGACCGCCCCCGCCGGTGCCTCGTACGCGACCCTGCGCGCCACGGTCTCCGCGAGTGACGGCAGCTCGGTCGAGCAGACCGTCACCCGGGCCTTCGAGGTCAACAAGTCTCGCGGCTAGCCGTCCCGTTGTACGGTCCGGCCACCCGTCGCGGCGGCCGGACCGTACGCCCTGCCGGGGGTGGCGAGGACACGACATGACGTACTTTCGCCACACCCCCGTCCGGGAGGGGCCGATCCGCCCGCAGACCAGTAACCGCACGGCGAAACGGCCCTCCGGAACCCGCCGGGACCCCCTTCGGGGAGCGGGGGAGCGGCGCGGCCGTCGGTGAGACTGGGGCCATGTCAGTGCCCGCGCCCACACCCGACTCCGGACGCCCCGCGAGGACCGCCGACCGGGCGGACCCCACGGCGGTCCGGCCCGCCCCCGCTCCGGCCGCCGGCGGCGGACCGGCAGACCGGGAGGAGCGGCTGCACGCCGCGTTCCGGCGGCTGGGCGAGGACCTGCGGCGCGCCGAGGCCGCCGTGGCCGAGCTCGTCCGCGAACGGCCCGCCGACGACGGGCTGGTCCATGTGGAGACCGTCGAGGGACCGGCCGCGCAGGCG
The DNA here is from genome assembly GCF_042799575.1 of Streptomyces sp. NPDC057682. Taxonomy (NCBI): domain Bacteria; kingdom Bacillati; phylum Actinomycetota; class Actinomycetes; order Kitasatosporales; family Streptomycetaceae; genus Streptomyces; species Streptomyces sp. NPDC057682. The sequence goes on along the minus strand of NZ_JBHVIN010000027.1, from coordinate 43,648 downwards.
CGCCGGATCCTGGAGCTGGAGACCGGGGCCCGCCACACCTTCCAGGCCTTCCTCACCGGCCTCAACACCGTCACACCGGTCCCGAAGACCCTGGCCGCCGCATCCGACGGACCGCCCGACGGGATCGGCGCGCCCCCCGGGGTGACGTACCAGCTCCTGGTCGACCGGGAGTTCCTGGCCGAGCCGGCGGCGGTCGCCGCGCTGGAGGAGCGGGTGCGGCGCGGGGAGCAGGTCCGGGTGGTCGACAGTCCGCTGCTGAAGCTCGCCGTCGCCGACGGGGAGACCGCCATGGTGCAACTCGGTCCGGACCGCGCGGTGCTGCTGCGGCAGCCGCTGACCGTCCTGGTCACCGAACTGTTCGCCGCCGTGTGGCGCCACTCCCGCCCCTACCTGCGCGAGGTCGCCGAACTCGCCCCGATCGACCGCCAGATCCTCCAGCTGATGCTCTCCGGCCTGACGGACGCCGCCACGGCCAAGCAGCTCGGCACCTCGCCCCGCACCGTCCAGCGCAGGCTGCGGGCGCTCATGGACCTCGCCTCGGTGACCTCCCGGCTCCAACTGGGCTGGTACGCCATGCGGAACAACTGGATGTGATCCGCCGCCACCTGGAGCGCGGCCGGGGTGTCCGGCGGCACGGACGGCCGCTTCACCGTCGCCGTGCGCCGTCCGAGGGCACCCGGCGTACCGCGCGGTCTCCGGACCCCGTCCGGACGGTCGGTTGGCGAATGGGCGCCATGTCGCCAACTCGCCACTCCTGAGCCTCCGGTGACGCCGCGTGGCGCTCCCATACTGCGGTGTGGTCATCGCTCGCGATCACCTGCTGCCCCTGGGCGGGCTTCCTGTGAAGGAGAGTGTGTGTTGAGGCATGTCCCCGTACGACGGCGCGCCGCCGTCGCCTCCTTGCTCGTGACTGTCATGAGCCTGCCATTCCTCGGGGTGGTGCAGGCCTCGGCCGCCGCACCGCCCCAACCCGACCCGTACGCACGGAAGGCCGACGGCACGGTCCGCGAACGGCTCGACACCGCGGACCGGACCACCTTCTGGGTCCAGCTCGCCGAGCAGGCCGACACCTCGGCCGCGCGCAAGGAGCGGAAGAAGGCGGACCGGGGCCGCGCCGTCATCGCGGCCAAGAAGGCCGGGGCCCGCCGGAGCCAGGCCGCCGTCGCCGCCCTGATCAGCGAGGCCGGCGCGACCTCCACCTCGTACTGGATCAGCAACACGCTCAAGGTCACCGGTGACAAGGCCCTCGCGCGGAAGATCGCCGCCCGCCCCGAGGTCACCGCCCTCGCGGCCGACACGATGCTCGACCTCCCCGGCGAACTTCCCGCCGAGCAGGAGCCGAAGGTCGACGGCGTCGAGTGGAACCTCGACAGCATCGGCGCCCCCGAGGTCTGGAACGAGCTGGGCGTCCGGGGCGAGGGCACCGTCATCGGCTCCATCGACACCGGCGTCGACTACCAGCACCCGACGCTGATGGGCAGTTACCGTGGTCTGAAGGCCGACGGCACCTACGCCCACGACCACAACTGGTTCGACGCCACCCGGACCTGCGCGGGCGACGCGCCCTGCGACGACCACGGGCACGGCACCCACACCATGGGCACCATGGTCGGCGACGACCACGCCGGCAACGCGATCGGCGTCGCGCCCGGCGCCCGCTGGATCTCCGCCAAGGCCTGCACCCCGCTCGGCTGTCCGCAGGACGCGCTGCTGGCCGCCGGCCAGTGGATCCTGGCCCCCACCGACCGCAACGGCGGCGATCCGCGACCGGACCTCGCCCCCGACGTCGTCAACAACTCGTGGGGCGCCGACATCATCGACACCTGGTACAAGGACATGGTCCGGGCCTGGCGGGACGCGGGCATCTTCCCGGCGTTCTCCAACGGCAACGCCGGCCCCGACTGCGCCACCGCCGGATCCCCGGGCGCCTACACCAACAGCTACGCCACCGGCGCCTACGACAGCTCCGGCGACATCGCGTACTTCTCCTCCCGGGGCAGCGGTGAGGACGGTGCGGTCAAGCCGGACATCTCCGCCCCCGGCGTCGACATCAGGTCCGCCGCGCCCGGCGGCGGCTACGCCCTCATGTCCGGTACGTCGATGGCCTCGCCGCACACCGCGGCCACCGTCGCCCTGATGTGGGCGGCCTCCCCGGCGATCCGCGGTGACGTCGCGGCCACCGAACGCCTCCTGGACCGCTCGGCCCACGACGTGGACGACACCACGTGCGGCGGCACCGCCGAGAACAACAACGTCTACGGAGAGGGCCGGCTCGACGCCTACGCGGCCGTCGCCTCCGTACCGCGCGGCCCCCTCGGCGGCCTCACCGGCACCGTCACCACCGGCGGCGCACCGCTGGCCGGCGCCACCGTGGAACTCGACGGACCGATGTACGCCACCGCCACCACCTCGGACGCGGGCACCTACACCCTGCCCCGGCTGATGGTCGGCGACTACCGGATCACGGTCACCAAGTACGGCTACCGCACCGCCGAGGCCACCGCCACCGTCACCGAGGACACCACCGCCACCCGCGACCTGGGCCTCGCCGTCGCCCCCGTGGGCACGGTCACCGGTACCGTGCGCACCCTGTCCGGACCCGAGGCCGGCGCGACGGTCGTGGTGGCGGGCGCTCCCACGGACACCACCACGAAGACCGCGGCCGACGGCAGTTACACGCTCAGCCTTCCCGAAGGCGCGTACCGGCTGACCGTCACCCCGGTCTCCCGGTGCGCGACGCTCGGTACGTTCGCCGTCCAGGTGTCCGGGGACGCGAGCGGCAAGGACCTCGCGCTGCCCAGCCGCACCGACCGCTTCGGCACCGTCTGCACCACCACGCGGGACAGCGCGTTCCCCACGGGCACCACCCGGCTCAGCCTGTCCAGCGACTATCAGGGCTCGGCCACGGTCAAGTTCCCCTTCCCGGTCGCCCTCTACGGAAAGACGTACCGCCAGGCCGCCGCGAACGTTGAGGGATACCTCAGCTTCGAGACCTCGGTCAACTCCGGTACCAACCGCACCCTGCCGTACACCGGCTACCCCAACGGCTCGCTCTACCCCTTCTGGGACGATCTCCAGCTGTCCAACGCCGACGGAGACATCCTCTGGACCGTCCGAGGCGCCGCCCCGCACCGCGAAGTCGTCGTGGAATGGCGCAACATGGTGACGTCCGCCGCCCGCACCCAGAAGCTCGGCTTCTCCGTGGTGATCGGTGAGGACGGCACGTACTCCTTCCACTACCGCAACCCGACCGGTGGCTCCTACGCCCTCGGCTCCGGCGCCACCATCGGCGCCGAGAACGCGGACGGCACGGACGCCCTGACGTACGCGTACAACGAGGCGTCCGTGAGCGACGGCCTGGCGGTGACCTTCCGGCCCACCCGCAGCGCCGCCCTGACCGGTACCGTCACCGACGGCAACGACGGGAAGGCACTCGCCGGCGCCACCGTCACCGTGTCCCGGGACGGCGAACCCGTCGCCACCGGCACCACCGCGTCCGACGGCACCTACCTCGTGCAGACGCCGGTGACCGAAGACACGGCCGACTACGACGTGGCCGTCACCGCCGCGCACTACACGGCCGCCTCCCGCACCGTCGCGCTGGCGACCGGGGCCACCGAGCAGTACTCCACCGCCCTGGCCACCGGAAAGGTCACCGCCACCCCCGCCACCGCGACCACCGTCGTCGTCCCCGCGGGGGAGAGCCGGCAGCGCACCCTCACCCTCGCCGACTCCGGCGCGGACACCGGCTACACGGTCACGGAGGCCGACGGCGCCGACTGGTTCAGCGCCACGCCCGCGCAGGGACGGATGACCACGGGCGGTGAGCAGAAGGTCGTCCTGACCTTCGACACGCACGGCGTCGCACCCGGCACCGCCCTCAAGGGCACCGTCGTCGTCGCCTCGGACAGCGGCCGGGCCCCCGAGATCAGGATCCCGGTCACGGTGTCCGTCCCCGCCTACCGCACGGCGATCGACGCGGGAAGCGCCAAGGCGTACACCGACACCGCCACCGACGTCTGGTCACCGGACCGGAAGTACACCGCGGGCTCGTACGGCTATCTCGGCCAGTCCACGAAGGTGAGCACCACCAGGGCCATCGAGGACACCGCCGACGACAGGCTGCTGCGCACCGCCCGCGAAGGCGCCCTGGAGTACCGCTTCGACCAGGTGCCGGACGGCACGTACGAAGTGGAGCTGGACCTCGCCGAACTCGGCGGAGCGACGGCCGGACAGCGGCTCACCGACGTCCTCGCCGAGGGCTCCCTGCACCTGGCCGACGTCGACATCGCGGGCGAGACCGGCGGCAGCTACCGCGCACTGGCCAGGTCCTTCACGGTCACCGTCACGGACGGGCAGCTGAACCTCCGGCTGGTCGCCACCGGCGCCGCGAAGACGCTCGTCAACGCCGTCCGCGTCACCCAGCGTCCCGACCTGAGCAGCTGACCCCATGAGGAGGACGGACATGAACAGACACAGACTCCGGTGGCGGGGACTGCTCGCCACCGCACTGGCCACGACGCTCGGCGCACCCTTCCTGGGCGCGCTCCCGGCCGTCGCCGCCGACACCGAACCGGTCCCGCCGACCACTCTGCGGAGCAAGGCGGACGGCGCCCTGCTCCAGGGCTTCGCCCGGCACGACAAGGTCTCCTTCTGGGTGCAGCTCGACTCCCAGGCCGACACCTCGGCGGCGAAGAGGGCCATCACCAAGACCGATCGGGGCCGTGCCGTCCTGAAGGCCAAGACCGCGTACGCCGCGAAGTCCCAACAGGGACTCACCACGCTGCTGCGGCAGGCCGGTGCCCCCTACGAGACGTTCTGGATCAGCAACACCGTCAAGGTCACCGGCAGCAAGGCCCTCGCCACGAAGATCGCCGCCCGATCCGACGTCTTGTCGGTCGAGGCCGACGACACGATCCCGCTCCCGCCCGCGGCCAACGGCACCGACGAGGCCACGGTCCACGGCATCGAGTGGAACGTCGACCGGATCAACGCGCCCAAGGTGTGGAACGAGTACGGCGACCGGGGCGAGGGCACCGTCATCGGCAGCATCGACACCGGCGTCGACTACCAGCACCCCGCCCTCGCCGCCTCCTACCGGGGGCTGAAGGCCGACGGCACGTACGCCCACGCGTACAACTGGTTCGACGCGACGCGCACCTGCGGCACCGCGAAGCCCTGCGACGACCAGGGACACGGCACCCACACCATGGGCACGATGGTCGGCGAGGACGGCACGGCCAACGCCATCGGCGTCGCCCCCGGCGCCCGCTGGATCGCGGCCAAGGGCTGCACCACGCAGAACTGCACGCGCGAGGCGCTGCTGGCCGCCGGGCAGTGGATGCTCGCGCCGACCGACGCCGACGGCGAGAACCCGCGCCCCGACCTCGCCCCCGACGTCATCAACAACTCCTGGGGCTCCGACAGCCTGGACACCTGGTACCAGGCGATGGTGCAGTCGTGGCGCGACGCCGGGATCTTCCCCGCGTTCTCCAACGGCAACAACGGGCCGTACTGCGACACGGCCGGCTCCCCGGGCGCCTACACGAACACCTACGCCTCGGGCGCCTTCGACAACAACAACCGGATCGCCTCGTTCTCCTCGCGCGGCCCCGGCGTGGACGGCACCGTCAAGCCGAACATCTCGGCTCCCGGTGTGAACGTCCGGTCGGCGGTTCCCGGCGGCGGCTACGCGGCCAAGTCCGGTACGTCGATGGCTTCTCCGCACACGGCGGCGACCGTCGCCCTGCTCTGGTCGGCCGCCCCGGCCCTGCGCGGTGACATCACCGCCACCGAGGCCGTGCTGAACACGTCCGCGACCGATGTGGACGACACCAGCTGCGGCGGCACCGTGGACTTCAACAACGTGTACGGCGAAGGCCGGCTCGACGCCTACGCCGCCGTGAACGCGGCCCCGCGCGACCACATCGGCGCCCTCACCGGCACCGTGACCGCCGCAGGCGCACCGGCCGCCGACGCCGAGGTCTCCGTGGCCGGACCGACGCACGCCACCCTGACCACGCGGAGGGACGGCACGTACGCCTTCCCGCGTCTGGTCTCCGGCACGTACGAGGTCACCGTCACCGCCTTCGGCTACGTCACCGACACCGCCGAACTCACCGTCACCGACGGCGGATCCGCCACGCACGACGCCGCGCTCGCCACCGCCCCCACCGGCACCCTGACCGGCACCGTGCGCAGCGACTCCGGCGCCGAGGCCGATGTCGCGATCAAGGTGCAGGGCACCCCGGTCCGCACCACCACGGCCGCCGACGGCACCTACCGGCTGACGCTGCCCGTGGGCAGCTACCGGATCGGTCTGACCCCGCTCAACCACTGTGCCGCCGCCCTCGGCATCGTGGCGGACGTCGCCACCGGCTCCGCCACCCGGGACCTCTCGCTCGCCACCCGCACCGACGCCTTCGGCACCACATGCCGCCAGGCGTCCGAGGAGTACCCGACGGGCGAAACCAGGCTCGGCATCGCGGCGCCGTCCCCGGCGTACACCGCGATCACCCCGCCGTTCCCGATCGCCCTGTACGGTCACACGTACGACAAGGGCTGGGTCTCCCGGGACGGGCAGGTGATCTTCGGCTACCTCGCCCTGGCCGACAACAGCGCGCTGCCGGCCAAGGCCGCGCCCAACGGCGCGCTCTCGCCGTTCTGGGACCAGCTCGCCATGGACGCGTCGTCCGGCGTCTACACCTCGGTACGCGGTACCGCCCCGCACCGCGAGTACGTCGTCGAATGGCGCGACATGCTCATCGCCCGGGACACCGCACAGCGCATCGGTTTCGCCGCCGTGATCGGCGAGGACGGCACCTACTCCTTCCACTACAAGGGCATCGACCCGAGCGAGAAGGGCTTCGAGCAGGGCACCGGCGCCACCATCGGCGCGGAGAACCACCACGGCACGGACGCGTTCGCCTACGCGTACAACCAGCTCTCCGTACGCGACGGCATGGCGATCCGGTTCCGGCCCGAGGGCCACGCCGTCGTCTCCGGAACGGTCACCGACGCCAACGACGGCAAGCCCGTCGCAGGGGCCACCGTGACGGTCACCCGCGACGGCACGGCCGTGGGGACGGCCACCACCCGCACCGACGGGGCGTATCTGGCGCAGGTCCCGGTGGGCGCGGCGGCAGACCACCGGATCACCGTCACCGCACCGCACTACGCCACGGCGGCCCGCACGGCCGAACTGGGCAGCCTGTCCGCGCTGCGCACCGAATCCGCCCTCACCACGGGCGCCGTCCGGGCCGACAGCACGGCGGGCTACCAGCTGGTCGTCCCGGCGGGCGAGCAGCGCCGACGCACCCTGACGCTCATCAACGAGGGCTCCCCGGCCGCGTTCACGGTCGCGGAGAAGTCCGGGGCCGGCTGGCTGAAGGCCGCCCCGGCCTCCGGCACGCTCGGTGCGGGCGACGGGCAGCAGATCACGCTGACCTTCGACACCACGGCCGCCAAGCCGGGCACCGTCTACAACGGCACCCTGGTGATCACCTCGGAGAGCGCACGCACCCCGGTGATCCCGATTCCGCTGAAGCTCGTCGTCCCCGCCTATCAGCAGGGCGTCGACACCGGGGCGGACACCGCGTCCACGGACGCGGCCGGTGACGCCTGGAGCGCGGACCGGCCGTACGCGGACGGCTCCTTCGGCTACACCGGTGCGAGCACCGTGCCCACGTACACCCGCAAGGACATCGCGGGAACGAGCGGCTCCGCCGAACAGCAGCTGCTGCGCTCGGGGCGCGAGGGCATGGAGGGCTACCGCTTCGACGCGGTGCCCAACGGCGTCTACCAGGTGGAGCTGGGCTTCGCCGAACCGGCGGGCGTCAAGCCGGGCGCCCGCGTCTTCGACGTGCTGGCCGAGGGCGTCGAGAAGATCGCGGACGTGGACATCCGTCTGGAGTCGGGCGGTGCCCGCACGGCCCTGACCAAGGTGTTCACGGTGAAGGTCGCCGACGGCCGGCTGGACCTCACGTTCCGCGCGGTCACCGGCACCCCGCTGGTCGCCTCGGTGCGCGTCACCCAGCGCCCGGACCTGACCGCCTGAGAGGGCCGCACGGGCCCGCCCCCGTCCGGAGGACGTGGGAGCGGGCCCGTGCGGCCGTCCGGCTCAGACGCGGGAGAGGGCCTTCGCCTGCGGGGCGAAGCGGACGCCCAGCAGCTCCTCAACCGGGGCGTACACCTCGGGCATGTACATCGTCGTGGAGAGCAGCAGGTTCTCGGCCGGGGCGACCAGGACGCTCAGCCGCGTGCCCACGGCGACATCGGCGGAGGCGAGCGGCTGCCCGTCCTCGTCGAAGGTCGTGATCAGGTCCGGGAAGGAGGCCCGGCGCTCCCCGTCGACGTCCAGCGCCATGTACTCGTTGACGAAGTGCAGCGTGGTGCCGGCCGCGTCGTCCAGGACGGCGACGCCCACGTCCAGGCCCTCGCGCTGCGCGCAGCGGTACGTGCGCACCGTGCCGGTCACCGCGATCTCGCCGCCGAGATGCTGGGCCGCGCCGAGCACACCGCCCGCCAGGAAGCGCCGGCCCAGCTCGATCGCGAAGCCGATGGCGCCCGGGGCCCCGTTGCGCACCGCGTAGCCGACCTCGACCGGGTTGCGGGCCACGCCCACCCAGCCGCCCGCCTCGACGGAGGCGCGGCGCACCACGTTCGACGTGGCCTCCAGACCGCCGGAGACGGCCCCCTCCACATAGGTGTGCGGTTTGCCGCCCGCGTAGCCCTGGCTGGAGCGGTAGTCGTCCTCGTGGTGCAGACCCATCGCCCCCATCACGCTGGAGGGGTGGGCGCGTCCGTTGCAGGCCAGGTCGATGACGGGCAGACCGGTCATCGCCGAGTGGAACCAGCCGTTGACGGTGGTCTCGGCGCCGTTCTCGTTGGTGTGGACGGCGACCAGGTCGCGCGGCAGTTCGCGGCGGAGCAGCTCCAGGGCGCGCAGCAGGTGCGTGGGCAGGACCTGAGGGTCGGGTGCGGCGGGGGCGCCGACCAGGGCCACGGTCGCGGTCAGGTCGTCGGCCGCGAACTCGTCGGCGGTCCACAGTTCGGGCGTGCCCACCTGGAGGGCCAGTTCGGCGGTGCGCAGGCCCCGCTCGACGAACCCGCCGCCGCCACCGCCCAGTACGGCACCGCCGTACACGGCCGCGCGGAGGTCGTCATGGGTCAGCTGTCGCTTCATCGGAGGGGTCTCCCAGGGTGTTTCGATGCGGGGGGTCGTGACATGCGGTGGAGAGGGGCTATCTGACGGCCTTGAACACGCCGTTGCCGAAGGAGTAGAGGGCGTCGCCGGCGATCGCGCCCCCGGCGAAGACCTCCAGATCGTCCTTGGCCTTCGGGCCGAGCAGACGCGGGGCCAGGACGCGGACGGCGAGTCCGGCGGCGACCATCCAGCCCGCCATCGGGGTCGTGATCAGCAGTCCGGTCGCCAGCAGGATGCCGAGCTGGCGCCGCGGTCCGCCGAGCAGTTGCACCAGCGCCCCGGGGACCGCCCACAGCGCCAGGTGCCGGGCGGTCTCGGCCGAGGGACCCGCCTTGATCGCGGCCACGTACGCGGCGTCGATCGGCGCGGTCCGGCCGCTGTCGAAGAAGATCCGGTACGAGACGAGGACGACGGCGATGGCGACGACGAAGCCGATCATCGCGGCGACGAGCTGCTGGCGCCGGCCCTCCAGCTCGAAGGCGGGGTCGGCGTTCTCGCCGCGCAGCAGATGGCCGGCCTTGAGGTCGTAGCCCATGTCGGCGAAGGCCGGGCCGGTGGCGGCCGTGAAGCCGGACAGCACGACCAGGGCCTCCGGCGGGAAGCCGATGAGGATGCCCAGGAGCAGGGTGATCAGGGCGATCGCGAAGGCCGGGAACCAGCCGGAGTGCATGGAGGCGATGCCGACCAGCAGTTCGTGGAGGAAGGCGGAGACGGAGGCGTACAGCAGGAAGCCGATCAGCATGCCGGGGGACATGTGGGTGGCCGCGCCGGTGCCGAAGGCCAGCAGGACGGAGATGACGAGGTAGGCGCCGAAGCCCAGCCGCAGGGAGCGGCCCAGCCGGCGTGCGCCGTCCCCGGTGTCCTCGGCCGCGGCACCGGCGGCGCGGGGCGTGTGCGTGCGCCGGGCCGCGAGGACCGTGCGGCCGACCTGGACCAGGGCGACGAGACCGGCGCCCATCATCATGCCGTGCGGCAGGTACATGCTGTTCAGGTCGAGGCCGAACAGCGGGTCCGCGTACTGCGTGAACAGCAGCCCGGTCCCGAACGCGGCCATGGCGCCGAGTCCGCCGATCAGGGCCACGCCGAACGCCGACATCGGCAGTGCGAACACGGCACCGGCCAGACCGGTCAGCAGCCCCAGGCCCAGCACCTTCGCGCGCCGGCCGCCCTCGTCGCCCGCCTTGATGGCCTCGGCGGCGGCGAGCCCCGGCGGCCACGGGTTCGCCGCCGGGAAGGCCGGGGTGTCGAACATGCGGTACAGCAGCCAGGCGTCGACGAGCATCGCGGCGGAGACCCCGATGAGCATCGGGACGATCATGTCGTCCATCCCGAAGAGGAACGGGATGCCGATCGGCAGGAAGAGGCTGTTGGCCGCCCCGAACGTGGCCGAGGAGATGCTCGTCTGCGCCAGGTTCTGCGCGTGGACCGAGCGGAAGCCGCGGAACACCACGAACGGCAGCCGGGCCAGGGTCATCGCCGCCAGCGCGCCGATCAGCGAGGTGCTCGGGGTGACGCCGAGCGTGGCCAGCAGCTGCACGCCCACGACGGCGCCGAACACGCTGAGCACCACGGTGAGGATCAGATTGCCGGGGGCCAGGGCGCGGGGATGGCGCCGTTCGCCGTGCTCGGCGGACGAGGTCCCGGCCCGGGGCGGGGCGTCAGTGGTCATGGTTCCCGGTGCTTCCGTGTGGGGCGGAGTCCTGCGGCCTGTTGTCGGACTCCGCCGAGCAGTTCTAAAATATGGAACAGGGTGTGAATATCTGGATCTCCTGGATCATGCCTACGGCGGACTGCGCCGTCAAGGCCGCTCCCGGGCTTCTCGGCATGTGGGCAGCCCCGCGGTGCGACGAGGGCCGGTCGGGGCCGGGGCACCGGGGCGCTTACGATCGGACGACACGACTCGGGGAGCACCCGGGGGAGGCGGGAGAACGGTGAGCACACTCGCCAACGCGCGCGACGTCCTGAAGCTGATGGCGCGGCTGCAGCGCGATCTGACCGTGACGGACGTGTCGGCGGCGCTGGAGCAGCCGAAGAGCTCGGTGTCGCGGACGCTGAGCATGATGGCCGATCACGGCTTCCTCGACCGCGACCCGGTGAGCCGCGCCTACCGCCCCGGCCCCCTCGTCATGGAGGCCTCGTACCATCTGCGCGCCTCGCGCAGCACCGCCTCGCTCCTGGAGGAGGAGCTGGCCCGGCTCGTCGCCGACATCGGATACACCGGATACGTGGACGTGCTCGACGGCGCCGAGTCGCTGGTGCTCCACATGCGCATCGGCACGACGGGCGCCCTCCAGGCCTACACCCCGGCCGGCACCCGGGCCCCCGCCTACGCCAGCTCCATGGGCCGCGCCCTGCTCGCCCGCCTCGACGACGCCCAGGTGCTGCGGCTCGTCGACGCCCGCCTGGAACAGAGCACCGGATCCGCCCCGCGCACCCCCGGTGAGCTGACCGCGTGCCTGGCCCGGGTCCGCGCCGACGGCTGGGACTCCTCGCGCGGCGAGTACGTGCCCGGTGTCGCCGGGATCTCCGCCGCCGTCCTCGACGGCGACACCGGCCAGGTCTTCGGCATCGGGATCGCCCTGCCCGCCCGCGAGGTCCACGACGAGAACGCGGCGCGCTTCGGCCGGGCCGTCCGGGACGCCGCCCTGCGCGTCGGCAAGCGCATCGGCGATCCCTACTGGCTGCGCTACGTGGACACCGCGACGGCCCGCTGACCGCGTCGGTGCCGCAGCCGGTGGCGAGTTCCGGATCCTGGAACCCGGTCGCGGAATCCGGGAGTACGGGGCGAGCGGGGGAGCGGTACGGGTGACCGCCCGTCACCCCCGCCCGGCCTGGGATAGGTTGCCCGCCATGACCGCACCCGGACAGGACCGCACGGCCGCCCACGAGGCATGGCCCCCCGCCCCGATCCGCACCGGACGCCTGGTGCTGCGCCCCTCCGAGGCCCGCGACCGCGCCGTGTTCGTGGACCTGTTCTCCTCGCCCGAGGTGGCCGCGCACACCGGTGGCGCGCAGCCGCGCGACGCGCTGGAACGCGCGATGCCGGAGGTGCCCGGCCGCCGCCCCGGCCTCTTCGTGGCCGCCCGCGACGGCGCGATGATCGGCATTGTCACCCTGGACCGCCGCGCCCCCGAACGCCGTGGCCGGGTGCGTCCCGAGGGCGGCGAGACCGAACTCGGCTGTCTGCTCCTGCCGGAGGCCTGGGGGAGCGGCTACGCCACCGAGGCCTGCGAGGCGGCCCTCGGCTGGTGCGCCGGCGCGCGGGCCGGAGAGCCGGTCGTCCTCACCACCCGGACCGACAACGCCCCGGCGATGCGCCTCGCGGCGCAGCTGGGGTTCACGGAGGTGGAGCGGTTCGAGGAGTACGGCGCCGAGCAGTGGTTCGGCGTGCGCCGCTGACCGGCGCTCAGCCGGTGCCGGGGGAGCCTTCCGCGGCACCGGGACCCCCCTTAGCCCTCCGCGACCGCCGCCAGCACCTCCGCCAGGGCCCGGGGGCGGGTGAACATCGGCCAGTGCCCCGAGTCGATGTCCACGTACGTGACGTCGGCGGCACGGGCCAGCTCGGGACTGTCGCCCGCGGCGATCCACTCCTTCGCCTCGGCGGGCGTGAACTCCGGGCAGACCAGGGCGACGGGCACGGCGAAGCGGCGTTCGTCCGTCAGGCGCACCACGCCCCGGGCCACGCCCTCGGGAACGGGGAGCGCGGCGGCCTCGAAGGCCTTCCGGGCGGGCCCGTCCAGATCGGCCGCGTCCGGACCCTCGAACGGCTCCCACCCCGGGAACCTCAGCTGCCCGTCCCCGATCGGCAGGAAATCGGCGTACGCGCGCCCGTCGGGGGCGGGGAAGCCACCGATCAGCGCGGTCCTCGCGACCTTCGCGGGCCGTGCGTCGGCGGCCAGCCAGGCCAGCGTCGCCGCCGCCGAATGCCCGACCACCAGAGGTCTGCCCGGGGAGGCGTCCACGGCCGCGACCACGGCCGCCACCTGGTCCTCCAGCGTCGCGGCGGTGGCGCCGTCGCCCTGCCCCGGAAGCGTGAGGGCGACCGGCTGGTGGCCCAGCGCGGTCAGTTCGGGCACGACCTCGTCCCAGGCCGAGCCGTCGAGCCAGAGACCGGCGATGAGCAGAATGTCCATGGTGTCTCCCGGGCGGGTGGAGGAAGTTCGGGCGTGCCCGCACGCTACCCGCCGGCACTGACAACGCCCCCGCCGCCGGATCCGACGACCCGGCGCGCACATCCACGGGATCGGCATGAAACATTTCCTCACCCCTGCCGCATCTGTAGGGATGTAAGCGGTCGGGCCAGGGGAACGGGTGGCGGATGAGGCGGTCCCAGGAGGGAGCCTTCCGGGAGTTCGCGCAGGCGCGCACGGGGCATTTGTTCCGTTCCGCGTGCCTGTTGACCAGCGGCGACACCCATCTCGCCGAGGACCTGGTGCAGGAGACGCTGGGACGGATGTACATGGTGTGGGGCCGGAGCGCCACGCTCGGCAACCCCGCCGCGTACGCGCAGACCGTGCTCGTACGGGTCTTCCTCGCCCACCGGCGGCGGCGCTCGGCGGGCGAACGGCCCAGCGACGCGATACCGGAGACCGCGGGGACGACGGCGTCCGCCGACACCTCGCTGCGGATCACCCTCCTGGACGCGCTGCGGCAGCTGCCGCCGAAGGACCGGGCGGTGGTCGTGCTGCGGTACTGGGAGGACCGGTCCGTCGCCGAGACCGCGGACGCCCTCTCCGTCAGCTCCGCGGCCGTACGCACCCGCAGCACCCGGGCACTCGCCCGGCTGCGGACGCTCCTCGGCGGCAGCCTCGCCGAGTACGCCGACCGCTGATCAGCGGTAATCAACGAAGACGACACAGGGTGGTTGGGCATGTCTGGAACACGGAAGGACCGCGACCCGTTCGAGACGGGACTCGGAGACGCGCTGCGCCGCACGGGGGAGACCTTCTCCGCCGACGGCGTCCCGCTGGTGGACGGCGGTGTCGCTCGCGGGAGGCGCGGGGTGCGGCGGCGCCGGGCCGCGGCCGTCACCGGCAGCGTCGCGGCGCTGGCCGTCGTGGGCCTCGGCGCCTCGTACGCGGCGGGTGCCTTCGGCCACGAGCCGGGCGGCGCACCCGTGGCCGCGCGGCCGGCGGCGAGCGGTGCCGCCGCCTCCTCCGCCGCGTCGGCGGCCGGCACCGGGCCCCAGCTCTCGGCGCGGCAGGTCGGTGCCGTACTGGAGGGACTGCTGCCGAAGGGGAAGATCACCGAACGCTCGGCACGCGGCACCGGTGACCCGGGCGGGCCCATGGCCGCGCTCGTCCACGACGACGGCCGGGGCAAGGCGGCCATCAGCGTCGGCATCGGCGCCGTCGACCCGTCCGGCAGCGAGGCGGAGGAACAAGTCGCCTGCCCCGACAAGGTCTACGTCCCGTACGACTCCTGCCGCAGCGAGAAACTGCCCGACGGCTCCCGCCTGATGGTGCTGCGGGGCTACGAGTACCCCGACAAGCGCGTGGACACCAAGTGGTGGCACGCCTACCTCGTGACCCGCGACGGCTACACCGTCGACGCCAGTGAGTGGAACGCCCCCGCGGAGAAGGACGCCGCCACCACGCGTGACGAACCCCCGCTCAGCGCGGCGCAGTTGAAGGCGCTCGTCACGTCGAAGGCCTGGCGGCCCGTGATGGAGGCCCTGGAGAAGGCCCCCCGCGAGCCCGTGCGACAGCCCCCGGCACAGGGCCAGGACGGCAAGGCGATCCTCCGCAAGCTCACCGCGCTGCTGCCCGCCTCCGTGAAGGTGACCGCCCGCAACGGGGAAGAGGGCTTCGCGTACGTCGTCGTGGACGACGGGAAGGGCGCCTCCCTCGTCCAGATCAATGTGCAGCCCCGTATGTCCGACGTCGAGAGCGACCTGTTCGGCGGTGCGGACGTCCTGCCCGACGGGATGAAGGTCGTCTCCCACCAGGGCCCGGGGGAGAAGGGCGGCGAAGGCGTGAACATGTGGACCGTGGACACCCTGCGCACGGACGGTCTGCGGGTCGTGGTCTCCGCGTTCAACTCCGGCGCGCAGAACACGAAGGCCACCCGGGAGGAGCCCGCCCTGACGATGGCGCAGCTGCGGTCCATCGCCACGAACCCGGTCTGGGCGGGGAAGTAGCGACCGCCGTCCCCTACGCGGTCCCGATCCGCCGCAGGGCGAGGAGGGTCGCGTCATCGGTCCGGTGCGGGCCGTCCAGCCGGGCCACGAGGCGTTCGACGTAGTCCTGGAGCCCGGTGTGGCCGGGCCCCGGGGCCGCTTCCTCGAAGCACCGGTCCGCCGCTTCGAGGAAGCGCAGCGTGTCCCGGTCGGGATCGGCCGGGCGGAGTTCGGTGAGGCCGTCCGAGTACATCAGGACGATGTCACCGACCTCTAGCGGAGATTCCGTGGCGTCGTACGTCACCCCGGACAGCACGCCGAGCGGCGGCCCGGGTCCCGTGCCGGTCATCGGCAGCGGGACCGCGCGGCCGCCGCGCACGAGGACCGGGCGCGGGTGCCCGGCACAGGTCCAGCGCAGCAGCGCGCGTTCGGGATGGAACCGGGCGATGATCGTGGTGGCGGTGGACTCGGTGCCGTCGGCGCAGGCCACCTCGTTGAGCCACTGCGTCAGCCGCTCGACCGGCTCCTCCGTGTAGGCCAGCCCCGCGAGCGCGTACCGGAGCTTCGCCATCAGCGTGGCCGCCGCGAGGCCGTGCCCCCGGGCGTCGCCCAGCGCGATCAGGAGCCGGCCGTCGGGCAGCCGGCGGGCCTTGTACCAGTCACCGCCGACCCCGGCCTCGCGGGCGTCGGGGCGGTAGACGGCCGCCGCCTGAAGACCGTAGGCGTCCAGTTCGTCCTGGAAGTGGGGCAGCACCGCCTCGCGCAGCACATCGGCGATCTCCGCGACCGCCTCGGCGCGCTCGTGCTCCCGCCGGGCCTCGCGCTCCGCGCGCCGCGCCACCTCGCGGCGCCGCAGATCCGCCGTCACGTCGACGAGCACGGCCCGCACCGCCCACGTCAGGCTCCCCGGGGCGATCCGCACGGGCTCGGCGACCATGCGGAACACCTTCCGGCCCCGGCCGCGCAGGCGCAGCTCGCACGCGGTGGTGCGCTTGCGCAGGATGACGTCGTACAGCGTCTGGTACAGCGCGGGCAGGCTGGCGGGCTGGGCCGTGGCGGCCAGTTCGTACAGATCGGGTACGGGGTCGCCCTCCGCCAGTCCGAGTACCTGCCGGAATCCCCGTGAGGGCAGGATCCCGGGATCGCCGAGATTCCACTCCGCCCAGCAGCTGCGCACCAGCCGCTGCGCGGCGGCGGCCATCCGGAGGCGGCTGCCCCGCTCCCAGGTGAGCAGGAAGTGGCGGCCACAGGGGGCGATCCGCGCCTCCCCGTTGCCCCGCACCGGCCCCGTGCGGGTGTTCGCCAGCCATTCCACGCCTTCCGGCCCCTGCGGTGCGCCCTCGCGGTACGCCTCGGTCAGCATCCGGGGGACGGCCGTGCCGGCCAGGGCCGGGTAGCGGGCGAAGAGCCAATGCGGTCCGCCCGGGGGCGCGGCCGCGCCCACCGGCGTGCGCGCGGTTCCGTAGGCGTTGGCCAGGGCGTTGCGGCCCAGGATCAGGGCGTCGCGCAGTTCCCCGTCCGCGTCGAAAACGGGTTCCAGCAGCAGCGCTGCCATCGGCAGCGCGTCCAGCACCTCCTGGCCCCCGGGGGGCGTCACGAGGACTCCCTCCGGCGACACACAGGGGGCGCGGGCCTCGCCCTCGGCAGGGTGCAGCGCCGCGTAGGCGGTGATCCTCCGGCGTTGCGCGTCCAGCAGCGCACGGATCGCCCGCAGTTCCAGACGGGCGCGCGCGCCGTCCGCCGGAGCGGGGTCGTCCATGGGCATAGCGGGCCCTCTCGGTGCCGTGTGTGAACAGCATCGAGGCGCACGGCGGGGCGCGCCAGCCGGGGGCGGCGCCCTCGCGCGATCCGGGGCGCGTCGCGAGGGCCGGAGTTTTGTTTCACGCCCGGAGGCGCGCCCCGGCGCGACGAGCACGGACCGGCGCACCGAAATGCGCTGTCCCCCAGTGCATCGATGATCCTACGAAGTAATTCCTCACATAAATGCGTGCGGAGCTTCCGCGGGACTCCTCTCGTATTGCCGATCGCATCCGATAAGGCTGGATAATTTCTCGGAGCCGGGCATGGTTAAAGCCGTGGGATCGGGAAATAAATGATCTGGGCCGATGGGGGTAGAGGCATCGGTTCACGCCACGGCCGAATTCTGTCGGGGCCGGGCGTCTGAAATCTTTCCGTTCGGGTCCGGGGTCGCTCCCCGGGTTCACCGATGCGCCCAGGGCTGATCTGACCTGCCTCGATGGGATGCATCGTTCCTTCTTTCGGTTACCGTCTCCTGTGGGGGTCACGGATGGACGAGCGTGAGCGTGCCGCCGATGGCGAAATCTATTCGGCCGGTCATTCGGTTTCCCGCTGCGGTGCGGCCGGTAATTCCATGGCTCGATTTCTCTGTGCGACCGCTTATCCGGTCCTGCTCCTCGCGGTCATTCTCGTGGGTGTGTTCGCGGTGCGGGAGCGATGGGACCCGGCCTGGGTCAGCCCGCTTTTCCTCATCGGGGTCATCGCCTATCTCGTCGTGCTGGAACGGCTGATTCCCTACGAGCCGACCTGGCACCCGGGAAAGCAGGAGTGGCGCCTCTACGGTCTCTACTTCCTGCTCACCATGGCCGGAAGCGGACTGGCGCAACTGCTCGTCTCGCTGGCCGTCGGCCTCATCTCGCCGGCGGAGCCGACCCACCATCTGGGGGTCGAGATCCCGGGCGCCCTTCTCACCGGATCGCTCGCCAGCTACCTCGTCCACCGGCTGGGCCACCGCAACCCGCTGCTCTGGCGGCTGCACGGTGTGCACCATGTGCCGGAGAAGGTCAATGTCGCCAACAACGGCGTCAACCACGTCCTGGACATCGTCCTGGCGCAGGGGCTGGTCCAGCTGGCCCTGGCCCTCGTCGGGTTCTCCCGTCCGGCCGTGCTGGTGACCGGACTCTTCGTCGCCGCCCAGGGCTACTTCGTCCACGCCAACATCGACGTCCGCATCGGACCGCTCAACCATCTGCTGGCCAGTCCCGAACAGCACCGTCTGCACCACAGCACCGATCTGGCCGAAGCCGGCCACTACGGCTCCGACCTCTCTTGCTGGGACCACCTCTTCGGCAGCTTCACCTGGCGGCCGGGCCGCGCACCGGCCGCCGTCGGCCTCCAGGACCCCGCCGCCTTCCCCGGTACCGGCGAGGTCCTGGCGGCCCTCCTGCACCCCTGGCGACGCGGGCCCGCGCAGGGCCCCCGGCCCTGACCGGCGGGACACCCGCCCGCGACCGCACCGCCCCCGACGTTCCATCACCACGTGAGGAGTTCGACATGTCCGACGCCAACAACCGGACGTTACGGTCCAAGGTGGCCATCGTCGGGATGGGCTGCCGCCTGCCCGGCAGGGCCTCGGACCACCGCACGTTCTGGCGGAACCTGGTGGCGGGCAAGGACTGCATCACGCCCACCCCGCCCGACCGCTACGACGTGGCGACCCTCGGCAGCCGGTACCGCGACAAACCCGGGCGCCTCGTGGGCGGGCGCGGCGGATACATCGACGGCTTCGACGCGTTCGACCCGGCGTTCTTCGGCATCAGCCCCCGCGAGGCCCACCACATGGACCCGCAGCAGCGCAAACTGCTCGAAGTGGCCTGGGAGGCCCTGGAGGACGGCGGCCAGCGGCCCGACGCGCTCGCCGGCACCAACGTCGGCGTCTACGTCGGGGCGTTCACCCTGGACTACAAGATCCTGCAGTTCGCCGACCTGGACTTCACCACCCTGGCCGCCCACACCGCGACCGGCACCATGATGACGATGGTGTCGAACCGCATCTCGTACTGCTTCGACTTCCGCGGCCCCAGCCTCTCCGTCGACACCGCGTGCAGTTCCTCCCTGGTCGCCGTCCATCTCGCGTGCCAGGCACTGGACAACGGCGAGAGCGATCTCGCCCTGGCCGGCGGCACCCTGCTCCACATGGCCCCGCAGTACACCGTCGCCGAGACGAAGGGCGGCTTCCTGTCGCCCGGGGGCCGCTCCCGTACGTTCGACGCCGCCGCCGACGGCTACGTACGCGCCGAAGGCGTCGGCCTGGTCGCGCTGAAGCGGCTGGACGACGCGGTGCGGGACGGGGACCGGATCCACGCGGTGATCCTCGGCAGCGGGGTCAACCAGGACGGCCGCACCCAGGGCATCACCGTGCCCAGCCCCGACGCCCAGGTCGACCTGATCCTCCGGGTCTGCGCCGAGGCGGGCATCACCCCAGGAGACCTCCAGTACATGGAGGCGCACGGCACCTCGACCCCGGTCGGCGACCCGATCGAGGCCAACGCCCTGGCCCGCGCCCTGGCCGTCGGACGGGCCCCGGGCGCCCGCGCGTACGTCGGCTCGGTCAAGGCGAACATCGGCCACACCGAATCCGCCGCCGGAATCGCCGGCCTGATCAAGACCGTCCTCAGCCTCAAGCACCGGGTGATCCCGCCCCACATCAACCTGGAGACCCTCAACCCCGCCATCGACCCGGCGGCCCTCCCCTACGAGATCCCGACCCGGGCCACCGACTGGCCCGACCACGAAGGACCCGCCCGCGCGGGGGTGAACTCCTTCGGATTCGGCGGCACCAACGCCCATGTCGTCCTGGAGGAGGCCCCGCCGGTCCCGCACCCCGCCCCGCCCGCCCGCAGATCGTGGAGCATCCTGCCGCTCAGCGCCCGCCACCCCGACGCGCTGACCGAGGCCGCCGCCGGGATCCGGGGCGAACTCGCCGGTGACAACGGCCCGGCCCCGGCCCTCGACGACCTCGGCCACACCCTCGCCCACCGCCGCCAGCACCTGCCCGAACGGCTCTCCGTCGTCTACTCCTCGGCCGACTCCCTGGACGAGGCGCTCGCCGCCCACGGACGCGGCGAACCGCACCCCCGGATCGTGCGGGGCCGGGCCCGGGGGAGCGACGACCGGAAACTCGTCTGGGTCTTCACCGGAATGGGCCCCCAGTGGTGGGGCATGGGCCGTCAGCTGTTCGAGAACGAACCGGTCTTCCGCGACGCCGTCACCGCCTGCGACCGGGCGATGCGGGAATTCGCCGACTGGTCCCTCGTCGAGGAACTGACCGCCGACGAGTCCGCCTCCCGGATGAGCGGGACCTGGCTCGCCCAGCCCGCCAACTTCGCCGTACAGGCCGGCCTGGCCGCGCTCTGGCGGTCCTACGGGGTGCGCCCGGACGCCGTCGTCGGCCACAGCACCGGCGAGATCGCCGCCTTCCACGCCGCGGGGGTCTACTCCCTGCGGGACGCGGCCAGGATCGCCGTCCACCGCAGCCGCCTCCAGCAGACCCTGGCGGGCACCGGCACCATGCTCGCCGTCGCCCTGACCGAGGACGAGGCGGAGCGCCGCGTACGCCCCTACCGCGACCGGGTCTCCGTCGCCGCGGTCAACAGCCCCACCGCGGTCACCCTCGCCGGGGACGAGGCGGCCCTCACCCGGCTGGCCGAGGAACTGCGCGACGAACAGCGTTTCGTGAAGTTCCTCAGCGTCGAAGTCCCGTACCACAGCGTCGTCATGGAACGGATCAAGAACGAACTCCTTCGAGAACTGGCCCCGTTGGAGGCGCGCGCTGCCCGCGTGCCGGTGTACCTGACGGGAACGGAGGGGACGGCGCGGGGCGAGGAGCTGGACGCCTCCTACTGGTGGCGGAACGTCCGCGACCGGGTGCGCTTCCGCTCGGCGGTCGACCGGCTCGCCGGCGACGGCCACCACGTGTTCCTGGAGATCGGCCCCCACCCCGTCCTCGGCCACGCGATCCGCGAATGCCTCGACACCACCGGCACCACCGGTCTCACCCTGCCCTCGATCCGCCGCGGCGAGGACGAGTGCGAGCGCTTCGCCGCCTCGCTCGGCGCGCTCCACACCCTGGGCGTCCCCGTCGACTGGTCGCTGCTCCAGCCCGCAGGACGGCCGGTCACCCTGCCCCGCCACCCCTTCCGCCGCGACCGCTACTGGACCGAACCCGCCCCCGTCGCCCGCGTCCGCCTCGGCCGGCGCGACCACGTCCTGCTCGGCCGCCGCACCGACTCCGCGGAACCCACCTGGCAGGCACGGCTGGACACCGAGGAACTGCCCTACCTCGCCGACCACCGCATCCAGGACACCGTCGTCTTCCCCGCCGCCGGCTACATCGAGATGGCGGCCCAGGCGGTCCTGCGGCTCACCGGCGGCACCACGGCCGTCCTCGCCGGAATCGAACTGCGCAAGGCGCTCTTCCTGCCCGACGGCGAGGACCGGACCGTCGAGGTGGCGATCTCCCCGGAGAACGCCACCTTCACCATCGCCTCGCCGACCGGAGCGGACGGCGAGCGGACCGTCCACGCCGCCGGCACCGTCCGCACCGGACAACGCCGCCGCACCACCCCGCCGCTCGACGCCCCCGCGATCCGGGCCCGCAGCCTGCGCCATCTGAAGGGCCCCGACTGCTACACCGCGCTGGCCGGCCTCGGCTACCACTACGGACCCGCCTTCCAGGCCGTCGAAGAGGTGTGGATCGGCGCGGGCGAGGTCCTGGCCCGCATCCGGCCGCCGCGCGCGATCGGCGACGACGCACGGGCCCACCACCTCCACCCCGTCCTGCTCGACGCCTGCTTCCAGACCCTGCTGACCCCCCTCGTCCTCGAAGGCCCCGCCCCGGACGCCGGGATCAGACTGCCGCTCTCGCTGGACGAGATCGCCCTCGAACCCATCGGCGACCAGCCGTTCTGGGCCCACGCCACCCTGCTCCCCGCCGACGCCGACACCACCCTCGGCAACATCGCCCTGTACGCCGACGACGGCACCCCGCTGGGCCGCGTGGAGGGCTTCCGCGCCGCCGACGTGGAGAAGGCCGCCACCGCCGTCGCCCGCACCACCATCGACTCCTGGCTCGTCGAACCCGTCTGGACCGACTGCCCGCCCCTGCCCGCCGCCCGGCTCCACGCCGCCGGACCCGGCACCGCGCTCCACGAACCGCCCGCGCCCGACGCCGTCCCGCACGAGGCCCCGCAGGACCACGACTGGCTGCTCCTCGCGGACGGCGGCGGCCTCGCCGACGCCTTCGCCGCCCTCGCGGCCGCCCGGGGCGAACGCTGCCGCACCGTACGCCGGGGCACGGCCTACACCGCCTCCGCCGACGGCTCCACGTACACCGTCGACCCCGCCTCCGACCACGACCTGCGCCGCCTGTTCGCCGACCTCGACCGCGACGGCGCGCCCTTCCGGGGCACCGTCCTCCATCTGTGGAACCTCGACGCCCCCGCCCTCGCCGCGTGCGACCGGAGCGCCCTGCGGGACCACACCGGCGCGGGCGCCTACTCCCTGATCGTCCTCGCCCGGCTCCTGGCGGCCCGGGACGGCGCGGGCCGGCTGCACATCGTCACCCGGGGCGCCCAGCCCGCCCTGCCCGGCGAAGGACCCGAACCGCTCGGAGCGCCCGCCTGGGGCATCGGCCGCGTCCTGCGGCACCAGGAACTCATCGGACACCCCGGCAAGCTCATCGACCTCGACCCCCGGCGGCGGCCCGGCCCCGACGGCGACCGGGCCGAGGCCGAAGCACTCCTCGCCGAGGCCCTGAGCGACGACGAGGCGGAGATCGCCCTGCGCGACGGCGTCCGCCGCACCGGTCGGCTGCGCCCCGCCGAGTCCCTGACCCGGCCGCTGCCGCCCCGGCTGCGCGCCGACGGCAGCTACCTGGTCACCGGCGCCTTCGGCGCGCTCGGCCGGCTGCTCTGCCGCACCCTCGTCCGCCGCGGGGCCCGCAGGCTCGTCCTGGTCGGCCGCACCCCCGTGCCGCCCCGGGACACCTGGGCCGGCCTCGACCCCGCCACCCCCGAGGGCCGGGCCACGGGCCTGCTGCGCGAGCTGGAGGCGCTCGGAGCCCAGCCCGTCCTCGCGACCCTGGACATCACCGACGAGGACGCCCTGACCGGCTGGCTCGACGCCCACCGCGCGAGCGGGGCACCGCCGGTCCGCGGGGTGTTCCACCTCGCCGGACAGGTCCGCGACACCCTCGTCGCCGATCTCGACCGGGCCGCCTTCGACGCCGTCCACGACCCCAAGACCGTCGGCGCCCACCTCCTGCACCGGCACCTGAGGGACGAACCCCTCGAACACTTCGTGCTCTTCGCCTCGGTCGCCTCCCTACTCACCACGGCCGGTCAGACCAACTACGCCGCGGGGAACGCCTTCCTGGACGCCCTCGCCCACCACCGCCGCGCCGAGGGACTGCCCGCGCTGAGCCTCGACTGGGGCCCCTGGGCCACGGGCATGATCGAGGAACTCGGCCTGGTCGACCACTATCTGCACAGCCGGGGCATGAGTTCGCTGTCCCCCGAGGCCGGCATGGCCGTCCTGGAGCGCGTCATCGGGCAGGACCACGCCCAGCTCGTCGTCGCCACCGTCGTCGACTGGCCCGTCTTCCTCGCCTGGTACCCGTCCCCGCCCCCGCTCGTCGCCGACCTCGCGGCCGCCGCCGCCCCGCCCCGCGACGCCGCCTCCGGCCACGGATTCCTCGACACCTTCCGGGCCGCCGAACCGGAGGCCCGCCGGGCCCTGGTCGCCGAACGGTTCGCCGCGCTCGCCGCCACCGTGCTGCGCACCGGCCCCGACCGCGTCGACCCCGCCACCGACCTCGGCGCCCTCGGTCTCGACTCGCTCCTCGCCATGGAGCTGCGGGCCCGCGTCCACGCCGACCTCGGCGTCGCCCTGCCCGTGGTCGCCCTGCTCAGCGGCACCCCGGCCGGCGAACTCGCCGACCAGCTCCACGACGGCCTCACCGCCCTGGCCTCGGCCGGCGGACCGGACGGCACCACCGCGGCCGTCGCCCTCCACGAGGACGAGCGGAGCTACCCGCTGACGCAGAACCAGAAGGCGCTCTGGTTCCTCAAGCACCTCAACCCCGACGGGTACGCGTACAACATCGGCGGAGCCGTCGAGGTCCACGCCGCCCTCGAACCGGACCTGATGTTCGAGGCGGTCCGCCGCCTCGTCGCCCGCCACCCGGCCCTGCGCACCAACTTCCTCCTGGTGGACGGGCAGGCCGTGCAGCAGGTCTCCGAGGACGCCCCCGCCGACGTCGCGCTCTTCGACGTCCGGGGCGAGGACTGGGAGTCCATCCACGCGACGATCGTCCAGGAGTACCGCAAGCCCTACGACCTCGCCCACGACCCCCTGGTCCGCTTCCGCCTCTTCAAGCGGGGCCCGGACCGCTGGATCATCATGAAGGCCGTCCACCACATCGTCTCCGACGCCATCTCCACCTTCACCTTCATCGAGGAACTCCTCGCGGTGTACGAGGCGCTGCGCCGGGGCCAGGAGCCCGAGCTGCCGCCGGTGACGGCCCGCTACCTCGACTTCCTCAACCAGCAGAACGCCTTCCTGGCCGGGCCCGATTCGGCCGGCATGCTCGACTACTGGCGCTCCCACCTGCCGGCCGAGGTCCCGCTCCTGGACCTGCCCGTCGACAAGCCCCGTCCGGCGGTCCAGACCCACAACGGCGCCTCGGAGTTCTTCGTCCTCGACGAAGCCCTCAGCGCCCGCGTCCACGCCCTGGCCCAGGCCCACGGCGTCACCCCGTTCATGGTGCTGCTCAGCGCCTACTACCTCCTGCTGCACCGCTACTCCGGACAGGACCACCTCGTCGTCGGCAGCCCCGTGACCGGCCGCACCCGGCAGGACTTCGCCTCCGTCTACGGCTACTTCGTCAACCCGCTCCCGCTCCACGCCGACCTGACCGGCGACCCCACGGTCACCGCACTGCTGCGGCAGGTCCGCGAGACCGTGCTCGGCGGCCTGGACAACCAGGAGTACCCCTTCGTCCTCCTCGTCGAGGAACTGGGCCTCCAGCACGACCCCAGCCGCTCCGCCGTGTTCCAGGCGATGTTCATCCTGCTCACCCACAAGGTGGCGACCGAGCAGTACGGATACCGCCTGGAGTACATCGAACTCCCCGAGGAGGAAGGACAGTTCGACATCACCCTGTCCGCCTACGAGGACGAGGCGGAGGGCCGCTTCCACTGCGTGTTCAAGTACAACACCGACCTCTTCCTCCCCGAGACCGTGCGCCGCATGGCCGGCCACTACCTCCGGCTCCTGGACGGGATGACCCGCGCGCCCGGCGACCGGCCGGTGTCCCGGCTGGGGATGCTCGGCGACCGGGAGCGGGAACGGCTCCTGGACGAGTGGAGCCGCCCGGCCCTGCCGCTCCCCGCACCGGCCGGGGACACCGGCTTCGTACCGGTGCAGGACCTGATCGCCCGCAGGGCCGCCGAACGCCCCGACGCCGTCGCCGTGACCCTGCCGGTCCCGGGCGGCGAGCCGCGCCGGCTGACCTACGCCGAACTGGTCCGCCGGGCCGACGAGACCGCCGCACGGCTGCGCACGCTCGGCGTGGGCGAGGGCTCGGTGGTCGTGCTCTGCCTGGACAAGTCGCCCGAACTGGTCGTCGCCCTGCTCGCCGTGCTGCGGGCGGGCGCCGCCTACCTCCCGGTGCGGCCCGGCCAGCCCGTCGACCGGCTCGCCCACCTCGTCTCGGCCACCGGCGCCGCGCTCGTCGTCGTCGCCGACGACACCGCGCCGGAGCACAAGGGGGCCTGGGCCGTTGCGACGCCGACCCTCGCCGACCTGGCCCGCACGGCCCCGCACCCGGACGGGCCCGGAGACGCCGCCGGTCCCGAATCGGCCGCGTACGTCATCACCACCTCCGGCTCCACCGGACGCCCCAAGGCCGTCCGCGTCAGCCACCGCAACCTCGCCTCCGCCTACGAGGCCTGGCGCCTGGAGTACCGGCTGGAGACCGAGGTCCGGACGCACCTCCAGATGGCCGAACCGTCCTTCGACGTGTTCACCGGCGACCTGGTGCGCGCCCTGTGCTCGGGCGGCACCCTCGTCCTCGCCGACCGGGACCTGCTCTTCGACACCACCCGGCTCTACCGCACGATGCGTCAGGAACGGGTGGACTGCGCGGAGTTCGTTCCCGCCGTCGTGCGCGGGGTGATGGACCACTGCGCACGCGAAGGGCTGCGGCTGGACTTCCTGCGGTTGCTGGTGGTCGGCTCGGACGCCTGGAGCGTGGGGGAGTACCGCCGGCTGGCCGGGCTGTGCGGACCCGGCACCCGGCTCGTCAACTCCTACGGCCTCACCGAGGCCACCATCGACAGCGCCTGCTTCGAAGGGCCCGTCGACGACCTGGAGGACGGGGCCATGGTCCCCATCGGCCGGCCCCTGCCCCACAGCACCCTCCACGTCCTCGACCCCCACGGCGAACCGGTCCCGCCAGGCGTCCCCGGCGAACTCTGGATCGGCGGCCCCGGCGTCGCCCTCGGCTACGCGGGCGACCCCGCCCAGACCGACGAACGCTTCGTCACCCGGACCCTCGGCCACGGCACCGGCGCCCGCCCCGAACGCCTCTACCGCACCGGCGACCTCGCCCGCTGGGACGCCCGCGGCCGGGTCCATCTGCTCGGCCGCACCGACGGCCAGGTGAAACTGCGCGGCCACCGCATCGAGATCGGCGAGATCGAGGCCCACCTCGCCCAGTGGCCCGCGCTCGTCCGGGCCGTCGTCACCGTACGCACCGACACGGGCGGGGACGCTGCACTCTGCGCGTACTGCGTGACCGCGCCCGGCGCCGCCCTGGACGTCCGGGGCCTGCGCCGCCATCTGGCCCGCTCCCTGCCCTCGTACATGATCCCGTCCCACTACACCGAACTGCCCGCCCTGCCGCTGACGGCCAACGGCAAGGTCGACACGTCCGCCCTGCCCGCCCCCCGGGCAGGGGAGGGCGACCGGCCCCACGAGGAACCGGTGACCCTCTACGAGATCAGCGTCGCCCGGCACTGGAAGGCCCTCCTGGGACGCGACAGGGTGGGACTGGAGGACGACTTCTTCGAACTCGGCGGCAGCTCGATCAAGCTCATCGAACTGCTCCACCGTCTGCGCACCGAGTTCGGCGTCGGCGTCCCCGTCAGCAGGCTCTACCAGGTCACCACCCTGCACGGCATGGCCGCCACCGTCGAGGACGTGCTGCTCGGCACGGACACCGACGAACTGCCCTTCCTCACCTTCAACGCCGGACAGGGCCCCGCCCTGTTCTGCTTCCCGCCCGCCGGCGGCCACGGGCTCGACTACCGGGGCCTCGCCGCCCATCTCCCCGACCACACCGTCATCGGCTTCAACTACCTGCCCGGCGACGGCAAGACGGCCCGCTACGCCGACCTCGTCGAGGCCGCCCAGCCCGACGGCCCCTGCCTGCTGCTGGGCTACTCCCTCGGCGGGAACCTCGCCTTCGAGACCGCCAAGGAGCTGGAGCGCCGGGGCCGCCGCGTCGGCCACGTCGTCATCCTCGACTCCCGCCGCATCCTCACCCCGTACGAACCGGACGCCACCGGCATCGCCGCCTTCGAGCGCGAACTCGCCGAGCACCTGCGCAAACACACCGGCTCCGAGGCCGTGGCCCACGAGACCCTCGCCCACGCCGCCGAGTACCTCGCCTTCTGCGGGCGCACCCCCAACACCGGCACGGTCGCCGCGGCCGTCAGCGTGATCACCGACGAGGACAAGGCCGCCCTCTACGCCGCCGGGCAGCAGGGCACCTGGCACGGCAGCTCCACCACCGCCACCGCCGTCCTGCGCGGCTCCGGCACCCATGCCGACCTGCTCGACGCCAAGCACCTGCCCCGCAACGCCGCACTCGTGCGGTCCGCCCTGACGGGAGACGCGGCCCATGGCGGATGAGTACCCGGACGACTGGACCAGCAGGCGGCGCGCCCCGGGCACCCCGCCCCGCGTCATCGTCCTCGGCGCGGGCGTGGCCGGCCTCTCCACCGGCTGCTACGGCCAGATGAGCGGGGCCAGGACCCGCGTCTTCGAGAAGCACGTACTGCCCGGCGGCTGCTGCACCGCCTGGTCGCGCGAGGGCTATCTCTTCGACTACTGCATCGAATGGCTCATCGGCACCGCCCCGGGCAACGACGCCCACCGGGTGTGGCGCGAACTCGGGGCCCTGGACGGCAAATCGGTGACCAACTTCGATCTGTTCAACAAGGTCGAGGCCGCGGACGGCCGGTCGGTCACCTTCTACAACGACCCCGACCGGCTGGAGGCGCACCTCCTGGAGCTGTCACCCGCCGACGCCCCCCTCATCCGCGCGTTCACCCGGGATCTGCGGCGCTTCATCCGCATCGAGCTGTACCCGTTCCTGACCGCACCCGCCCTGCGCACCGTGGGGGAGAGGGCCCGGACCCTGCGCACGGTCCTCCCCGCCTTCCGGCTGTTCTGGCGGACCGCAGCCACCCCGATGCACGTCTTCGCCGACCGCTTCCAGGACCCGCTGCTGCGCACCGCGTTCCGCAACATCTTCTTCCAGGACCCGGAGGGCTTCCCGCTGCTGCCGTACCTCTTCAACATGGCGGCCGCCCACCACGGCAACGCCGGTTTCCCGCAGGGCGGTTCGCTGGGCCTGGCCCGGTCCGTCGAGGAGCGGTACCGGGGGCTGGGCGGCACGGTCACCTACCGGGCCCGCGCCGAACGGATCCTGGTCGAGAACGACCGGGCGGTCGGCGTCGAACTGCGCAACGGACGCCGGTACTTCGCCGAGCACGTCGTCTCCGCCTGCGACGGTCACACCACCGTCTACGACCTGCTCGGCGGCCGGTACACCGGCCCCCGCATCGAGAAGCTGTACACCGATCTGCTGCACCGCCCCGGCACCCTCTTCCCCGCCGTCGTCTCCGCCTTCGTCGGACTGCGCGGCGACCTGGAGCCGGACGAGGCGCACAGCACCACCCATCTCCTCGGCCCGGACGACGCCGGCCGGCTGCCCGGGGCGCTCCAGGACAGCCTCGTGGTGCAGGCCCGCTCCCGCTACTCCGGGGGCTTCGCCCCACCGGGCCACTCCGTCCTGCACTGCACCTACTTCAGCGACTACGCCTCCTGGAAGGAGCTGCGCACCGAGAGCCGCACGGAGTACCGCCGGCGCAAACGCCAGGTCGCCGACTTCGTCCGGGACTTCCTGGAACGGCGCACCCCCGGCATCGCCGACCGCATCGACGTCCTGGAGGTCGCCACCCCCGCCACCACCCACCGCTACACCGGCAATCTGCGCGGCTCCATCCTCGCCTGGAAGGCGTTCTCGGACGCCGACGACATCGCGTCGCGGCTCGTCGGCCGGGACCGCATGCGGCTGCCGGGCCTGAGCGGCTTCTCCATGGCCGGCCAGTGGGCGGGCATGGGCGGGCTGATCCGGGCCGCCTCCACCGGACGCTTCGCCGTCCAGTACCTCTGCCGCGAACTCGGCCTGGAGTTCCGGGCCTGGGAGAGCGAGGGAACCGAGCCGTGGCACCCCCGGATGCTGGGACATCTGCCGCAGCTCGACCGGTGGTCGGCACGGGAGGGCGAGGACGCATGAGCCGCGGCACGGGACGTCCCCGCGAGACGATGATCATCATCGGGGCCGGGCTCGGCGGCCTCTCCACCGGCGTCTACGCCCGGATGAACGGCTACCGCACCCGGATCCTGGAGATGCACGAGCTGCCCGGCGGCTGCTGCACCGCCTGGGAACGCGGCGACTTCACCCTGGACGGATGCGTCAGCTGGCTGCTCGGCAGCGGCCCCGGCAACGAGATGCACCAGATCTGGCTGGAGCTCGGAGCCCTCCAGGGCAAGGAGATCCGCCACTTCGACGTCTTCAACATCGTGCGCGGCACGGACGGCCGGGCCGTCCACTTCTACTCCGACCCGGACCGGCTCGAAGCCCATCTGACCGCACTCTCGCCCGCCGACGCCCGGCTGGTGCGGAAGTTCTGCGCGCAACTGCGCAGCTTCCGCAAGGCGCTCGCCGTCTATCCGTTCCTCAAGCCCGTCGGGCTGATGGGACGCCGCGAGCGCTGGCGGATGCTCGCCTCGTTCCTGCCCTACTTCAACGCCGTCCGCACCACGATCACCGTGCTGATGAAGGACTTCTCGGCGCGGTTCCAGGATCCGCTGCTGCGGGAGGCGTTCAACTTCATCCTGTACGAGAAGCACCCGGCCTTCCCGGTCCTGCCCTTCCACTTCCAGCTCGCCTCGCACGCCAACCTCTCCGCCGGCGTTCCCGAGGGCGGCTCCCTCGGACTCGCCCGGTCGATCGAGGCCCGCTATCTGCGGCTCGGCGGCGAGGTCTCGTACAACACCAAGGTCGAGTCGGTGATCGTCGAGGACGACCGGGCGGTCGGCGTCCGGCTCAGCGACGGCGGTGAACTGCGGGCCGACATCGTCGTCTCCGCCTGCGACGGCTACACGACGGCCATGAAGTTCCTGGAGGGCCGGTACCTCGGCGAGGACTACCACCGGCTCTACACCGAGACCATCCACCGGCCCGGCATGGTCTTCCCCGGCTACTTCACCCTCTTCCTCGGCCTCGACCGCCCCTTCCCCGAGGGCGACCCCTGCACGACGCACCTCATCGACGAGACCCTGGCCGCCGAACTGACCGGCATCCGCCACCGGAGCATCAACGTCCAGTTCCGCAGCAGCCACTACCCCGAGCTGTCCCCGGAGGGCACCACCGTCGTCTACGCCACCTACTTCTGCGACATCGCCCCCTGGCGGGCCCTGGACGAGGGCCCCGAACAGGTCACCCGGGTCCGCGGCGGCCAGGAGCTGCACACCCTGCCCGTACGGCACGGACGCGGCTACTACGCGGCGAAACGCCGGGCCAGGGAAGCCCTCGTCGACTTCCTGGACCGGCGCCACCCCGGCCTGCGCGACGCGATCGTGGTCCGGGACGTCTCCAGCCCCCTCACCCAGGTCCGCTACACCGCCAACCACGACGGAACCGTCCTCGGCTGGCAGCCCTTCGTCGAGAGCGGCGAGACGCTCGAAGAGCTGATCAAGAAGCACGGCCCCGGCTTTCCCGGACTGCGCGACTTCTACCAGTCCGGGGTCTGGGCCACCACCGGCGGCCTCATCCGCGCCGCCGCCGCCGGCCGCCACGTCATGCAGTTCGTCTGCCGCGACGACGGCAGACCCTTCACCGCCTCGGTCGACCTCACGGCACCCCCGCCGACCCATCGCGTCATCCCCGTGCCCGTCCGTCCCGCCGCACCGCCGGAGAGGAAGCCATGAAGACCGAGAAGTGGGTGCTCCGCGAACACGTCGAGGGCGTCCCCGACGTGGACCGCGTCTACGAGAAGGTCGTCGAGCACATCGACGTCGACCTCGCCCCCGACGAGATGCTCCTGCGGACCCGGTACGTCTCCGTCGATCCGTACCTCCAGGGCATCGCCCTCGACACCCCCCTCGGCGGGCACATGGGCGCCGACTCCGTCATGGAGGTGGTGGAGGCCGGACCCGAGGCCGCCCACCGCGTCGGCGACCTCGTCCAGGGCTTCGGCGGCTGGCGCACCCATCTGATCTCCACCGGGGCGCCCGAACCGTGGGCGACCGGCACCTTCCCCATGGTCTTCCCGGCCTACCGCAGGCTCGACCCCGCCTGGTACGACGACGCCCTGCCGCTGGAGACGGCGCTCGGCGTGATGGGCGGGCCCGGGATGACCGCCTGGGGGACCCTCACCAAGTACATGACGATCAGCCCCGGCGACACCCTCGTGATCAGCGGGGCCTCCGGTGCCGTCGGCAGCCTCGTCGGCCAGCTCGCCGCGCTCGAAGGGGCCCGGGTGATCGGCACCACCTCCTCCCCGGAGAAGGCCGCACACCTCGCCGGGCTCGGCTTCGACGAGGTGATCGTCTACCGGCACGGGGACGACGCGGACAGCGTCCGCGACGCGCTGGAACGGGCCGCGCCCGACGGCATCGACCGGTACTTCGACAACCTCGGCGGCGCGGTCACCGACGCGGTGTTCCCGCTGCTCACCATCGGGGCCCAGGTGGCGGTCTGCTGGCAGTGGGCGACCCAGGTGGGCAACGAGCACACCGGCCCCCGGCTCCTGCCGTACCTGATGTTCCCGCGCGCCACCGTCCGCGGCATCTTCTCCCTGGAATGGTTCACGGACGAGAACTGGCGGGCCCTGCACACCGATCTCGGCGGCCGGGTCCGGCGCGGCGAGATCGTCTGCGACCACACCGTCTACCACGGCTTCGACGCCATCCCCACCGCCTACGCCGGCCTCTACGCCGGGCCGGCCGCCCACCGGGGCAAGGTCCTCGTCGAACTGTGAACACCCCCGACCGCCCCGACCGCCCACGCCAGGAGGTACGTTGACCGCCGAGTCCGCGCCCCCCGCCCCGGTGCCCCTGCACCGCCTGCACTTCGACGCACCGGGCCCGCCCCGCCTCGCCGAACCTCCCGACGGCGCCCCCGTCTGGCTGGTCAGCCGCTACGCCGACGTCCGGCAGGTGCTCTCCGACCCGAGGTTCGGCCGGGCCCGGCTCTTCACCCCCGAGGCCCCGCCCCTCTCCGACGTCCCGGACCTCGTGAGCAGCCCCGACCTCATGTTCAACCAGGACGGCGCCGCCCATCTGCGGCTGCGCCGCACCCTGCGCCGGGCGTTCACCCCGCGGTCCGTCGCCCGCTGGCGGCCGTGGATCGCGGAGATGGTGGACGACCTCCTCGGCCGGCTGGAGACCCTGCCGAGGCCCGCGGACGCGGTCGGGGCGTTCACTCTCCCGCTGCCGGTGGCCGTGATCAGCCGGCTGATGGGGCTCGACGAGCCGGTCTGGGACCGGATGCGGTACTGGAGCGAGCACGCCTTCTCCGACGGCACCCACGACCGCGAACAGGTGGCGTCCGCCCTGGAGGAGTTCCGCGCGTTCGGCGCCGACCTCGTCGCCGAACGGCGGCGGACCCCCGGCGAAGACCTGGTCAGCGGGCTGGTCGCGGCGGCGGACCGGGAGGGCGGCGTACCGGATGCCCATCTCGTCACCCTGGTGTGCGGGCTGGCCGTCGGCGGCCACGACAGCACCTCGACCATGCTCGGCAACGCGCTGCTCTACCTCCTGGGCGAACGCCCCGCGAGCTGGCCGCGCCTGGGCGCCGACGAGGAGGCCGCCGGACGTGTCGCGGACCGGATCCTCCACCTCGTCCCGCTGGGCGACGACCGGGGCAGCGCCCGGCACACGGCCACGGACGTCGAGGTCGGCGGGGTGACGATCCCGGCCGGCGCGACCGTCCTCGCCGACTGCGGCCGGGCCAACCGCGACCCGGCCGTCTTCCCGCCCGCCACCCTCCACGACCTCTTCGCCCCCCTGGAGGCCCCCACCCTCTCCTTCGGCGCGGGCCCCCACTACTGCCTCGGCGCCTGGCTCGCCCGCTGCGAACTCCAGCTCGCCCTGCACCGCCTGGCGGCCCGCTTCCCCGGTCTGCGCCTGGCGGACCCCGCGGAACCGGTCTCCTGGCGGCTCGGCGCGACCTCGCGCAGCCCGCTGCGGCTGGACGTGGACTGGTAGGTCCCGGGCGCCCGGCGACGTTCCCCCTCAGCGCACCGCCGCCTCCGGGCCGGCGCCGTCGAGGTCGCGGACGCGGTGGAACGGGGCGTCCTGGACGCCGATCTGCTCGGGCCGGTACCAGCCGGCCGGGCGCAGCGCCGCCACGGCCTCCTCCGCCACGCCGAGAACCGAGGCGAACAGCGCCATGCGCACGGCGACGCCCCCGTCCGTCTGGCGGAAGACCGCGAGCCGGGGGTCGGCGTCCAGGTCCGGATCGAGGTCGATCGCCCCCGGGCGGGTGTCGCGGGGCAGCGGGTGCATCAGAACGGTCCCCTCGTGGCAGCAGGCGTCCACCAGCGCCCCGGTGATACGGAACTCCTCGCCGTACTCCGGGCTCTCGCCGCCGAGCCGCTCCCGCTGCAGCCGGGTGGCGTACACGACGTCGGCGTTCCTGAGCCCGGTGTCGGGCCGGTCCGTCTCCTCCACCCGGTGGCCGCGCGCCGCGCACAGCGCGAGCAGGTCCGCGGGCATCCGCAGGGCGGCGGGCGACACGCACACCAGCGTGAGGTCCCGGTACAACGACAACAGCCGCACCAGCGAGTGCACGGTCCGGCCGTGCCGGAGATCGCCGACCAGCGCGATCCGCCGCCCGTCCAGGGGCGTGCCCAGCCGGGCGCACTCCCGCTCCAGCGTGTAGAGGTCGAGCAGCGCCTGGGTCGGATGCTCACCGGCCCCGTTGCCCCCGTTGATCACCGGGACCCGCGTGGCTCCGGCGAACTCGCGCAGCGCCGGCTCCGCGGGGTGGCGCACCACCAGCACATCGCTGTACCCGCTGACGACACGGCTGGTGTCGGCCAGCGACTCGCCCTTCGACACCGAGGTGGCATCGCCGGACGAGGTGCTGATCACGGAGCCGCCGAGCTTCGCGAACGCCGATTCGAAGCTGAGCCGGGTTCTGGTGCTCGGCTCGAAGAACAGACTGGCCAGAACCGCGCCTTCGAGGACACGGCAGGAGGCCAGGCCGCGGGCGGCGGGCCGGAGCCGGTCCGCGAGGGCGAAGAGCTGGTCGAGATCTCCGCGTTCGAACTGTTCACTGGACAGGATGTGCCGGCCGAGCAGGGGCATGTCAGTACTCCGGGTGTACCACGGGACAGGTCACGTGAGGGTAGTTCCCCACCGCTCCCCACCGCTCCGCGCCGTCGCCCGGCGGGCCCGCCCCGTGCCCGGGTCGTAGAGGCCGGGGCCGTCTCAGAGGGTGAAGACCCTCTCGTGGTCGTCGCGCTGCGTGTACAAGTCCCAGTAGAGCGGCGCGACTTCGTCGGCCGAGGCCGACGGGGTCCCGGGCGGGGCGCCGGCGCCGATCCATACGCCGATGGCGACATGGGCGGCCTGCACCCCGGTACCGGCCAGTTCCTTGTGCAGGCCGATCGCCCAGTTGCGCAGCGCGGACTGGGCGGCGTTGATGTTGCCGAGCATCGGAAGAGGGTCGAGCGAGCCTGCCCCGTTGGTGTAGAGCAGGGTGCCCGCGCCGGCCGCGCGCATCGCGGGCAGTACGGCCCG
This sequence comes from Streptomyces sp. NPDC057682, assembly GCF_042799575.1. Lineage (NCBI taxonomy): Bacteria > Bacillati > Actinomycetota > Actinomycetes > Kitasatosporales > Streptomycetaceae > Streptomyces > Streptomyces sp. NPDC057682. Next base: position 8,423 of record NZ_JBHVIN010000027.1, on the reverse strand, counting down.
GGTGGCCGCGATGGCCCCGTAGAGCAGGAAGTCCATCGCCCACCGCACATCGGACGGATCGGTTGCGGAAGGGACGGTGGGAGTCGTGGATGCGATGCTCACAGCGGGGGAGTACTCCAGGACGTCGATGCCTCCGAAACGCGTGGCGGCGTCCTGGAGCGCCCGGGTGAGCGCGGCATGGTCGAGCACGTCCGCGGGGAACGCGGCAGCGGTGATGCCTTCGGCGCCGAGCCGGCCGACCAAGGCGTCGAGCGTTGCGCGGTTGCGGGCGACGAGGGCGACATCGAAGCCACGGGATCCGAAGGCGCGGGCGATGGCCAGGCCCATACCGGGGCCGGCTCCGACGATGGCGATGCTGGGCACAGTGCCTCCTGAGGCGGGAAATCCTTGTGGGAACAGTGGGGTCCGGCGTGACGGCGCGTCCGTCGCCGGAAGCGGTGGCGGCACCCTCAGCTCTCGGGCGCCTCGACGAAATGGTTGTCGTGGGCTTCGTGAAGCCGGGTCAGGTCTCGCTCGTCGATCGTGGCGAGCCGCGCGAAGTACTCCTCGCGCGGGACGCCCGGCGTGAGGAGCATGAGCACGGTGGCGGGCTCGGCGCGCTCCTTGCGCAGCGCGTGGACGCCGCCCGCCGCGGCGTGTGCGGTGTCGCCGGGCCGCAGGGTGCGCCAGTCCCGTCCGTCGAAGAAGTCGACCTCGCCCTCCTCGACGACGAAGGTCTCGGCGAAGGTCGTGTGGAAGTGCGGGCCGGGGCCCCGGCTTGCGGGCGCCAGGCGCCAACGGTAGAGGCTCAGCGTCCCGCCGGTCTCCGCCGAGGAGGCGACGACTTCGATGCGGGAACCGTGGGCGCCGAGCGGGATCGTTCGGGTCCGAGGATGGTCGGGTCGCGTGGAGGGCCGGGCGACCGGGTCCGTGTCAGTCATGAGCAGAGTCTCGGAGCCCGCCCGTTCCGTTCGCGCTCACTTCGGCGGTGGCCTCACAATGGTGCGGTGATCCGCTACCGATTGGGCGCCGGTGCCGCGAGCGTACGGTGGGCGATGTCGCCGATCCATGAAGTGGGCAGCCTCGCCCGGCTGTTGACCGAACCCCAGCGCCATCCCGTGTTCCACCCGTGGCTGCGCCGCCGCCAACACCTGATTGCGCGACTGGACTTGAGGGCACTCACCGTTTTCATGGCCGACGGCGCGTATCGGCCCGACTTCCTCGATCCGTCACCGAGGTCCAGCGAGCCGACGTTCGAGGAAGGCATGCGGGACCTCCTTGCCGCACCCCTTGACCGGGCATCCGCGGAGCTGGCCGACGCCGCGGCGGGGCGCGGGGCGGACGTGGCCCGCCGGCTGCTCGACGACCCGGACCGGGTCAGGTCCGAGGCCGCCGACGCTCTGCGCCGCCTGTGGGAGGCCGTGGTGGAACCGGAGTGGCCGTCCATGCGGCAGGCGCTGCGGGCCGAGATGCTGGACCGGGCCCTGCAGGTCAACCGCGAAGGTCTGCGCGCGATCCTCCCACGCCTCCACCCGTCCGCCGGGTACGGAGGCGACACCGTCGACGTCGCGAAGGCCGTCGACATCGACGTGGACTGCCCCCACGGCCTCGTCCTCGTGCCGTCCCTGTTCATCACCGACCGGGTCCAGTGCACCACCTCGGACCACTGGACCCCGGCGATCTACTACCCGGCGTCCGGACGCTACCTGTGGTCGACGCCGGTCACGCCGAGGTCGCTCGACCGCCTCCTGGGCGCGACGCGCTCACGGATCCTCGCCGCGCTCACCACGCCGCTGCGGACGACCGCGGTGGCCGGGCTGGTGGGCGTCACCCTTCCGACGGCGAGCGAGCACCTGACGATCCTGCGGGACGCCGGCCTGATCGACAGCAGCCGGACCGGCCGCACCGTCACCCACGAGCTCACCCCGGCCGGCCACGCCCTCCTGGACGCGGCCGCCCCACGCCTCTGACCTGGTCGTACGGCTGCCGGGGTGGCGGGATGCGAACCCGCTCGTCGTCTTCACGACGAATCCTCCCGGCCGAGGACGGCCGCACCTTCGCGTACGGCCTTGGCGACGGCCGGGGCATCCTTCTTCGGAATCGCACCGTGGTTGCTGGGGACCTTCGCGCTGAGCTGAATGTTCGGCTTGCGCTCGAATACCTGGTCGAGGCTTGCGCGCATGCGTTCCTGCTCATCCCCCTTGCTGCCGAGAGACGTTCCCGAAGCAAGCACGTACCGCACGGGGACGGCGATGTTGTCCAGCACGGGGCCCAGTTCGCCCGCGCGGGCGAGCCGGCCGAGTTCAATGTTGCAGTCCGCCATCTGTGCGGCGGTCATCCGCGGGATCAGCCCCGTCGGGCGCAGCAGGGGCATGAACCAGTTCATTCGCCGGAACACCCTGCGAATCCGCTGCTCCATGGCCGTCGAGCCAGTCGTGAGGTTGCGCGCCGTCCACCAGGACCGCGCCCAGGGTGCGGTCGGGATTGCGGCCGGCCCAGTGTGCCCCGACGAATGCTCCGTAGGACCAGCCCACCACCAGCACCCGGGTCACACCCCGGGCCGCGAGAACGGCATCGAGATCATGGACAGCGGCCTCGAAGGAATAGTCCGCCGACTGCTTCGATCTCCTGCCGCGGGCCCGCTCGTCGTAGGTGATGTGCCGCCATCCCGTGCCGAGTTCGGCGATGACGTGCCGCCAGTACCCCTGGGTCGCGAACTGGCCGTTGAGATGGACCACGGGGACACCGGGGCCGCCGGTGTCGGTGACGGCCAGGGCCGTGTCGTCGACCGGCACCATCCCGGTCCACTGCGATTCGGTTGGGGAAGCGCTGCGTTTCGGCATGGGCAACTCTCGGTTGAGTGTGCTGTTTTGGGTGACTTCAGGGGATCTGTCAGGCGGCGTCGAGGGCGGTGGGACGGCGCCGTACGCCGCGGTCCGCAAGGCGGTCCTGCCCTGCTCGGACAGGGTGATGGGCATGGTCGTGTGCTCCCTTGAACCCTGTTCGGTTCGTCGCCCGTTCGACGCGCCTGGTAGCAGCCTGATCCGGTGCTCACCGGTGTACAACGGCGATGTCGGCAAGGCTGCGTCGCCCAACAGGTCATCCATGCGTGTTGTGTCAGTACAGCGATGACCGCAAGGTTCATGGCCGGGAGGGATCATGGAACTGCGGGACATCGAGATCTTCCTGACGCCGGCCGAGGAACTGCACTTCGGGCGCACCGCCGAGCGGCTGCACATCACTTCCTCCCGGGTCAGCCACGCCATCAAGAAGCAGGAACGGCGCATCGGCGCCCGGCTGTTCGCGCGCACCTCACGCACGGTCCGCCTCACCCCGCTCGGGGAGCGGCTCCGCGACGATCTGCTCCCCGCCCACCTGCAGATCCAGCAGGCCGTCGACCGGGCCGCCGCGGAGGCACGGGGGATCACCGGCACGCTCCGCGTCGGCTACTCCACGCCGTGGTGCGCAGACCTGGTCCTCCGCGCCGCCGAGAGCTTCCGCAGCCGCCACCGCGAAAGCTCCGTGCGGGTCCAGGAGATCCAGTTCGACGAGCCGATCGGCCCGCTGTGCCGAGGCGAACCGGAGGCGCAGGGCAGCGAGCTTCCCGTGCAGGAGCCCGGAATCACCACCGGACCGGTGCTGTTCCGCGAGCGCCGGGCGCTCCTTGTCGCGGACGGCCACCCTCTGGCGGGTCGCGACAGCCTGTCGCTGGAGGATCTGGCGGATGTGCCGCTGGTCGTACCCAAAGGGAAGATCCCCGAAGGCTCTGCTGGACGTCCACGTGCCCCCACGCACCCCGATGGGCCGCCCCATCCCCCGCAGCCCCTGCTACACCTTCTGGCAGGAGATTCCCGCCCTCGTCGCGGCCGGGCTCGGTGCCTCGATCGTGGCCGTGCACGCCGCCCGCCACCACGACCTGCCCGGGGTTGCCTTCGTGCCGTTCCGGGACGGGCCGACCGTCGACTACGGCGTGCTGTGGCCACCGCGAAGCCGGCCCCGTCCGTCCTGGCGTTCGTCGGCCTGCTCCACACCCTCGCCGTCACCGCCGCCCCGGACAACGCCTGACCACATGCCACAGGCGGCGCCGCAGCTCGGCGGTGGCCGCGCACGACCGCGACCTTGGCCCCGTTTCTCGGAGCGAGAACCACTCTTCACAACACGTCCTAAGGCCGAGAACGCTCTGACGACGGGCGTCCCGGATCGGTATCGTCGTCGGCCGGTGAGAGCGGGGCCGGAATGATGGATGCGTACGGGGAGCGGTTGGGGCCGGGGGCGACGGTCGGCCCCTACGTGGTCGAGCGGCTCCTGGGGTCGGGAGGCATGGGCCGCGTCTTCGTGGCAGCCTCCCCCACCGGCCGGCGCGTCGCGATGAAGGTGATCCGCGAGGAGTACGCCGCCGATCCGCGCTTCCGGGCGCGATTCGCCCGCGAGGTGGAGGCGGCCCGGCGGGTCAGCGGGGCGTACACGGCCTCGGTGATCGACGCCTCCACCGACGGCCCGCTGCTCTGGATGGCCACGCTGTTCGTACCGGGGCCCTCGCTCGCCGACCGGGTGAGGGACCGCGGTCCGTTGCCGGAGCACGAGGTGCGCGTCCTCGCGTACGAACTGGCCGAGGCCCTGCGGGACATCCACCGGGTGGGGCTGGTCCATCGCGACCTCAAACCCGGCAACATCCTGCTGACCGACGACGGTCCACGCGTCATCGATTTCGGCATCGCGCGTGTCAACGGCACCGACCGCCTGACCCGGACCGACGCCCTGGTGGGCACGCCGGCGTTCATGGCCCCGGAACAGTTCGTCTCGGGGGCCGGTGCGGGGCCGACCGCCGATGTCTTCGCGCTGGGCGGGGTGCTCACGTACGCGCTCACCGGCGCGGCTCCGTTCGAGGGCGACAACCCCTACGCGATCGCCTGGCACGTCGTGCACGGCGAGCCCGCGCCCCTCGCCGGTACGGGCCCTCTGCACGCGCTGATCGGCCGGTGCCTGGCCAAGGACCCCGCCGCCCGGCCGACCCCCACGGAGATCCTGGAACTGCTTCGGGAGAGCGCAATCCGGCCACCGGCGACCGCATCCGCCGAGGACGCGCCCCCGGTGCCGGAACGGGAACGGAAGGAGGAGGACCAGACCGGGCAGCACCATGCCGTGCCCGGCCGCCGCCCACGGCGGCGGGTGGCCCTGGGGGCCGGGGCACTCCTGGTCTCCCTGGCTCTCGGCCTCGTCGCCTGGCAGCAGCCGTGGACCGGTCGTGGGGACAAGGGACAAGGCGCGGCCGACGCCGCCCCCTCGTCGACGGTGCCTGCGGCCGCGGCGCGCTGGACGACGAAACTGCCGTCGGACGTCGGCCACTGCACCGCCACCGATGACCTGGTGCTCTGCGAGTCGCAGAAGGAGGCGGTCACCGCCTACGACGCCCGCACGGGAAGAAGACGGTGGGGAACCCCGCGTACGCGGGACAACAGCGTCATGCTCACCGTCTCGCCCAAGCGGTCCCTGGTGATCGTTGCCGAGGGGAACAACCTCATCGGCACCGGTGCGTGGGAACGGCAGGTGCTGCGCGCCGTGGATCTGACCACCGGAAGCGACCGGTGGAACGTCAAGGCTCCCATGGGTAGGTCGGCGGTACTGAGCGGTTCCGACCTCGTGGTGGGAAGCGCCTTCGGCATCAGCGGCAGGAACGTCGAGACGGGTGCCGAGACATGGGACCGGACCACGTCGAGCAGCGCGCCCGCCTACCCGAGAATGGTGGCGGGAGCCGTCGTCACCCTTAGCCCCGGCCGCGGCGCGAAACGCCTCCGGGCGGTGGTGGAGCGAATCGATCCGCGTACGGGCGAGGTGCGCTGGAGCCGCGACCTGCCGTCCCCCGATGTGTCCTGGGCGCACCAGTCCGACAAGGACTCCCTCGGCATCGAGGTCTGGAACAGCGAGATGACCCGCATGACGGAGTACACGCGTTTCGACACCTCCGGTACCCGCCGGGCGAGCCACGAGATCGATCCGCCGCAGACCGCGGGCGAAGAACCCGGGACCATCGTCTTCGGCCCCACGTGGAAGGTGGTGCGAGACCGGGTGAAGGGTCGCCTGGTCGCCACCGGCCTTGACGACGGCACGGTGCGATGGCAGCTGCCGATCGCCGGGTCGGACGCCGATCCGTACATCGACGCCAAGGGCCGCATCTACGTGCTCAGGGCGAACCGCACGCTTGTCTGTCTGGATGGCGCCGGCGGGCGGGAGCTGTGGCGGTCCGAACCCGTCCGGACATCGGAGCCCCGACCGTCCGGCGGCGGGTCGCACCTGACGGTCCGGGCCGACGGCGTCGTCTTCGCGGCCGTCGGCAAACGCACCCTGGCCGCGTTCGAACCACCGGGCCGTGCGGGCGCGTCCGGGTAGCCGCTCCGCCACCGATCGTCACCGGTTCCAGGTCACGGCGGTCCAGGCGCGAGCGCGGACGGCAGAGCATGCCGCGTCAAGGCCACCCGTGCACCCCGAGATGCCCATCGTCCATCGATGAGGGCACCGGCGGTGCTCCACGAGCCGAGCCGCGGACGCATCGGGCGGCCGGCTTCCCCCGGCTGTGTGAGATTTCGTGAGACGTGAGAGGGTGCGACAGGCATGAAACGGGTCTTCCGTACCTGGAGTTGGCACACTCCCAACGGCAGAGGGCCTCTGACGTACGCCACCCCAGTGGCCCGGGACCGTACATGCGAGACTCTTCGATATGAGCCTCAGCCGCGCCTTTCGTCGTGCCCTGTTCACCGCTGGAACGCTGTCTGCCGCACTCGTCATATCGGCCTGCAGTTCCGGAGATTCCACCAAGTCCAATGGATCTGGCACGAACTTCGTGACCAGCAGTGAGACCGGAATTTCCACCGTCGCCAAGGACGATCGGGTGATGGCCGGGAAGTTGGCCGGGAAGACTCTGGACGGCACGCAGTTTGATGTCGCCAGCCTCAAGGGCAAGGTTGTCGTACTGAACGTCTGGGGCTCCTGGTGCCCGCCGTGCCGGGCGGAGGCACCGCACTTCGTCAAGGTTTCGAAAGACCTCAAGGCGAGAGGCGTGGAGTTCGTCGGGATCAATACCCGGGACTTCAATAAGCAGCCCGCAGAGGCTTTCGAGGAAAACTTCGGGGTGCCGTACCCAAGCCTGTACGACCCGCGCGGCACGCTGATCCTCAAGGGGTTCCCCAAGGGGACCCTGGCCCCCAACGGCATCCCCTCGACAGTTGTACTGGACCGTGAAGGCCGCATTGCCGCCCGGACACTTCAGGCGCTTGACGAGGAAAGGCTTCGCTCCATGATTGAGCCAGTGACGGCCGAAAAGTGATTCCGCTGACGCAATTACCCGGTATTTATGGCTAGTTATTAGCCCTGAAGTCGTGCGAAGAATCACAAGCGTTGCGTGGCCATGACATGTTCCTGGTTTCTCCCCCTAAGGTCTGTGGCGACTCATCACTCACCCCTGGGGGGGACATGAAGAAGATGCGTGCAATCCTGACGACCATGGCCGTCGCTGCCGGTCTGCTCGTCCTGACGCCGGCGGCTCCCGCGTCGGCCTCGGCCATGGTCGCCGGCTCGTCCGTGTGCAGCGGAACCCTGGTCGACTACCAGCAGATGGGCACCTACCACAAGGTCGAGGTCTACTGGAACAGCTCGACCCAGAAGAACTGCGCCGTCCTGCTGACGAGTTACGGCACGAAGCACTCGATGACCGTGTCCGTTCAGCGCTGTACTGAGACCAGCCCGTCGGACTACTGCACGCCCGACTCCGGTTCGGGCGCCTACGCGCAGGACACCGGTAACTACGGGGAGTACGCGGGCCCCGCCACCGTGTACGCCGGGAACAAGTGCATCCGGGTCTTCGCCTACGCCACCATCGGCAGCCAGAGCTGGGGAGCGGACTCTGGCAGCATGCGCGGAGGCAAGCAGGCTGCATTCTGCTAGTCGGAGCGGAGCACGGCTTGAGCGAAGGGTGACCCGGCAAACCCCTTCGGTGCGGCGAGAGCCGCCCCGGCAGGTGCGTCGGACCGACGGACCGATTTCCTGAGGTTCGAGCCTGCATCGCGGCCGCAGGGGAGGGCGGGTCGCCCGTTGCGAGGCAAATCGGAGAGGGCCCGGTACCTGTGTGCCGGGTCCTCTGCTGATCCCTCGCGAGCGCCGGACCTGCTGGCCGAAGGCGTCGCACGGGTAGTCCGTCGACCTGTGGTCCGGTACGCATACTGGGAATTCGGCCGGACCGGGTGAGGCGGAGCCCGGCCGCGTCGCGCCATGACGGAGGGGCCTGGCACCTGGTGCCGGGCCCCTCTGTCGGTTGCTACTAAAGGTTGTTGCAGAACGTCTGGGTTAGGGCATTCATCTTGTATGGGTGGGGTGTTGCGGGCTGAGCCGTTGTGGGTGGAGACGTTCACCGGGTTGCGTATGGGCCGGTTCGAGAAGTTGGTGAAGGTGGT